>NZ_JEMA01001236.1 GCF_001589285.1 Sorangium cellulosum | reverse complement strand
GGACGGGAACGCGCACGCGCACGAAGAGGGGAGACGGGGATCGGGNACGCGCACGAAGAGGGGAGACGGGGATCGGGAGACGGGAGACGGAAGACGGAAGAGAGGAGACGGAAGAGAGGACCCGGGACGGGTGGACTTGACAGCGTCGACTCCCGGACGACCGGTCTCCCTGAACACCGCGCCGAGCGCTCAGCCCAGGTGAATCACCGCCCCGCACGCCACCAGTTGATGCACGGCGACCAGCATCATCACGAGCGCCGTGAAGCACCCGAACACCCTGCGCACGCCTCCGCGCCTTCCCCCCGCCACCACCAGGCTCACCTCCCTCGGCGGCTCAGGAGACTTTTTTTTTATCGTCCCCAATCTCTTCCACCTCGCGTCCGGGGCCGACGGCGCCTCCTCCCCCTCGAGCAGCGCCACCGGCGGCGTTCGCTTCACGATCGCCATCGCGCTCGCCGCCCGGCTCTCCTGATGGCTCCGCTTCCAGGCGCGGATCGCCTCCTCGGGCAGCCCGAACACCTCGCTGGAGCCGTACGTCGCCGCGAGCCCGTCGAGCACGCGAAGGTGCCAGTTCTCCGGGACCGCCGCAGGCAGCGCCTCGACCTCCTCCGGCGGGACCGGAGGGAACCAGACAGCGAAGTGCTGCACCGGCCGCCCCGTCCAGTCCCTCCGCGCCGGATCGAGGAACCGCGCCGCCACGTACGCGAACGCGCGCGGGGCCTCCCGCCGGCGCCCCTCGACCTCGAGGAGCCCATAGCGGAGCTCTCCGGCGCCCGCCTCGGCGTCGCCGAGCATCGCCTCGAGCGTGGTGAGCCAGGCGGGGAGCGCCGGGATCTCGGGCACGCAGATGAACTCGTAGTCCCAATGCTCGCCGCGCGTCCTCCACAGGAGGCGCGATGTCTCGACGGTGCGGGCGGGGGCGGGCACGGGCGCGAGCATAACGATCCTACTGGTTCTGGTGGTAGGCCCTCAGCCCCTCGTCGTCGCGCAGGGCCGCCACCATGCCGGTCAGGACCGCCTTGAACGTGTCGCCCCTCCGGATCGCGTCCTCCCGCATCCTCTTCAGCCGGTCGACCCGGGTGCTCGCGAAATCCTTGATCGACACGAACCTCAGGATCTTGCTCACGATCTGGTACCGCTTCGGCAGGAAGTCATCCACGGAATCGACGAACTGCATGAGATCCCGCAGGCCCTGGAAGAACGTCTCCTTGGCCGACTTCTCCTTGCGCGAGGCCTGCGCCTCGCGGACCGCGCCCTCGACAGTGCTCACCAGGACCGCGGGGGCGAGGGTGCGCACGCCGAGCGAAGTCTTCGGGTCGACCTGCGCGTCGGGCGGGGCGGCGACCGACGAGAGCAGCATGAAGCGGTGCCCGAACGCGTGCTCGGCGCGGAGCACGGCGCAGAGCTTCGCGAGCTGGTCGTCGGCGTCGCGGCAGACCTCGCGCTCGAAGTCCCTCGCGCTGTACTCCGGCGGGAACAGGTCGGCCTTGCTGAGGGCGAGGATCCACTCGCGCGGGAAGCTCACCTCCTCGCCCGCGGCGGCGCTCGTCCGGCGCAGCCGATCGCACTCGTCCGCGAAGTGCTCGAAGAGCCAGCGCATGTACGCGGTGCCCTCGCTCCGGTACTTCGCGCCGTCCGCAAGGAGGATTCCCACCTGGCTCATGCCCAGCCGGAGCAGCCCCTCGCGCATCGCCTCGCGCTCGTCCGCGTCCACCGGCTCCTCCTCCCACCAGCGCCCGGGGTAATCGTACCAGTGGATGCGGACCGCCGGCTCCGGAAGGTCCCGCGGGAAGAAGTCGAACTCGATCTCGTCGAAGCGCGTGCTGCCGTCGGGGAACGTGCCCTCCTCGAGCCGATAGAAGCGCCCGAGGAGCCGGTTGCCCTGCGCCTTGTTCACCGCCTGGATCTTGTACGCGTACTCCTGCTGGAACGAGGGCTGGGTCTGCGCTCGGTAAAAGGCCGCGAGGAGGACCGTCTTGCCGGCGCCGGAGGCGCCGAACACAGCGACGTGCAGATCGAGGGGCGGCATGCCGGGTGCGATACGGGAGCGCGCGCCCCGGCACAAGCGCCGCCGCGCGGCGCCGGCCCG
>NZ_JEMA01001235.1 GCF_001589285.1 Sorangium cellulosum | reverse complement strand
CCGTGGGGGCGAGCCCGCGCGTCGCAGGCGGCGCCACGGAAGGGGGCGAGCGCGCGTCCGCGGGGCTCGGCGTGCGCGACGGGCGGCCCGGCGACGATCACCGGGACAGCGCGGCGATCCCGCTGGCGCGGCCGATGGTCGCGGTGGGCACGCCCTCCGTCCCCGCCGACGCCGCGGGGCGCCCGAACGACACGGTGGACAGCGAGCAGGAGGTGGCGACCGCGATCCAGTCGCTCGTCCACGCGAGCACGGCCGGAGGCGCGCGCGGCCTCGGCCCTGGAGGCGAGGCAGGGCCGGGGGCGACGGGCTCGGGGGGCGTCGCGGGCCCCGGGGCGCGCTCCAGCGCGCTCGGCTCGGGGCGCGGCCGGCTGCTCGACAACGACCCGCTCGACCGGCGGCGCAGCCTGTACATGCGGCAGGTCATGGCCAAGCTGCACCCGCTCTGGGCCGACGCCTTCCCCAGGTGGGCCGCAGGCGAGGGGCTTCAGGGGACGGTGATCGTGACGTTCGTGATCCGCGCGGACGGGACCGTGGGGAGCGCGTCGGTGACGCGGCCGAGCGGCATCCCCGAGTTCGATGAGAACTGCCGGCGCGCGGTGCTGCGGGGCGCGCCGTACCCGCCGGTGCCCCCCGAGCTCGGCGAGAACTTCCGTTGGTCGATGCCGTTCGAGGCGAGGAACCCCGCGGTGCTGCCGAAGCACCCGGCGCGGGCGATCCATGATCAATGAGCCCTGCCCATGCGCGTCGGCCGCCCGTCGCGGCGCGCGAAACGCCGCTTGACAGTGCAGAAACGGAGCGGTACTAGTCCGCCCTCGCTTCTGCCGAAGTAGCTCAGCTGGCTAGAGCAGGCGTTTCATACGCGCCGGGTCGGGGGTTCGATTCCCTCCTTCGGCACCAGAAATGGTGGAATGGTGACCGTCGACCGCTGGCTTCCCGCGAGGGACCAGCGATCGCGATGGGCTCATCAAGGTCGGACGTGGACGAGGGTTCCCTCGTCGTCGCCGCTGTGCACGGCGTGCCAGCCCTCGGGGACCTGCGGCTCGGTCCACAGGAAGAGGCGCCGCGCGTCGATTGGCGTCAGGGCGATGTCGTGGAAGCCCTGCGCTTCACCGATGCCCGCGCTCCAGTACATGCCGGTCATCGCGTGCCCCGGCGCGAAGTCGATCACCCACGGGGCGTCGGCGACGTCGAAGCTGTCGGCGACCTCGCGCGGATCGATGTTGCGCGTCACGTGCTTGCTCCGCACCCGGAACGTGCCGCGCGCCGTGGACGCGCTCGATCCGGGGTCGCGGAGCTGATCGCGCCCGGAGGAGATCAGGGTCGCGTAGATCGGCTTCTGCCCCTCGTAGGCCGTCAGCGTCTGGTTCGCCAGGCTGACGTCGATCCAGCGCCGCGATCCCTTGGCGAAGTCGGGGAACCTGGTGCGGCGCACGATGACGACGAGGTCCTGAGCGCGCAGCCAGAAGCCGTCGCGCGCCTCCTCGAAACGCACGCCGCCCACCGTCCTGAACTTGCCCGTGAGCGGGACGCCCGTGCGCCGCTCGAGCTCTTCCTCGTCGGGGCTCGCCTTGCCGCGGCCGAGCGACCACGTGGTGACGTCGTGCCGATGGATGAACGCCACAGGCAGCCCGAGCTTCTCGACGTCGAGGCCGTGCCACGCTGAACCGAGCGCCGCCTGCAGCCGGTCGACCGGAATGAGCCGGCCGTCCGGCGTCGCGCCGAGCCTGCGGCCGTCGGTCTCGCCGGTCGTGAAGGTGCGGGTGATCGCGACGCCGCTGCCCTTGCGCAGCGCCGCCGTCTTGAGCGCGGAGCGCAGATCGACGCGCGCGCTGTCCTTCGCGCCGAGCTCGATGCCGAGCGCCGCGAGGGGAGGCAGCGGCGCGATCGTGTCGGAGGTCGGAAAGAGGAAGTATCCGGCCTCGGTCCTCCGCCCGTCCTCGCCGATGCCGTCGCCTCCCGGCAGCAGCACCGGCGGCCCGGAGGCGACGCCGCGCGCGTCCAGCGGGACGTCGTTGGCTGACGCGCCGAGCTGCGCTTCGCTGCGCTGCACGCGCTCGAGGTGGCGCTCGAGATCCGGCTCGGCGTGGCGCAGCTCCTCGCGGCTCGGCACCCCGACGTACGCCGGAGCGCCCTGGGTCCGCGCGCGCCCATAGCGATAGGGCAGGGGTCGCGACATGTCGGGCGGCGCCGGAAGGACGGAGAGCACCTCGGTGCGCAGCGTCGCGCCGCCGCCTGCACAGACGAAGCCGCGGGGGCGGATCGCGTACCACCCTCCGCTGCACCCTTCGCGTCCATACGGCTCTGAGGACCGCACGACGGCGGCGCCTGGATAGAGCTCACCCAGCTTGCGCGCGCCTGCCCGCGGGCGCGCGAGCACGGGCGTCCCGGCCCGCAACGCGACGAGCCTGGGGCCATCCGCGGGAAGCGCGGGGACCTGAAGCGCGCCGTCGTCGCCGCCTGCCTCCTTCGACAGCTCCACCGCCGCGCCTGCCGCCTTGCACCCGGAGAGGATCAGCGCGACCGCCAGGCCGGCGAGCCGCCCGGGGCACGCGATGCCCGGTCCGGCGCGGCCGTCGGCGCTTCGCGGCGCGCAGGGCAGCGGCGCACGGAGGTCCGGAGCGGAGGCGGGCCGACGGAGATCCGTCGGCGTGGAGACGAGCCGCATCGGTCGACGCATGCACGACTTGCGCGACGTGGGCCAAGTTCGCAGGCGCCGTCCGCGTGGGGCGCGAGGCGCGGCGCTTGCGCACGACAGCGGCCGCGCGCAAGCGCCGCCCGGCCGCTGGCGCCGCGAGCGCGTCGACTCCATGAGAAGCGCGTGCGCCTCCGCCCCGCGCTGGTGTTGCTCCTGCTCGCGCCGTACGCCGTGATTTTCTATGGTTTCCTGGCGCTGCGTCGCGCTACCGCGTCGTTCCGACCGCGGCATGCGTGGCGCACCTGGGTGAACCCGGACCTCCTCGTGGGCGGGTTCCTGCTNGTGGGCGGGTTCCTGCTGCCCGGCGACGTCGCGGAGCTGCGCCGTCTCGGCGTCCGCGCGGTGATCAACGTGTCCCGCGAGCTCTACGATCCAGTGCTCGCGCTGCGCGCCGCGGGCGTCGAGTACCTGCGCGTCCCGTGCTGGGACATGTGCGCCCCCACGATCGAGCAGGCCGCGCGCGGCGTGGCGTTCATCGAGCGCCACATCGGCGCCGGCCATCGCGTCCACGTCCACTGCGCGAGCGGCGTGGGCAGGAGCGTCACGCTCGCGCTGTGTTACCTCGCGACGCACGGCGGCCTCGAGGTCGGCGAGGCGATCGCCCTGCTCGAGCGGCAGCGACCGCGCGTCGCGCTGCGCGCGGTGCAGCGCGATTTCGTCGAGCGCTACGTCGCCTGGCACCGCGCGCAGGAGGGAGCCCACGCGCGCACGGCGCCGCCCGCGATCACCTCCTGCGCAAGAGAGACCTCAGGCTGAAGAGCCCCAGCGCGGGCGCCGCGACGGCGAAGGCGCCGCCGCACGTCGCGAGGATGAGCGCGGCGCCCCACGGCGTGGCGGCGAACGCGTCCGGCAGCGCGGCCCGGAGCGCCACGCCGCTGCCCACCGACACCGCCGTGAGCGCGGCGACGCGGCCGATCCGGATCTGGTCCAGCCCGAGCCCGCCGATCTCGCGCCGCACGCGGCGCGCGAGGGCGATCGCCTCGACCCATCCGGCGATGACGGCGCCGAGCACCACGCCGAGCACGTCGAGCCGCTGCATCAGGAGCAGCGCGAGGCCGGTGCTGACCAGCACCCGGTAGAGCGCGTAGCGCGCCGGCGTCCTCGTGTCCCCCAGCGCGAAGGAGGCGGTGATCAGCACGCGCCCCGCCGCGTTGCCGAGCAGCGCGAGCCCGTAGGCGCACACGAGCGGCTCGACCCGCGCCGTCGACGCGCGGTCGAACGTCCCCGTCTGAAGCAGCAGCGTGATGAGCTCCCGCCCGAGCAGCATGAACACGGCCGTCGTCGGCACGGTCAACACCGTGATCCGCGCGAGCGACGCCCCGAGGCGGCGCGACATCGCCTCGTTGCGCCGCGCGACGTCCGCGTCGGCCGTGTCGCGCGCCATCTCGGGCAGCGCCACCGCGGCCTCCCCGGTGCCGAGGATGCTCATCGGCAGGAGGTAGACCGTCTGCGCGTAGTTGAAGGCCGCGTTCGCGCCGGTGCCGAGGAAGCTCACGAGCAGCGTGTCGACGAGCCCGGAGACCTGGATGATCCCGCGCCCGAGCAGCGCCGCGGGCAGCTTCCCTCCGGCCTCGCGGACGCTCGGGTCGCGCGCGTCGAGGCGCGGCGTCAGCCCCCCGAGGAGCGAGCGCGCCGACGGGAGCAGCAGCGCGAGCTGCAGCGCGGCGCCGGCGAACGCGCTCCACGCGAGCGCCTCGGCGAGCGGCTCCCCGCGCATCCCGAGCCACGCCCCGCACACGAGCAGCCCCGCGATCTGGGCGGCGCTCCACGCGACCGGCGCGGCGTACGGGAGGAAGAACCGCCGGTGCGCGTTCAGCACGCCGAGCCCCCACGCCGACAGCACGAGCAGGCCGGTCATCGGAAAGACGATCCGGACGATCCGGGTCGTGCTGGCGAGCTTCTCCTCGCTGAACCCCGCGGCGACAAGGAACGACAGCCACGGCGCCGCGAGCACGCCGAGCGCCGACGCGGCCGCGGCGGCGACGAGCAGCAGCCCGAGCGCGGACAGCGCGAAGTGCGCGGCCCGGCGCGCGTCGCCGGCCGCCCTGAGGCGGGCGTAGACGGGGATGAAGGTCGCGGAGAGCGTCCCCTCGCCGAGGAGGTTCTGGGTGATGTTCCCCGCGCGGAACGCCGCGGCGAGCACGTCGGCGAGCTCGGAGGTCCCGAAGAAGTGCGCCGTCACCCGCTGGCGGAGGAGCCCGACGAGCCGCGAGAGGATGATCCCGGCGGTGACCATCGCCGACGACCGCGCCGCGCTGGGCGCGGCCTCCTGCCGGGC
>NZ_JEMA01001234.1 GCF_001589285.1 Sorangium cellulosum | reverse complement strand
GCACCCCGCCGCGAGGGCGGCGAGCGCCGCGAGGGCGGCGAGCCGCCGCACCGCCGCTGTGCGGCGCTCCGTGAGACTCCCGTGTTCCCTTGCTGCGCGTCCGGGCATCCGTGAAACGTCCTCTCCTCGCGGCTCGCCGGCGGAGGACGCGAAACGCCGCGCGCCCCGCCGAGCCGAACGGCGCGGGAACATAGCGGCGAGCGCCCCGGGGACCAGCGCAATCCACGGCCGTCGCGCCGATTGTCGCCCTGAAGGACGCGGAGAAAGGCGCCTTTCCAGCGCCCTGCGCGGCCGCGCACACGCGGCGCACAGGGCGGAGCGACGCGCCGCCGAGCCCGCACAGGGGAGCCCGCCCCGCCGCGGCCCGCCCATTGCGTCTCGGCCTTCATCTTCCCCGTCCGGGCCGGCGCTTCACACCGGGCGAGGAACGCACCGACGGAGAGTCACGACATGGCGACAAAGGTGAACTGCCTCCCGTTCACGATCCCGACGCTGCCGCGCCTCGGGCTCGCTGACCTCGAGAAGCGCTTCGGACGGCTGGCGCGCCTGATGTACGACACGAGCGTTCCGCTCGCGACGATCGAGAAGGAGGTCCATCCGTACCTCGCCCCTGGCATCGAGTTCGTCAATCCATGGCGGCACGTGCGCGGGGTCGAGACGTACCGGGTCGACCTCTCCGGATCTCGCGGCAGCGCCCGCTTCGACCTCGACATCTCCCAGATGAGCGTCCGGCTCTCCGAGCCGCGCCACGCGGGCCGCGCCCTCGTCGACGGCACCTTGTACCTGAGGCTGTTCCCGCGCTGCGCGGTCCCCGTGCGGATGATCCTGAGCTACGATTTCGACATGATCGAAGGAGGCGAGAGCTTCCAGATCACGCGCCACGAGGAGATGTGGAGCTTCGGGGACATCCTCCGGAGCGCTCCGTTGATCGGCCGCGCGTACGACGTCTTCCGGTCCTGCTCGGGTTACCTCTTCACCGGGGCGGTTCTCCTGTCCCGCGCCCTCAACGGCGCTCAGCCGGGCGCCGGGGCCGCGCGGGAGGTGTCGGCCCCCGCCGCGCCGTGAAGCGGTCCTGCAGACGTCCCGCTTGACGGACTCTGCACGCCGCTATACAACTCTCCTCGTGAACTTCCGTTTCACCGCGACCACGACGACCACTACCCGCAGCGGCGGGATGGGTCTCGTGTGCGTGCGGTGAACTGACGAACACACGAGAAACCAAGCCCCGCCGGAAAATCCGGACGGGGCTCGTCGCATTTCAGCGCTCCGTCCGGCCGGCCATCGCCGACGGAGACTGACATGCTCGACGAGGACGATCATCGTTATCTGGGCCAGCGCCTCGACCTGTTCCATTTCCAGGAGGAGGCGCCCGGCATGGTGTTCTGGCACGCGCGCGGCTTCACGCTGGTGCGCCTCCTGGAGGAGGCGGTCCGGCGCCAGATGATGCGTGACAGCTATCAAGAGGTCCGCACGCCGCTGATCCTGCGGCAGGCGATCTGGAAGACCAGCGGCCACTGGGACAATTTCTCCTCCAACATGTTCCGGCTGTCCGAGGAGGATCACGCCGCGGCCATCAAGCCGGTGAATTGCCCGGGTCACATGCAGATCGTGTCCCGCATGGCGCCGTCGTACAGGGACATGCCGCTGCGGATCGGCGAGCTCGGCATGGTGCACCGGGACGAGCCGAGCGGCACGCTGCACGGCCTCTTCCGCCTGCGTCAGTTCACTCAGGACGACGGGCACATCTTCTGTGTCGAGGAGCAGATCGAGGCCGAGGTCGTGCGGTTCGCGAGCGCGCTCCGCGACTTCTATGCCGGCTTCGGCTTCCAGGACATGGCGGTCGGGTTCTCGACGCGCCCCGCCGAGCGCCACGGGAGCGACGCCGTGTGGGACAGGGCGGAGGCGGCGCTGTCCGCGGCCGCGAGGAGCGCGGGGCTCGATTACCGGGTGCAGCCCGGCGAGGGGGCCTTCTACGGGCCCAAGCTCGAGTTCGTGCTGCGCGACCGGCTCGGGCGGAGCTGGCAATGCGGGACGATCCAGCTCGATCTCGTGCTGCCGGAGCGCTTCGACATCACCTATGTCGATGCGTCGGGCGCGCGCCGGCGACCAGCCATCCTCCACCGCGCGCTGTTCGGCAGCGTGGAGCGCTTCCTCGGCATCCTGCTCGAACATTACCGGGGCGCCCTGCCGTTCTGGCTATCCCCCGAGCAGGTCGTCGTGGTGCCGGTGACAGACGCGCAGCGCGCTTATGCCGAGGAGGTCCTCCTGCGGTTCCGGCAGAGGGGGATACGCGCGATCCTCGACGCGGGCGACGATTCGCTCTCGCGGAAGATCGCCGTCGCGCACGCCGCCGCGATCCCGCTCGTCGCGGTGGTCGGCAAGCGCGAGGCCGAGCGCCGCTCCGTCGCGCTCCGGGAGCGGGAGGGCGGGCAGCAGCGCGAGCTCCCGCTCGACGAGGCCGTCGTGGAGGTCGTGCAGCGGAGCGAGCTGCACGCCTGATCGGACGCGCGCCGACGATCTTCCGGAACCGGACGCCGGCGCGCGTGTCGACCTTGTCCCCGGCGCCTTCGTGCACCCGGCCGGGGACAGCGCGACAACCCTCATGGACCCACGGAGCCACGCGATGGGAACCCTGCCGCCCGGGCCGAGGTCGTTCAGCCTCGTGGACTTCATCCGCACCGGATTCATCTCCGCCGAGCCCGTAGTCAAGCGATACGCCGCCCTGTACGGCCCCACGTTTCGCGTGAAGTCGCCGAACGGGATGCTGACCATCACGGGCGATCCCGAGGCGATTCGCGCGATCTACACGGCGGATCCCGAGGCGTTCGATGTCTGGGGCGTCGAGCTCACGGAGCCGGTCTTCGGGAGATCGTCGGTGGCCGTGACGACGGGCGCCCGGCACCGGCGCGACCGGAAGCTGCTCGGGCCGCCGTTCAGCGCCGGCGCGATGCGGGCTCACGGCAAGACGATCGCGGACATCAGCCTGGACGTCGCGTCGCGGTGGCGGCCGGGCCGCGCGTTCTCGATGCTCGCGGCGACGCGGGCGATCGCGCTCGACGTGATCGTCCGCGTGGTCTTCGGCGTGCGGGGCGAGGAGCGCATCGGCAGGACCCGCGAGGCCGTCCTCGGGCTCATCGAGTCGCTCAGCCCGAGCTTCATCGTCCTTCCCGCGCTCCGGCGCGATTTCGGCGGGTTCGGCCCTTACGCGCGCAACCAGCGCGCGACAAGGGCGCTCGACGCGCTGCTCGTCGAGGAGATCCGGGCGAGGCGCGCGGCGGGCGACGCCTCGCAAGACATCCTCGGGCTCATGATGAGCGCTCGCCACGACGACGGCGGCGGCGGCATGGCCGACGTGGAGATCGCCGAGCAGCTCCGCGCGATCCTGTTCGCGGGCCACGAGACGACGGCCATGTCGCTCGGCTGGGCGATGTACTGGCTGCACCGCGAGCCGGCCGTGCTCGAGCGCGTCGTCGGCGAGATCGACGCGCTCGGCCCGGCGCCCGCGCCGGACGCGCTCGCGTCGCTCCCGTACCTGGAGGCGGTGTGTCTCGAGGCGCTCCGCATCCACCCGCCCGTGGTGGACGTCGCCCGGGTCGTGAAGAGGCCATTCCAGCTCGGCGGCTACACCATCCCGGCCGGCGACGCGGTCACGGCCTCTCCGCTGCTCCTGCACGGCCGCGAGGACCTCTATCCGTCGCCCGAGCGGTTCCGGCCTTCTCGCTTCCTCGAGCGGAAGTTCTCTCCCTTCGAGTTCATCGCCTTCGGCGGCGGCGCCCGGCGGTGCCTGGGCGCGGCGTTCGCGATGGTCGAGATGAAGGTCGTCCTCGGCACGATCCTCGGGAAATACAGGCTCCGGCTCGAGAGCCAGGCGCCCATCCGGCACGTGCGCCGGGGGCTCACCATGGGGCCGAGCGGGGGTGTGGCGATGATCCTGGAAGGAGAGCGGGAGAGGCGCGCGGCGGAGCGGCGCGCTGCCGCGGTCCAGGGCAGCCAGGGCACGAGCGGCCGCCGGCCGCCGACGCCGGCCTCGTAGCCCGCGGGCAACTCGAACCGGAATTCGCACTCCAGCGCGGCCAGCATCAGCTTCATCGGCAGAATGGCCGTCCGCTCGCCGATGCATTTTGCGCAACCCGCGGGGCCGCTCGTGCTGGACCGGCCGCGATGGCCGCGGTACTGCCGGCGCGTGCTCACCGACGAGGGAAGAGGATGAAGACCGAGAAAGAAAAGATGCTGGCGGGCGAGCCGTACGACTTCCGCGACCCGCAGCTCTGCGCCGAGCGGCGCCGCGCGCGCGACCTGTGCCAGGCGCTGAACGCGACCCGCGACGAGCAGCAGGACGAGCGCGCCCGCCTGATCCAGGAGCTGTTCGGCGCGCCCGTCGTCGCCTGGATCGAGCCGCCGTTCTACTGCGATTACGGCACCAACATCTCGCTGGGTGAGCGGGTGTTCTTCAACTTCAACTGCGTTGTCCTCGACGTCGGGCCGGTGCGCATCGGCAACAACGTCCTGTTCGGCCCCGCGGTGCAGATCTACACAGTGAACCACCCGATGTCCGCGGCGGAGCGGCGCACGGGGGTGGAGTTCTCCCGCCCGGTGGACATCGGCGATGACGTGTGGATCGGCGGCGGCGCGATCCTCTGCCCGGGGGCGCGGATCGGCGCCGGCACGGTGATCGGCGCCGGCAGCGTCGTCACCCGGGACATCCCGGGCGGCGTGTTCGCCGCCGGCAACCCGTGCCGGGTTGTGCGCCAGCTCGATCCGCAGGGGGCATGAGGCGAGCCGCAGGACGCCGATCCGGCGCCGCGCAGGCCCGCCGCACCGGGGGCCGGGCGGCGCGGGTGGGATCCGGCGCCGGGCCTCTGCAGGGCGACGCCATGCGCGTCGCCTGGCGCACCTCGGATCGGTGTCAACCGAGCTGTCAACGCGTGTCAATCCCCGGTTGACGGCGCTCGCGGCCGGGCGTCCCACTGGCCGGCTCGCAGGGCGCTGGATCGTGGTGTGCATGGATCCGTCCAGCGCTCGACGTCATGAGCTGCGGATGAGAGGAACTCGTGAGCATCGAACAATTCAAGTGCCATGTCGGTGTCGCCATGAGGAGGTCAACGATGTACGCGGCCTCGGTGGCGTTCGGATGCGTGGCCCTTCTGGCCGCGTGCGGCGAGAGCGCGACGGACGACGGCGCGGAGCCCGATCCTGAGAGCGGCGTCACTCCCGGCGGCTCCTCGTCGAGCGGCAGCCCTGGCGCTGGAGCGACATCGGGCGGCAACTCGGGCGCGACCTCCGGCGGTGGCCCGGGCGCCACGTCCGGCAGCGGTTCGGGCGGCGGCCCGGGCGCCACGACGTCGGGTAGCGGTTCGGGCGCCGCGACGTCGGGCAGCGGTTCGGGCGGCAGCTCGACGGGAGATCCCACTCTGGTGGGCTTCGCCGCCCACAGCGCCGATGGCCTGGACACCACGACCGGCGGCGCAGGCGGCGAGGTCGTGACAGTGACTTCCTACGCGGCGCTGGCCGCCGCCATCGGCGATCACACCCCGAGGGTGATCCGGATCTCGGGCACCATCGCCGGCCCTGCCGACGTCGAGATGCTGGACGTCGGCTCCAACAAGACCATCATCGGCCTGGGCACGGGCGCGACGATCGACGGCTTCGGCCTCGACATCAACGGCTGGACGCCGGATCTCGTCGCCGCGCACGGCGTCACGTGCGATCTGGACAAGGCGTCGCTCTTCACGCATGTCTCGAACGTCATCATCCGCAACCTGACCTTCATCAATTCGACGGACGACTCGATCAACGTCCAGTGCTACTCGCACCACGTGTGGGTGGATCACAACACGTTCCGCAAGAGCTACGACGGCTCCGTCGACGTCAAGCGCGGGTCGGACTGGGTGACTGTCTCGTGGAACCACTTCGTGGAGACGGACAAGACCATGCTGCTGGGTCACGACGACAGCAACGGCCCGCAGGACACGGGGCGCCTGCACGTCACTTACCATCACAACTGGCTCGACCACACCGTCCAGCGGAACCCGCGCGTGCGGTTCGGCCAGGCGCACGTCTTCAACAACTTCGCGAACGAGATCAGCGACTACGTCATCGGCCTCGGCACGGGCGCCTCGGTGCACGCGGAGGGCAACTATGTCGACACGGTGAAACGCACATCCAAGGAGTACGGCGGGACCGACCTGACGTGGACAGACACCAACATCGTGGTCGAGACGCTGCACGGCGGGGTCGAGAACGGCAAGGGGTTCGACCCGACGGCGTACTACGCGATCCGCGCTGATCCGGCAGCCGACATCCCGGCCATCGTCATGAGCCAGGCCGGCGCAGGGAAGCTGACAGGGATGGAGTAGCTCTCCGCGCGCTCGATGTCGGTTCTGCAGGGGTCTGGCCGAACGGGCCGGTCACGAGCCCCTACCGGTCGCCCCAGAACCTGCCCCCGCGCGGCAGCTCGACGGTCGAGCCCGCCTCGACCGAGCGCTTCCACGTCGCAGCGGCCCACGGACAGCTTCCCGGCTTGTGATCCGGGCGAGCGGCTCCAGGATGTCCTTCCAGACAACGGCGCGAGGAGGCGCGAGAGAGCCATGCTGCAAAAGCCGATCGAAGGGGGTGCGTGTTTCCTGTGCGAGGCCAGCTCGGCGCGCTGGAACGACCCGGCGGCCGCCGGGGATCCGGCCCAGGCGGGCCGCGAGACGGAGGGGCTCTCGAGGCGGCTCGACGAGCTGAGGAGCGGGAAGTGCACCCCCGAGGATCTCCGGTCCCACCTCCTGCAGATGTGCGCGATGTGTCAGAAGGTGCTGATGGACGTGGGCGAGGGCGCGACGAAGGCGGAGGTCATCTCCCGGCTGGAGTACCGCGTCGCCCGCCTCGGGGATGTGGCGCGGGCGGAAGGCGCGGCCGCGCGCTGAGGGCGCCGGCCGGTCCTCGCGCCGCGCGCCGCTGCGTGGCGGCTCAGAAGCTCACCGGGGCTTCCGTGCGCGACGCCGTCGCGCGACGGTAACGCTGCGCGGGAGAGCGCGTCGCGGCGCGCCGTCCGGAGCGGGAGCGGGCGAGCGGCGCGGGGAAAATCGCGTGCGAGGAGGTCGGTCCACCCTCTACGCTGAGCGCCTCCTCGAACCGCGAAGGTTGCCATGAGCGATGACATCGTCGAGCTGACCACGAAGCACACGTACGGCACCTGGCGCGCCCAGCGCGGCTGGAAGCCGATCCACGTCACCCGCGCCGAGGGCTGCGCCTTCTGGGACGCGGCCGGCAAGCGCTACCTGGACCTGTCTTCCCAGCTCATCTGCTCGAACCTCGGCCACCAGAACGAGGCCGTGATCGAGGCCATCTGCGCGCAGGCGAGGCAGCTCGCCTACATCAGCCCCGCGCACACGTGCGAGGTGCGGGCCAGGGCGGCGCAGAAGCTGCTCGAGGTGATGCCGAAGGGGCTCGACAAGTTCTTCTTCGCGACGTCGGGCACGGAGGCGAACGAGGCGGCGTTCAAGATGGCGCGGCNGGCGAACGAGGCGGCGTTCAAGATGGCGCGGCTCTACACGGGCAAGCACAAGATCATCGCGCGCTACACGTCGTACCACGGCTCGACGGCGGGCTCGGTCGCGGCGACGGGCGACTTCCGCCGCTGGTTCATCGAGCCGGCGGGCAAGATCCCGGGCGTTGTGTTCGGCCCCGAGGTGAACTGCTATCGCTGCCCCCTCGGCCGGAGCTACCCCGAGTGCGGCGTCGCGTGCGCCGACTACCTGGCCTACATGATCGACCACGAGGAGAACGTGGCGGCGGTGATCGTCGAGCCGATCGTGGGCACGAACGGCGTGCTCATCCCGCCGGCCGAGTACCTGCCCAGGATCGCGGAGATCGCGCGCAAGCGCGGCGTGCTCCTCATCGCGGACGAGGTGATGAGCGGCTGGGGCAGGACAGGAAAGTGGTTTGCTGTCGATCACTGGGGCGTGGTCCCGGACATCCTGACGACAGCGAAGGGCGTGACGAACGCGGCCGCGCCGCTCGGGGTTGTCGCGACCTCCCGCGCGATCGCGGACTATTTCGACGACAACATGTTCGCCCACGGCCACACCTACGAGGCCCACCCGCTCACGCTGGCCCCCGTGATCGCGGCGATCGACGAGTACCGCCGGCTGGATCTCCTGAACCGCTCGACGAAGATGGGCGCGATCGTGGGCGAGAAGCTCCGCGCCCTGAAGGAGAAGCACCCCTCGATCGGCGACGTTCGCGGGCTCGGCCTGTTCTGGGCGGTGGAGCTCGTGAAGGACCGCGCGACGAAGGAGCCGTTCAACGTGCCGCAGGACAAGGCGGCCCGGCGGCCGCTCGTGGTCGACGCGGTCGTCGCCGAGGCGGCGAAGCGCGGGGTGTCCCTCATGGGGTGGGTGAGCCACCTGCTCGTGGCGCCGCCGCTCATCATCAGCGAGGCGGAGATCGACGAGGGGATCGCGGCGCTCGACGCGGCGCTCGACGTGGCGGACCAGAAGCTCTCGGCCTGAGGCGCCGAGGGCGAGGCGGCCCCTCGTGGGCGGTCCCCGGACCGGGCACGACCCGGGGCGCCGCGAGCGGGCCGGGGCAGGGGGCTCGCGGCGCGTGCTATGCTCGCGCGTATGACCGCACGTACGAACGGCTTGCTGCCCCGTCCGCCCCGGAACACCGGGCCGATCGAGCTGCGAGACTTCGGCCCGACCGGTCGCCGGCTGGGCACCGAGGCCGACTGCTACGACGGCAGCCCGTGGGAGCTGCACCGCGGGGAGCTGATCGAGCAGATGGGGAGCAAGGATATCCACGGCATCGTGATGGCCCTCATCGCCGCGCTCTTCCGGACGCACGCGCGCGAGGGGCTCACCGTGATGACGGACGTCTACTGCGACCTCAGCGACCCGGGGGGGCCGTCGCTCCGGGCGCCGGACGTGGTTGTCGTGGGCGATCTGTCGTCGCCGCGGAACGACGCGTACCGCGGCACGCCGGTGCTGGCCGTGGAGATCCGGGGCACGCAGTCGCGGCGTTACCTCGAGGAGAAGGTGAAGCTCTACCTGGAGCACGAGTGGCCGTGGGTGTGGATCGCCCACGCGGAGCGGCGAGAGCTCGAGGTCGTGCGGCCGGGGACGGCGTCGATCACCTACCGGCCGGGCGCGGAGGTGCCGCTGTTGCCGGAGCTGGGCAAGCACGGCCTCGGCGCCGTGCCGGTCGCGGCGCTGTTCGAGGAGCGCGACGCGTCGCGGTTCACGGACGAGTGGGTGCAGGCGCGCACCGAGGCGCGCACCCAGGCGCGCGCGATCCTCGCGGTGCTCTCGGCGCGCGGGCTCGCGGTGCCGGAGGTGGTGCGGGCCCGGGTGCTCGCGTGCGAGCAGCCGGCGGCGCTGGAGCGCTGGCTCACCAGCGCGGCGACGGCGGCCAGCGCCGAGGCGTTCGCTGCCGCTGTCGATCGCGGGTGATCCGCTCTCCGCCGCCT
>NZ_JEMA01001233.1 GCF_001589285.1 Sorangium cellulosum | reverse complement strand
GACGCGCTGCCCTCCGCGCCCTCGGCCGACTTCGAGCGCCCCGCCGCCTCGCAGGGCGCCGGCCGCGGCGAGGGCGCGGCGCGGAGGTCGCCGAGCCGCGAGATCGCGCCGGAGCCGATCGAGCGCCCGGGGCTCGGCACGGAGTGGGGCGAGACGCGCGTCTCCCGCATCTCGACAGCGCCGTTCGTGCGGGCGGATTCCGAGCGCCCGTTCGCGGCCGCGAGCCTGTTCTACAACGACGCCGAGGGCGCCCGCGCCATGGCGCGCGCGTCCGGCTTCCGCCGCACGTCGCCGCAGGCGTTCACGCTGGCCGGCGGCGCCGTCGAGGTCGGGCTCCGCGCCGGGGGCGGCGGCTTCCTGAGCGGCTTCGTCGCCGGCGAGACCAGCCACGTCGTCGGCGAGGCCGGCCAGCGCTACAGCATCGTCCTGCGCAACCTCACGCCGACCCGCATCGAGTGCGTCGTCTCCGTCGACGGCCTCGACGTCATGGACGGCGAGCCCGCGGCGTTCGGCAAGCGCGGTTACCTGGTCGATCCGCACGGCGAGCTCGAGATCGACGGCTTCCGTCAGAGCATGGACACTGTCGCGGCGTTCCGCTTCGGCTCGGTCCGCGGCTCCTACGCGAACCAGAAGCACGGCGACGCGCGCAACGTCGGCGTGATCGGCGTGGCCCTCTTCCACGAGCGCGGCACGACGCCCTGGACGCTCGACGAGCTCCAGCGCCGCCGCGAGGCCGACCCGTTCCCCGGGCAATTCGCCACGCCACCCGGCCGCTGAGCCTTTCCCGCGGGCTTCCGGGCCGCCGCCGCGCTCCGGGAAAATCAAGCTCCCGCTCCGGCCCCCTTCGGGCTACGCCACGCCACGGTGACGAGCTTATTGAACCCGTCTCAACGTGCGGCCGTCGAGCACGAGCTCGGGCCAATGCTGGTGCTCGCGGGCGCCGGGTCCGGCAAGACGCGGGTGGTGACCACGCGCATCGCCCGCCTGCTCGACCGCGGCGTCTCTGCGCGCTCCATCCTGGCGATGACCTTCACCAACAAGGCCGCCGCCGAGATGCACGAGCGCGTCGGCAAGCTCGTCGGCGCGAAGGTCGCGCGCGAGCTCAAGGTCTGCACCTTCCACCGCTTCGGCCTCGACGTGCTCGGCGCGGAGACCCGCGCGCTCGGCCTGCGCGGCGGCTCCTTCGCCATCTTCGATCAGTCCGACGCGCTCGGCGTCATCCGCGAGATCCTCCGCGAGCTGCGCGCCGGCAAGAGCTACGACGTCGGCGCCATCCTCTCGCGCATCTCGAACGCCAAGAACGCGTTCCTCGACGCCGAGTCGTGGGCCGAGGCGCAGCGGCAGGGCAAGGGCATCGACGAGTACGACGAGATCTCGATGCTCGTCTACCCGCGCTACATGGCGGCGCTGCGCTCGTTCCAGGCGTTCGACTTCGACGACCTCATCTGCGAGGTGGTGCGCCTCTGGCAGGCGCGCGCCGACGTCCTCGAGCGCTGGCGCATGCGCTATCGCTTCGTGATCGTCGACGAGTACCAGGACACGAACCGCGCCCAGCTCGAGCTCCTGCGCCTGCTCTGCGGCGAGCACCGCAACGTGGTGGTCGTCGGCGACGACGACCAGTCGATCTACGCCTGGCGCGGCGCCGACGTGCGCAACATCCTCGACTTCGAGGAGCACTTCTCGGGCGCGAAGGTCGTCAAGCTCGAGCACAACTACCGCTCTCGCAAGCCGATCCTCGACGTGGCGAACGCGGTGCTCGCAAAGTCCGGCGGCCGGCGGCACAAGAAGTCGCTCATCGCCACGCGCATGGAGGGCGACAAGGTGCGCTCGATCATCTGCGTCGACCCGGACGTCGAGGCGAGCTTCGTGGCCACCGAGGCGCAGCGCCTGCTGGAGCGGGAGGGCGCGCGGCCGAAGGACATCGCCGTGCTCTACCGCTCGAACCTCCAGGCCGCCGCGATCGAGTCCGCCCTGAAGGAGCGGCAGATCCCGATCCGGATGATCGGCGGCCAGCAGTTCTTCGAGCGCAAGGAGGTGAAGGACCTCATCGCCTACCTCCGCGTCGCGCTCAACCCGAACGACGAGATGTCGCTGCGGCGCATCCTGAACTACCCGGCGCGCGGCATCGGCGATGTCGCGGTCGCCAAGCTCGGCGCCTACGCGACAGCGCACGACGCCTCGCTCTGGATGGCGGTCTCGCGGCCGCACGCCATCCACGAGCTGACCTCCGCCGCGATCGAGGGGTGCCGCCAGCTCCTCCGGATCATCGAGGCCACGCGCGCGCGGCTCGACCGCGGCGAGCCCTCGGCGGAGATCGCCCGCGCGCTCCTCGCGGACGCCGGCTTCAAGGAGGACATCACGGCCGGCTCCTCCACGAACAACGCCGCGGCGCGCCGCTGGGGCAACCTCGAGGGGCTGCTCAACGTCTTCGCGCGCCGCGACGACAAGGGGAAGGGGGATCGCGAGAACTTCGCCGAGTTCCTGCGGCTGCTCGCGCTCCGGCAGGACTCCGAGGAAGAGGAGGCCACCGACCGCGTGACGCTCACGACGATGCACGGCGCCAAGGGGCTCGAGTTCCCTTACGTCTTCGTGATCGGCCTGGAGGAAGGGCTGATGCCCCACCAGCGCAGCCTCGACGAGCGCGCCACGGACGCCGCGCCGATCAGCGCGGAGGGGGGCGAGGCGGGCGGCCACAGCATCGAGGAGGAGCGGCGGCTCTTCTACGTCGCGGTCACGCGGGCCCGCGATCGGCTCTACCTCACGCGGGCGAAGCACCGCGGGTCGCGCGGCAAGATGGTGCCGAGGACGCCGAGCCGGTTCGTGCTCGACATCCCCCCCGAGCTCCTCGACGAGCGCGAGGAGATCGCGCCCGTCGCGCCGGGGATGGAGAAGGTCAAGGCGGGTGCCGCCGGCGTGCTGGCCGCGCTGGCGATGAACCCCTTCGCCGGCGATCCCCCTCTCATCCCTCGCCGCCGGTCCTAGCGCGGTCTTTCTCCGCTCGCTTCCCCACGGAACAAAGCGACGGTCACCCGCACAGCAGACGGGCCCAGATCGGCGCTTTCGGCGCGCAGGCGTACTCCCGTACGCCGAGCACCGAAAACGTCGAGGTGGGCCCGTATCCGCAGCGGGTGACTGTCGCTCTAGATGGCGGCGCCCTGGGCGGCAGCGAAGCCGACGCGGGTGATCTCGGGAGCGCCCTTGCGCGAGACGAAGTCGCGGAAGCTCTCGCCCTCGGCGCGCTCGGCCATGTAGTAGCGCGCGATGGCCGCGATCACCTTGGACGTCTCCTCCTCGGGGATGCGGCCGTCGAGGCGCTCGCCGATGCGGGCGTTCGGGCCGCAGCCGCCGCCGACGCGGAGCGAGTAGTGCGGGCGCTCGATGCCGTCCTTGCCCTTCACCATCAGCCCCGTCATCCCGATGTCGGCGACGTGGTGCTGCCCGCACGAGTTCGGGCACCCCGAGATCTTGATGTCGAACTCGCCGAGGGCGCTCACGAAGTCGTCGGCCTCCTGGCGGTTGCCGTTCGGCACCAGGTGCTCCCGGATGCGCGACCCGACCTGCATGCTCTTCGTGATCGCGAGCGTGCAGTAGTCGCCGCCGGGGCAGGTCACCACGTCGGTGATGTGCCCGGCGTCCGCCTCGGCGAGCCCGATCTGCGTGAGCTCGCGGTGCAGGCCGAGGAGCTGCCCCTCCGGCACCCAGCGCAGCACGAAGTTCTGGGTGTTCGTCGCCCGCACCTCGCCGTTGCTGTAGCGCCGCGAGATGTCGGCCAGGCTCTTGAGCTGCTCGCTCGTGATGTCGCCGAGCGGCAGCTTGACCGTCGCCACCCGGTAGCCGGGCTGCTTCTGCGCGATCGTGTTGGTCCGCTTCCAGCGCGCGAACGCGCCGTCGCCGAGCGTGTCGCGCAGCGGCGTGAGCGGGGGCGGATCGCTCTCCCGGTACTCGGACACGCGCCGCACGATCTCGGCCGCGAGCGCATCGCCGCGCTCCGCCTTGATGCGGTCGAACTCCTCGTCGAGCCGGCGCAGGAACTCGGCCTCGCCGATCTTGCGGAGCAGGAACTTGAGCCGCGCCTTCTTGCGGTTCTTCCGCTCGCCGTCCCGGTGGAACACGCTCACCACCGCCTGGCAGACGGGCAGCAGATCGGACACCGGGATGAACTCCCGCCAGAGGTGCGCGACCTCGGGCGTCGAGCCGAGGCTGCCGGCCACGTAGACGGCGAAGCCCTGGCCCGTGTCGCCGATCTTCGCGAGCAGGCCGATGTCGTTGATCATGATCTGCGCGTGGTCGCGCGCGCTGCCCGACAGGGCGATCTTGAACTTCCGGGGCAGGCGCCGGTTGTGCTCGTGGAAGAGGAAGTGATCGGTCAGGGCGTGCGCGTAGGGCGTCACGTCGAAGACCTCGTCCTCCACCACGCCTGCGAGGTGGGACGCGGTGATGTTGCGGAGCGTGTCCGCGCACGCACCGACCGTCGTCACCCCCGCGCGTGCGAGCACGCGCTGCAGGTCGATGGTCTCCTCGATCTCCAGGTAGTGGAGCTGGATGTCCTGGCGGGTCGTGACGTGCGCTAGCCCGCGACCCCACCGCTCGGTGACTTCCGCAAGCGCTTCGAGCTGGGCGGCCGTGAGCTGCCCGCCCGGGATCTTGATGCGCTGCATGTGCTTCACGTGAGCGAGCTGCGCGTAGACACCCATGGCCAGCCGCAGGGGGCGGAACTGGTCGGGGGTCAGCTCACCACGTTTGAATTTGGCGACGTTCTCGGCGTGTTCGTCGATGGCCGCCGCAAGGCGCTCGACTGGTTGCGACATGACTGATGCTATTCCCTATATTTCCGACGCGTCAAGTGCGACAATTATCCAGGCCGGTGACCGAGGTACCTGGCCGTCCAGCGCCATGAAGATCGACCTGCCGAACTCGACAGATGCCGTGCACGCGGGCGTGCTCCGCGAGCGCCCGTCCCACACCCTCGCCCCCGCGATCGCGCAGACAGCCACCTACACGTTTGCGGACACGGCGGATCTCGAGCGCTACTTCGCCGGCGGCGACGCCGATCCCGAGCGGCAGGAGTACGGCCGCTACGGCAACCCCACGGTGCGGGAGGTCGAGCGGCGCATCGCGGCGCTCGATCGCGCGGAGGACGCCGTGCTCTTCGCGAGCGGCATGGCGGCGGTGACGACGACGGCGTTCGCCCTGCTCAAGGCGGGCGATCACGTCATCCTCTTCCGCGACGTCTACCGCCGCACGCGGCAGTTCGTGATCACCGTGCTCGCGCGGCTCGGCGTCGAGCACACGCTGATCGACCCGGGCGCGTTCGACCAGCTCGAGGCGGCCTTCAGGCCGCGCACCCGCTTCGCGCTGAGCGAGTCGCCGACGAACCCGTACCTGCACTGCATCGATCTGTCCCGGTTCGCCGAGATCTGCAGGAAGGCGCGGGTCAAGACGATCGTCGACGCGACCTTCGCGACCCCGTACAACTCCGACCCGATCGGCCGCGGCATCGACCTCGTGGTGCACAGCGCCAGCAAGTACCTGTCGGGCCACAACGACGTCCTCGGCGGCGCGGTCTCCGGGTCGGCCTCGCTCATCTCGCTGGTGCGCGACATGCGGAGCGTGCTCGGGTCGGTGATGGACCCCCACGCCGCGGCGCTGATCGGCCGCGGGATGAAGACGCTCGCGCTCCGCGTCGAGCGGCAGAACGCGACGGGGCTCGCCGTCGCGCGCGCGCTCGAGGCGCACCCCGCCGTCGAGCGCGTGTTCTACCCGGGGCTCCCGTCGCACCCCGATCACCGGATCGCCGCCGAGCAGATGCGCGGCTTCGGCGGCGTCGTGAGCTTCATCGTGCGCGGCGGGCGCGAGGCGGCGGCGCGCGTCGTCGACGGCACGCGCATCGCCGCGATCGCCCCGAGCTTCGGCGGCGTCGAGACGCTCATCGAGCAGCCGTGCATCATGAGCTTCCACGAGCTGAGCGACGAGCAGCTCGCGGCGATCGGCATCTCCCCCGCGCTCATCCGCCTCTCGGTGGGCGTCGAGGAGACCGACGACGTCGTGAAGGACGTCCTCGGCGCGCTCGACGCGCTCGGCAAGGCCTAGCTCCCGAGCTTCCGCAGCTTCCGCTGCAGCGTCCGCCGGTCGATCCCGAGCAGCTTCGCCGCGGTGGCCACCACGCCGCCCGACTCCCGGAGCGCGGCGCGGATCGCCTCGCGCTCGAGGTCGTCCAGCTTCAGGCTCCCCGGCGGCGGCGTCGGCGCCGACGACGGCGGGGGCCGCTGGCGCTCCCGCAGGCTCGCGGCCTCGCGCAGCAGCTTGTCCGCGTCGACCGGCTTGCTGAGCAGCGTGTCCGCGCCCTCGCGCATCGCCGCCACCGCGAGCGGGATGTCCCCGAAGCCGGTCAGCATCACGATCGCCGCGTCGGGCTGCAGCTTGCGGTACTGAGCGAGCGCGCTCAGCCCGTCGCCGCGCGGCATGCGGTAGTCGATGACCACGAGATCGACCGGCTCGTACTCGAGCGCCACGAGCCCCTCGTCGATCGTCGCCGCCGTCCTCGCCACGACGCCGCGGCGCCGCAGCGCCCCCTGCAAGGTCGTGCGGAACGCGTCGTCGTCGTCCACGAGGAGCGCAGTCTCGATCCGTCGCGTCATCTTCACCTCAGGCGGCCCCGGCGCGCTTCAGCGCGGCGGGCAGATCCAGGTCCGTGGGGCCCGTGGTCCCGTCGAGGCGGAGGCGCAAGGTCGCCTTCGCCCCGCCGGTCTCGACGCTCTCCATGCGCAGCACCGCGCTCATGCGCGAGGCCATCATCGAGCTGATGTACAGCCCGAGCCCCATCCCGCCCTGCGACATCTTCGTCGTCTGGAACGGCTCCCCGAGCCGCCCGGCGATCTCGGGGCTCAGCCCCGGTCCGCTGTCGGAGACCGCGATCTCGCAGACGTCGCCGCGCTCGAGGACGCTCACCTCGATCCGCTGCTCGGCCGCCTCCGCCGTCGCCTCGGCGGCGTTGGCGAGCAGGTTGACGAGCACCTGGCGCAGCGCCGGCCTCAGCACGTTCGCCTGCACGGGCCGCGGCGTGTCGAACGCGAGCTCGCCCCGGAAGCCGAGCCGCGCGAGCTCGACCTTCGCCAGATCGCGCACGAAGCGCGTGAGCTCCAGCGGCTCCAGGCGCTGGTCCAGCCGGATCTGGCCGCGCATCAGGCTGATGATGTCGCTCGCCCGGCGCGCCTCGCCGGCCACTGTCTCGGCCATGGCCGCCGCGTCCTCCGAGCCCGTCTCGCGCGCCACGTCGACGAGGTCCTTGCTCGCGAGGAGGATCGTCGCGAGCGGCGTGCTGAGCTCGTGCGACATGCCGCCGACCATGCGCCCGAGCATCGCCAGCCGCTCGTTGCGCTGGCTCTGCTGGCGGAGCTCCTCGAGCCGGTGCGCGTAGACGACGACGAAGAAGCCGAGGAACAGCGTCAGCGACGTGAGCGACACGAGGTCGCCGAGCTGCCGGATGCGGTCGCTCCCGAGCGGCGCGGAGCCGAGCGGCAGCGGCGCCGCGTGCGTGAGCACGCCGATCGCGGTCAGCGTCAGCAGGCCCACGAGCACGGTCGTGCGCCGCGGGCAGAGCAGGCCGGAGAGCGCGATGTGGAAGGTGAGGAAGACGGCGAACGGGTTCTCCAGCCCGCCCGAGAACCAGAGCATCCAGGCGCTCGCGATCACGTCGCCCATGAGCTGGGCGCGCGCGAGGTCCTGCGCGGGCTCGCGCGCCGACGGCTCGCCGCCGGACCGCTGACGCGCGCGCCGCACCCAGAACGTCCAGGCGACGTTGGCCAGCGTGATCGCCGCGATGCCGAGGATGAGCGGCCCGAGCCTGAGGTCGGGCACGAGCTTCCTGCCCGCGAGCGTCGTCGCGATCATCCCCGCGATCGCCACCCAGCGGAGCTGGATCAGCCACCGATCGGCGGTCTCCCACGACGGGGGCTTCGGCCCGGACAGCAGCACCGCGAGGCGGCGCCGCGCCGCCGGGGGCGCGCCGCTTCTGGAGGCATCGGAGCTCGCGTCGAGCGACCAGGACTGGAAGGAGGATTGCATCCGCGCGCGGACAGGGAGGGCTTTCAGGGCGGGGTCGAGCTGCCCGGAGTTCAGTCCCGGAGCAACCTTCCGACCTTGCCTTGCGACCGGTCCCTTGTACCGCGCACGAAAGCCGCGAGCACGCCCGAGGTGCGCCGACGCGCAAATCCGGGCGTGATCAGGGAAAACCCCTGAGATTTCCGCGACTTGAAGTTGTAATCTATCTAACGATCGACGCGTGCGCGCGGGGCGCTCGGCCCCGCGGACGGTCAGTGGGGACCTTCCGTCCCCTGGTGGACCTGCTTGGGCGGCGGGGCGACCTTGTGAGGCCGCTTCACCGCCCAGTTGTCGACGGCGCGCTTCCCGTCGAACGGCGCCTTCAGGTCGGCGGGCCGCTCGGCCTCGATCGGCTCGGCCCGGCCACGGTTGTTCGTGTCGAACATGGTGAAGCCGATGAAGATCGCCAGGAAGATGAGCGACGACGCGAAGATCAGGGCGTGGAACTTATGGTCCCACTTCAGGTGCATGAAGATGAGCGCCACGACGCCCGCCTTCACCGTCGCGATGAGGACCGCGATGGCCAGGTTGGCCGCCCCGAGGTCGACGTAGCTCGCCCCCACGGTCACGACCGTGAGGACGAGCAGCGCGAGCCACGTGGCGATGTAGACCTTGAGCGGCAGGACGTGGGGGACGTGGTCTCCACCGTGCCCGTGCCCGTGCCCGTGCCCGTGCCCGTGCCCATCGGCTGCTTCTGCGTGTGTCGACATGCTGTCCTCAGCCCACCAGGTAGAGGAGGGGGAAGAGATAGATCCAGATGAGGTCGACGAGGTGCCAGTACAGCCCCACCCCTTCGACCGGCGAGTAGTAGCGGCTCGAGAACTCACCGCGCGTGTTGCGGATGAGGATCCACGTGATGAGCCCCATCCCGATGAGGACGTGCACGCCGTGGATGCCCGTCATCATGAAGTAGATGGCGAAGAAGATCCCCGCGTGGGCCGTCTCGAAGCCCTGGGCGGTGAAGTACTTCCCGGGCAGCAGGCCGTCGTGGAACTTGTGCTGGTACTCGAAGTACTTGATCACGAGGAACGCGACAGCGCACAGCAGCGTCACCACGAGCAGCCGGGTGGTGGTCTTCTGGTCGCTCTTCTGCGCCGACCGGACGGCGAGCGCCATCGTCAGGCTGGAGCAGATGAGCACCACCGTGTTGACGCCGCCCATCACCTTGTCGAGGTGGTGGTGGGCCTCGACGAAGGAGTCGAAGAACCACGTCCGGAAGATCGCGAACGCGCAGAACAGCCCGCCGAAGAGGAGGATCTCGGTGACAAGGAAGAGCCAGATGCCCATCCTGCCGGCGTCGAACTGCGTGTCCGCGGAGTCGAAATGATGGGCGACGTGGAAATTGGGGGACAGGGCCGGGCCTGCCTTGTTCGGCCTCTCGACGGCCTCGGCGTGCGCGCTCATGCGTTCTCCGTGTTGAAGTCGTATGCGCCCTTGGTCACGATCGGGGTGCGGACGAAGTTCTCGGTGATGGGCGGGGAGGCGGTGGTCCACTCGAGGCTGAGCCCGCCCCAGGGGTTCTTCGGCGCCGGCGCGCCGGAGCGCAGCGACTTGATGAAGCAGACGAACATCACCATGACGCCGGCGCCCAGGATCCACGAGCCCACGGTCGAGAAGGCGTGCAGCGGCTGGAACTGGTCGAGGTAGTTGTAGTAGCGCCGCGGCATCCCGCGGCTGCCCAGGATGAACTGCGAGAAGAACGTGACGTTGAAGCCGATGAAGACGAGCACGCAGGCGATGGCCGCGAGCCGCTCGGAGTACATCTTCCCGGTGATCTTGGGCCACCAGTGGTGGAGCCCGCCGAAGTAGGCGATGACGGTGCCGCCCACCATCACGTAGTGGAAGTGCGCGACCACGAAGTACGTGTCGTGCAGGTGCAGGTCGACGCTGAGCATCCCGAGGAAGACGCCGGTGAGCCCGCCGATCGAGAAGAGGATGAGGAACGACAGCGCGTACAGCATCGGGGCGTTGAAGCTGATCGAGCCGCGCCACAGCGTCGCCGTCCAGTTGAAGATCTTGACCCCGCTGGGGATGGCGACGAGGAAGGTCAGGAACGAGAAGATGATCGCCGCGAACTCGCTCTGGCCGGAGGTGAACATGTGGTGGCCCCACACGAGGAAGCCGACCAGGGCGATGGCGACGCTGGAGAAGGCGATCGCCTTGTAGCCGAAGACCCGGCGCCGCGAGTGGACGGCGATGAGCTCGCTGATGATGCCCATGCCCGGCAGGATCATGATGTAGACGGCCGGGTGGCTGTAGAACCAGAAGAAGTGCTGGTAGAGCACCGGGTCGCCGCCGAGCGCCGGGTCGAAGATGCCGATGTGGAACGCGCGCTCCGCGATGAGCAGGAGCAGCGTGATGCCGAGGACCGGCGTCGCGAGGATCTGGACGATGCTGGTCGCGTAGATCGCCCAGAGCATGAGCGGCATCTTGTACCAGCCCATCCCGGGCGCCCGGAGCTTGTGCATCGTGACGATGAAGTTCAGCCCGGTGAGCACGCTGGAGAAGCCGAGGATGAAGACGCCGAACGTGACGCTCAGGACCGACGTCGTGGTCACCGTGCTCGAGTACGGCACGTAGAACGTCCAGCCGGTGTCGATGCCGCCCGTGAGCAGCGACGAGAGCGTGAAGAGCGCGCCGATCCAGTAGAGGTACAGGCTGAGGAGGTTCAGCTTGGGGAAGGCGACGTCCTTCGCGCCGATCATGATCGGCAGGAGGAAGTTGCCGAGCGCGCCGGGGATGCTCGGGATGATGAACAGGAAGGTCATCACCGCCCCGTGGAGCGTGAACATCTGGTTGTAGGCGTTCGCGCTGATGATCGTCGCCTTCGGCGTCAGGAGCTCGAGGCGCAGGACGAGCGCGAACAGGCCGCCCATCAGGAACGCGACGAAGGTGCTGGCGAGGTACATCAGGCCGATCCGCTTGTGATCGACCGTGGTGAGCCACGACATGATCCCGCTCTTGGCCCGGATGTAATCCGATCCGTGGCCGGCGTCGGGTGCCGTATTGACGTCGACGGTGGTTACTGTCTGCGACATGACTGCTTCTCCCCAGCGCTCACTTGACCGTCTTCAGGTAAGCGATGAGCGCATCCACTTCTCTGTCCTTGAGGAGCCCCTTGAACGACGGCATCACCGGCGGGTAGCCGCGCACGACCTGGCCGGCCGGGTTGAACACGCTCTCGCGGAAGTAGTTCTCGTCCGCGATGACCTTGGACCCGTCCGCGAGCTCCTCCTCGCGGCCGAACAGCCCCTTGAGCGAGGGGCCCTGGAGGCGGGTGCCGTCGAGCGAGTGGCAGGTCGCGCAGCTCCGCTTCGCGAAGAGCGTCTTGCCGAGCTCCTCGGGCGGAAGGTCGCTGTTGTTGTTGCCCTCGAGCCACTTCTCGAAGTCCGACGGCTCCAGCACCTTGACCGTGGCCATCATGTCCGAGTGGCCGGAGCCGCAGTACTCGGTGCACAGCAGCACCGTCTCGCGCGCCTCCGTCGCCTCGAACCACACCGACGTGTACGAGCCCGGGACCATGTCCTGCTTCACCCGGAACTCCGGGATGTAGAAGCTGTGGAGGATGTCCTTCGAGCTCAGGATCATCCGCACCGGGCGCCCGCGCGGGACGGCGAGCTCGTTCACTGTCGTCGTCCCGTCGGGGTAGGTGAACGTCCACAGGTACATCTCGCCCGTGGCGTTGATCTCGTAGGACTCGGCCGGCGCCACGGAGGCGTGCACGTAGCCGCGCATGCCCACGAAGAAGAGCACGATCAGGATGGCGAGCGGGATCAGCGTCCACACGACCTCGACCGTCGTGCTGTGGTCGATCGGGCTCGTCTTGTCCTTCTCGCTGCGCCGCCTGTACTTCACGGCGAACAGCAGGACCGCCCCGGTGACCAGGACGAAGAAGACGACGGAGACCCAGTAAGCCGCGTCCCAGCCGGCGTCGATGCGCTCAGCGAGCGTCGAGCCCTGGCGGGGCAGCCAGAAGGTGCCGAGTTCGATCGGGTTTTTCATCACCATAGTTGTGGCTCCGCCACCTTGTGTCCTAGGAAGCCTCGTTTACGCGCGCCCTCGAGCGGGAGCGTTCAGTCCGCCAGAAGCGAATGAGCCAGAGCCCGATCAGCACGACCGTGACGGCGCCTGACGCCTTCATCAGCCGCTTCGTCGCCAGGACGTACCCCCGGGCGTTGGGATCGTAATGGAAACAGAACAGGAGCACCCGATCCCAGGCGCTCCCCACCTTCCCGCTGCCCGCTTCGCGCAGCGCGAGGCTGAAGTTCTTCTGTGGAAATGAGATGCCGTACAGCGTACGCGACAGGCGCCCGTCCGGCGTGAAGACGAACGCGCCCGCCGCGTGTGCGTACTGCTTGGTCGTCTCGTCCCATCGGTAGCCGAAGCCCACGGCATTGGCGAGCGCACGCACCGACGCCTCGTCTCCCACAAGGAAGTCGAAGCCGTCGCCGGTGACCGGCCTGCCGTAGGCCTCAATATAGTTCGCCCGCTTCTTGCGCGCGACATCGGGCGTGTCGCGCGGATCGAAGCTCACGATCAGGGTGCGGTACTCCGTGCCCGCGGCCCAGTCGGTCTCCTTCATGGCCTGCAGCACGCCGTTCAGCACCAGCGAGCACAGCATCGGGCACTCGTAATAGCCGAGCACCAGGACGAGGGGTTTGTCCCCCGTCGCATACCGGCCGAGCTCGACCTCTTGTCCCGACTGGTCCCGGAGCCGGAGCTCGCGCGGGAGCAGCGCCCCCGGGCGCTCCTCGATATCGACGCCGACGAGCTCTGTCGGAATGGTCGTGTCCGCTGCCCGCGCGCTCCGCGCCGGGGTGACGGTGGCCACCACGAGCGCGAGCAGCGCGAGCAGGGCGGACAGCGGGCGGGACATCACTGCACCGGAGCAGGAGGCGCCGGCTTGGGCTCCGCGCCTCCGGGCTGGGCGGGCTTGGCGTCCGCAGGCTTCGCGGGCTTGGCGTCGGCGGGTTTCGCCGCGTCGGCGGGCTTCGCCGCGTCGGCGGGCTTCGCCGCGTCGGCGGGTTTCGCCGCGTCGGCGGGCTTCGCCGCGTCGGCGGGCTTCGCCGCGTCGGCAGGCTTCGCCGCGTCCTGGCCCTGGAGCGGCGCGCCGCTCTCGGCGTTCGGCGCCGCGGCCTCGTCCGGCTTCGTGGCGCTGTCCTCGGGCTGCCCCGGCTGCGCTGCCTGCGCGGGCGTGGCGCTCGCGCCCGGGATGGGCAGCCCGATGCGCTTCTCCTGGTAGGCCTTCAGGGTGAGCGCCACGGCCTGGTCGACCGGGATGCGGACGATGCCGTTCTTCTCGTTCGCCCACTGGAAGTGGCTGAGGCGCTCCTGCTCCATCGCTCGCAGGCCGCGGAGCGCGCTGCTCGGCGGCTCGAGCACCTTGCTCGAGATCTCGCGCTCCATCGTCGCCTTGAAGACCTCGTTGACGAAGAGCACGGTCACCACGAGGGAGGCCAGCGTGGCGATCACGATCACGAAGATGAGCGTGTTGTTCGGGCGGTCCGCCTCGGCGTGCTCGTGCTCGCCGTGCGCCGTCGCTGTGCTTTCGGTCGGTTCGCTCATGGCCGGCTCCTTACGGGTTGTCGATCCGAGCCGCTTCGGCAAGGTGAGGGTCGTTCAGAGGGTACAGCGGGCTCTTGGCCGCTTGAAGCGAGAGCACCCAGGCTCCCACGCCCAGCGGTCCGAGCAAGCCGGCGGCGTCGATCCAGCTCAGGTGCGCGCCGTGGTGATCCACGTTCGGCATGACCAGCCAGTAGAGGTCGACGTAGTGCATCACGAGGAGCAGCACCGACGCCGCCCCGAGGACCAGCGGGCTCCGCTTGGCGTGCCGCGAGAGCAGGACGAGGAACGGCACGACGAAGTGACCGAACAGCAGCGCCAGGCTGACGACCTTCCACGAGCCCTCCCAGCGGTGACGGTAGAAGATCGTCTCTTCCGGGATGTTGGCGTACCAGATCAGGATGAACTGCGAGAACGCGATATAGGCCCAGAAGATCGTGAAGCCGAAGAGGAGCTTGCCGATGTCGTGCTGGCGCTCGACGTTGCTCACCTTGCGCAGGAGCCCCGCCTTGTGGAGGGCGATCGTGATCAGCGCGAGCGCCGAGAGCGAGCTCGTGACCGCGCCGGCGAACACGTAGACGCCGAAGATCGTCGAGTACCAGTGCGGGTCGATGCTCATCAGCCAGTCGAACGCCGCGAACGAGATGGTGAGCCCGAAGATCATGACGGCCGGGGCGCTGAACGCCCGCATCTTCGCCGTGGGCCGGAAGTCGGCGCTCTCGTCCTGCGCCCGCGAGGTCCTGATGAACCACAGCGAGATGCCCGCCCACGTCGCGAGGAACACGGCCGCGCGGATGTAGAAGAAGGTCGGGTTGAGGTAGGGCGTCTTCTGGTGGAGGATGTGGTCGTTCGCCGCCTCGGGCCCCATCCAGTGGTGGTAGATGTCGTGGGCGAGCACGGCGACCGGCAGGAACAGCACGGCGCACGCGGGCAGGACGCCGCTCATCCACTCCATGTGGCGGCGCGCGGCCGCCGACCAGCGCGCGCGGGTCAGGTGCTGGATGATCACGAAGAACAGCGCGCCGAGCCCGATCGTCACGAGCCAGGTGAAGCCGGTCAGGTACGAGAACGCGAAGCGCTTCGCGTCGACGACCGCCGCCAGCACCGAGAGCGCAACGCCGACGATGGCGAGCACCATGCTCCTCGAGACGAGCCGCTTCGCGACCGCCTTATCGAGGACCTTCGTGTCCTCGGCCAGAGCACTTCCGTGGGACTTCATGGAGTTCCGCTCTCCTTCGCGATGTTGCCCCGCTGGGCTTCCGGCACGTCGTCGATGCGCCCGTGCTGGCTCTGCTGCAGCACGCGCACCCACGTGACGATCGCCCACCGGTCCCGGACCGGGATCTGCTTCCGATAAGACGGCATGTTCCGCACGCCGTTCGTGATGACATGGAAGATCTCGCCGTCGGGCAGCCCGCGCGCCCTGTCGGACGCGAGGTCGATCGGCGGCGGGTACCCGCGCTTCACCACCATGCCCTGCCCGCTCCCCGTCTGGTCATGGCAGGGCGCACAGTAGATATTGAAGCGATCCTGGCCGCGCCGGATCACCGACTCGTCGACGGTCACGGGCGCCATCGCCAGGAACGTGTCGCCGTCCTTGCCGGTCCGGTAGGCCTCGCTCTCGTCGAGCGCGCCCTGGGGCACCGTGCCCTCGACGAGCGGCCGCATGGCGCGCCCGTCGGGGAACAGCCGGGTGCCCTCCTCGGGCTGGAACTTCGGCTGCCAGTCCATGTCCCCGAAGACGTGGAGCGGCGGATCGCTGCTCGCCTGTCCACGGCAGCCTGCCAGGACGACGAGCAGGGGAATACACCAGCGTTTCACGAGGAGACCTCCCGGATGCCCTGCGCGCCGATGCGCTGGAGGAGGTTGCGCGTCTCCGTGGCGTCGAACTTCGGGTCGGTCACCTCGACGCTGATGAAGAAGGCGTCGTCGGTCGCCCGGGGGAACGAGGGGTGCGTCATGGTGGGGTGGAAGAAGGACGGCAGGCGCCCGAGCACGAAGAGCCCGAAGAAGCACGTGAGCGCCGCGAAGAGGACGGTGAGCTCGAAGAAGATCGGGATGAAGGCCTGGTACGAGAACGACGGCTTGCCGCTGATGATGAGCGGGTAGTCGTAGAGCTGCGTGTACCAGGCGAGCAGGACGGCGCTGACGAGCCCCGTCACGCCGCCCGTGAGCACGAGCCACGGCAGGGGAGAGGGCTTGAGCCCCATCGCCTTCTCGAGCCCGTGCACGGGGAACGGCGTGTGCGCGTCGAAGCGGCTGTACCCGGCGTCCCGGAGCGCCTCGCACGCGTGGTAGATGTCCGCCGGGGTCGTGAAGTAGCCCATGAGCGCGTACGGGATCTGCTCCCCGGACGCCTCGAGGGCCGCGTCCTGCTCGTGCCGGCGCTCGACCTGGCGCTCGGAGGTGAGCAGGGCCTTGCCGTGCGGCCCTTCCTCGTGGGGCTTGTCGTACTCGGCCTCGTCGCCCGGCACGAAGCCCTGCGGCTTGTCGTCGGCCGCGCCGGCGCGGGCCGAGTCCCTTGCCTCCTCGGCGGAGGCGGCCTCCTCGGAGCGCTTGTGGCTCGGAGGGTCGCTGTCACGCTGCATGGTGCGCCTCCTCGTGCTTGTGCGAGCCGTGCGGATCGGCCGCCGCCGTGATCCCCTTCACCTCGCTGATCGCGACCATCGGCAGGTAGCGGACGAACAGCAGGAAGAGCGTGAAGAAGAGGCCGAACGAGCCGAAGAACGTCGAGATGTCCCAGATGGTCGGGCGGAAGTAGGTCCAGCTGGAGGGGAGGAAGTCCCGGTGGAGGCTCGTCACGATGATGACGAAGCGCTCGAACCACATCCCGATGTTGACCAGGATCGAGATGATGAACATCGCGGGGATGCTGGTGCGCACCTTCTTGAACCAGAAGAGCTGCGGGAAGATCACGTTGCAGCTCACCATGGTCCAGTAGGCCCAGGCGTACGGGCCGAGGATGCGGTTCGCGAAGGCGAACCGCTCATAGTCGTTGCCGCTGTACCAGGCGATGAAGAGCTCCATCGCGTACGCGTAGCCGACCATGGTGCCCGTCGCGACGATCACCTTGTTCATGTTCTCGAGGTGCCGGATGGTGATGAGCCCCTCGAGGCCGAACGCCTTGCGCGCGAACACCATCAGCGTGACGACCATCGCGAACCCGCTGAAGATGGCGCCCGCGACGAAGTACGGCGGGAAGATGGTGGTGTGCCAGCCGGGGACGATCGAGACGGCGAAGTCGAACGACACGATCGTGTGCACGCTGAGCACGAGCGGCGTGGAGAGCCCGGCGAAGATGAGGTACGCCTTCTCGTAGTGGAGCCAGTGGCGGTGCGAGCCGCGCCACCCGAGGCACAGGATCCCGAAGACGATCTGCTTCGTCCGGCTCGTGGCCCGGTCGCGGAGCGTGGCGACGTCGGGGATGAGCCCGACGAACCAGAAGAGCGCCGAGACCGTCGCGTACGTCGAGACGGCGAAGACGTCCCAGAGCAGCGGGCTCTTGAAGTTCGGCCAGATGCTCATCTGGTTCGGGATCGGGAACAGCCAGTGGGCGAACCAGATCCGGCCGAGGTGGGCCACCGGGTAGATGGCGGCGCACGCGACGGCGAAGATCGTCATCGCCTCCGCCGCGCGGTTGATGCTCGTCCTCCACTTCTGGCGGAAGAGGAAGAGGATGGCGCTGATCAGCGTGCCGGCGTGGCCGATACCGACCCAGAACACGAAGCCGGTGATGTCCCACGCCCAGTTGACCGTGGTGTTCAGGCCCCAGATGCCGATACCGGTCCCGACGAGGTGGACCAGCGAGCCGCCGAGGATGAGCAGGATGCTGATGGCAAGGCACAGCAGGATGAACCATCCCGAGGGCGCCTTGTTGAGCACGATGCCCGTGACTTTGTCGGTGATCGAACGGAAGTCGTCCTTCCCCTGCACGAGCGGCGCCTCGTCCAAGAGGGCAGCGCGCTCCGAGAGCCGGGGGTGTTCGACCTGGAGGGGTGCTGTGGCGCTCATGCGTCGGCGAGCTCCGGGTTCTTGTTGCGGATCTTCGCGAGGTAGGTGACCCGCGGCTTGGTGTTGATCTCGTCGAGCATCCGGTAGCCGCGCGGGCTCGCGGACGTCACGGAGACCTGGCTTTGCTGGTCGTTGAGGTCGCCGAAGACGATGGCCCGCGTCGGGCACGCGCCCTGGCACGCGGTCACGACCTCACCGTCCTTGACGTGCTCCCGTCCCTCTCTCTTGGCCTCGATCTTGGCGTGGTTGATCCGCTGCACGCAGAAGGTGCACTTCTCCATGACGCCCCGCGACCGGACGGTGACGTTGGGGTTGTACTGCATCTTCCGCTGCTCGGAGTCCGGCTGGCCGTATTCGAAGAAGTTGAAGCGGCGGACCTTGTACGGGCAGTTGTTGGCGCAGTACTTCGTGCCGACGCACCGGTTGTACGCCATGTCGTTCAGCCCCTCGGGGCTGTGCGCCGTGGCGGCGACAGGGCAGACCTGCTCGCACGGCGCGTTCTCGCAGTGCTGGCAGGGGAGCGGCTGCTGGATGCTCTCCGGCTCGTTCGCGTCCGTGCCCTGGTAGTAGCGGTCGACGCGGAGCCAGTGCATCTCGCGGGTCTCGCGCACGCCGTCGGCGCCCACGACCGGGATGTTGTTCTCGGCCTGGCAGGCGACCACGCACGCGTTGCAGCCGATGCAGGCGTTGAGGTCGATGCTCATGCCCCAGGCGTGCCCCTGCCTGCGGTTCGGCTCCTTGAAGAGGCTGAACAGCGCCGGCACGTGGACCTGCTTCTTCGCGAACTCCGGGTCGCTCTGGAGCTGGGCGAGCGTCCCCTCGCGCGCGAGCGGGCGGCCCTCCATGACGAAGTGCTCCTGGGTGCGCGCGAGCGCCGCGACCTCGCCGGTCTTCTCGAGCGAGAAGCCGCCGGCGACCTCGAAGGCGTCGCTCTTCCGGAGCGGCGTCGTGTCGACGCCGACGCCGCGACCGACGCGGAGCTGCGCGCGCCGCCCCTGGCCGACGCTGATCGCCACCGAGTCGTCCGCCTGCCCCGGCGCGACGACGACGGGGATCCGGACCTGGGCCCCCGCGCCCGAGAGCGTCACGACGTCGCCGTCCTTCAGGTTGAGCCGCGCCGCCGTCGACGGCGACAGGTACGCGCCGTTGCCCCAGGTGAGCTTCGTCATCGGGTGGGGCAGCTCCTGGAGCCACCCGTTGTTCGCGAACCGCCCGTCCCAGGCGTGCTGGTCGGGCCGGAAGGTCACCTCCAGGCCCTCGGCCGCCGGGGCGAACGCCCGCAGCGCCTCGAGCGCGGCCTGCGGCGCGGCGGTGACCAGCTCGTCCGTGAGCTGGGTCCCCGCGACGACGCCGTCGTGCAGCGCGCGGCGGATGTCCTGCTCCGTGCGCTTCGCGCCCTCGGCCGTCATCCACGTCGCCCGCACGAGATCGTAGGCCGTCCGCGTGCCGCCGAGCAGGAGCTCGATGACCTCGGCGTCGGTCCTGCCGCCGAAGAGCGGCGCGATGAGCGGCTGCGCGATGCTGGCCGTCCCGTCCTCCGCGCGGACGTCGCTCCACGACTCCAGCGGGTGGGCGCGGTTCAGGTGCCAGCGGGCGCGCTCGCTCGTCTCGTCGACGTGCGTCGAGACGTGCACGCTGACGGGCACCTTGGCGAGCGCGTCGGCGAAGCGCGCGTCGGCGGGCGCGTCGAAGGCCGGGTTGCCGCCGAGGATGAGCAGCGTCTCGACCTCGTTGCGCTCGATGGAGCGCGCGAGCTCGACGATCGCCTCGGGGCCCTCGCGCGACTCGTCGAACGGCGCCACGAGCCGGACCGCCCTGCCGGTGTTGTCGAGGGCGAGGTTGATGAGGTGCGCGACGGCGTGGACCTCCTTCGGCTGCGAGCGCCCCGCGACGACGGCGCCCTGGCCGCGGTTCGCCGCGAGGTCGGCGGCGATGGCGGTGACGTACCGGGTCGCCTTCGCGTCGAGCCCGCCCGACTTGCCCTCGATCGCCTTGAGCACGTCCGCGTCCAGCGCGACCCCGCGCTTGCCGAGCTCGGCGGCGAGCGCGAAGGCGAAGGCGGCGATCTTGCGGCTCTGGATGCGGAGCCGGTGATCGGCCGACGCGCCGGTGATCGTGAAGGTGCTCTCGACGGCGTACAGGCGGTTCATCGCCTGCGCGTCCTTGTCGACCGCGCGGCCCGCCGCGAACGCGCGCGCCTGCTTGAGCGGGCTGCCGTCGGTGGCGAACAGATCGGCGTCGAGCGCGACGATCACGCGCGCCTTGGTCAGGTCGAGCGAGGTCTCGAGCGGCCTGCCGAAGGCGAGCCGCGCGCCCTCGCGGGAGGCGTCGCGCGAGAACGGCTCGTACCGGACGACGCGCGCCTCCGGCAGCGTCTTGCGGAGATCGGCGAGGCGCGCCGCCAGGGTGGGCGAGCGGTGGGCCTCGGTCAGGATCGTGAGCCCCTTGCCGCCGCGGCCGCGGAGCTTGTCGCCCTCGGTGCGCAGGAACGCGGCCGCGTCGTCCCACGACTTGGCGTTCGCCCCTTCGCGCGGCGAGCTGCTGCGGTCGGGATCGTAGAGGTCGAGGACGGCCGCCTGGGTGTAGATGGTTGTCGCGCCGAGGCTCTCGGGGTGCTTCGGGTTGCCCTCGATCTTGGTGGGCCGCCCCTCGTGGCTCTCGACGAGGACGCCGAACGCGGTGCCCATCATCGGCAGCGCCGTCGCGAAGAAGAGCGGCTGGCCGGGGATGACCTCCTCCGGCGCGCGCGAGTACGGCAGGATCTGCTCGACGGGCCGGCGGCAGCCGACGAGGCCGCCGAGCGCGAGCGACGCGCCCATCAGCGAGAGGAACGTGCGCCGCCCGACGCCGTCCCCGTCCGCCGGCGGCTCGATCGCGCCCGGAGGGAACTCGCGCGCGAGCGCGTCGACGAAGTCGGGGGAGCCGGCGAGCTCGTTCAGGCTGCGCCAGTAGGTCTTCCCAGAGAGATCCTGGGCGAGGGGGAGAGGAGTTCGTTTCATCGGTGGCACCCCGAGCAGTGGAGCGGCGCCTGCACCTGCCGCCCGGAGGTAGTGACCGCTGGCACGCGATCTTGGTAAGGTTCCGGGTTCGGGGGGACCCCGGCCGCCATGACGGCCGTCGAGGGCGCCATATCCATCTTGGTGACGTCGGCGGGATTGCGGAGGTGGGGACCTGGATTGCGGTGGCAGTCCAGACACCATCCCATCGAGAGCGGCGCGACCTGCCGGACCTTGTGCATCTGATCGACGCGGCCGTGGCAGCTCACGCAGCCGACCCCTGCAGCCAGGTGGGCTGAGTGGTCGAAATAGGCATAGTCGGGCAGGTTGTGGACGCGGACCCAGGGAATGGGTTGATCGGTCGCCCAGCTCTCCTGCACGAGCAGAAGATTCTCGCTGTCCCTCCGCACCTTGGCATGACAGTTCATGCACGTTTCGGTCGGTGGAACGGCGGCGAAGCCGGATACTTCCACAGTGTTGTGGCAATACCGGCAGTCAATACCGAGGTCGCCGGCGTGCAGCTTGTGTGAGTAGTCAACCGGTTGATCCGGTTGATACCCGACCTCAATATGTTTGTTGGTACCGTAGTACCAGAATCCGCCGATCACAGCGGCACCGAGGGGCAGGACTCCGAAGAGGAGCCCCAGCGGGACCACTTTGTTGGCCCATCGTGGGAACAGGAACCGAGCCATAGGGTTTGTGTAGCGTCGGAGCGACGCGCGGGCCCAGTTATGGCCAGCTGGTGGGGTGCGACAAGACGACAAAACGCCGCGTGGCCGCGGCAGATTGCCGCGGGGGAGGGCCATGGCCCAGCGGAGCGGCAGGTCGCCGCATACAGCGGCAACTTGCCGCGGCTTGCGGCGTCCACCCTTACGGTGCGCGGGCGACACGCGGCGTCGCCGGGGTGAAAAATCGTCGAATCGCGGGGCGGGGGCTCGCCGAGCGCGGTGGCCGACGGCACCGCCGCGCCCGCAATTCCCGGTGTCGGCTCAGAACACCGGGGTGAACGCGCGCGGCGCTCTCTTCTTCCTGAGGCAGCGGGTCGCCCTGCTCATGTAACAGATGGTGAGGGCCCGCCGCGGCTGGCCGCTGCGGTTCACCGCGGAGCAGTGCCAGAGGTAGTTGTGGATCAGCAGGGCCTCGCCCGCGCGCGCCGGCAGCGCGATCTTGCGGGCGTCCGCGTCGGCGGCGCGCACGCGGTCGCTCGGGACGACCCCGCCGAGCGGCGTCGCGAGCCCGTCCCGGTGGCTGCCCTCGAGCACCTCGACGCAGCCGGCTTCGAGCGGCGCGTCGTCGAGCGCCGTCCAGATCTGCAGCTCGGGGTCGCGATCCAGGCCCCAGTAGCTGCCGCCGTCCTGGTGCCACGGCAGCGGCGTCCCGCCGGGAGCGGCCTTGGTGAAGAGCACGGCGCGGTAGATGGCGATCTCGCCCTCGATGCGCGACCGCGCGACCCGCTCGAAGAGCGGGTTCTCGATCCAGGCGCGGAACAGCGGGTCCTTCTCGAGCTTCTCGATCTTGCGGTACGACGTGCTCGGCCCCTGGTACCCCTTGCCGTACGGCAGGTCCTCGTAGCGGCCCGACGCGGCGTCGTGCTGGAAGAAGAGCCCGGGGTACGTGACGCGCCCGAGCATCAGGTCGTCCGAGCGCGCGCGGAGCGCCGCGAGCCCGGCGTCGCTCATCACGCGGCCGAGCCGCGCGTACCCGCGGGCGGCGTAGTCGGCGAGGGGGCCCGCGAGGTCGAGCGTCCTGGCCTCGGGCAGCAGGAAGTCCGTCACCGCGCGTAGCTCGCGTCCGTGCCGAGGTGGTCGCGGTGGAGCGCATCCATGCGCCGCGCCGCCTCCGGCGAGATCGCGCGCCGGGTCGCGTCCGCGGCCGCGTCGAGGTGCTCGATCCGGGCGGGGCCGACCAGGATGGAGTCGACGACGTCCCGCCCCGCGAGCCACGCATACGACAGATCGAGCAAGCTCATCCCCTCGTCCGCCGCGACGGCCGCGTAGCTGGCCGCGAGCTCGAACATGCGCCCGCTCCAGTACCGGCGCTGGTAGAGGCGGTTGTCCTCGAAGCGCGATCCCGCCTGCGCCGCGTCCGGCCCGGCGTGCCGCCCGGTCAGCAGCCCGCCCGCGAGCGGGTTGTACACCGCGGTGGGGACCGAGTACCGCCTCGCGAACGCGGCGTACTCGAGGTCGAGCTGGCGGATCAGCGCGTTGTAGAGCACCTGAGAGACAGCGGGGCGCGCCTTCCCTTCGGCGTCGCGGCGCGCGATGATCTCGAGGATCTGCCACGAGGCGTGGTTGCTGACCCCGAAGCGCAGGATCTTCCCCTGCTCGAGCAGGGCGTCGATCGCGGAGAGCGTCTCCTCGACGGGCGTCTCCGGATCCGGCGCGTGCAGGTAGCAGACGTCGACGTGGTTGGTGCCGAGCCGCCCGAGGCTCTCCTCGAGGGCGCGGATCACCTGCGCGCGCCCGAGGCCCTCGGCTTTGCCACGGACGCGGCGCAGGCCGACCTTGGTGGCGATCTGCACCTCGGCCCGGCGGCCCCGGAGCGCCCGGCCGAGGATCCGCTCGGACGCGCCGTCCTGGTAGAGGTTGGCCGTGTCGAACGCGGTGATCCCTCGCTCGATCGCGCGGTGGACGACGCGCTCGGCCTCCTCGGGCGGCGTGCGACCGCCGAAGTTCATCGTGCCCACGACGAGGCCCGGCGGCGCGCCCGGGCGCCGCTTCGCCGTCATTGCATCCTTCATGTCAGATCACGTCAGAGGCCACGCCCTGCTCCTCAGGCCCGCGCGACGAGGTGCGCGAGCACGTACACGATGAGAAACACAAGCCACAGCGTGCTCATTCGCCGCCACCCCTGCCGGAAGCCGTACATCGGCGCGAGGGGCGGCACGACCAGCGCGATGAGCCCGCGCCACCGGGGCTGGCTCCGGAGCACGAGCCGCGCCGCCAGCGCGACGTGGACGGTCACCCAGGTGGCGAAGGCCAGAATGAGCGTCGCGGTCGCCGCGATATCCTTCACGGAGCGAAGCCTAGCGTCAGCGGCGCACCTCGCCGCTGGAAATCATCGACCCGGGGTGCGCGCCGACCCGTCTCGCGCTCCTCGAGCCCCGGCTCTGTCCCGCACCCAAATCCGGGCTAAGCTGGGTCCGTGCCTCTGCGCGAATCACCGTGTTTTCGTCCGGATTCCTCCTTCGCCGCGCGGGTCGTCCCGCGCGCGTCCCGCTGCGCGAGGGCGATCGCGGGCGCCGCGCGCGCGCTCGTCGACCTTGAAGGGCGCCTCATCCCCCTGAGCCTGCTCGCCGGCGCGGCGTGCAGCATCGCAGTCGGCCTCGGCACGGCTCAGGCGATCTCCACGCCGCCCGACACGATGCCCGTCTCCGAGGTGAAGCCGGGGATGAAGGGATACGGCCTGACCGTTTTCTCCGGCACCACGCCCGAGAAGTTTGATGTCGAGGTCATCTCGACCCTCCGCAATTTCCGGCCGAACCAGGATCTCATCCTCATCAAGACGCAGCACCCGCGCCTCGAGATCGCCCGCACCGTCGCGGGGATGAGCGGCAGCCCGATCTACGTGAACGGCAAGATGATCGGCGCCTATGCGTACGGCTGGCTCTTCGGCGCGGAGGCGATCGCCGGCGTCACGCCGATCAAGTCGATGCTCGACGAGCTCGCGCGGCCGCTCCCGCCGGGGATCGCC
>NZ_JEMA01001232.1 GCF_001589285.1 Sorangium cellulosum | reverse complement strand
CGGCGCAGGCGGCACGGGCGGCGGCAACGGCGCGGGCGAGGGNGCGCGGGCGAGGGCGGCGGCGCAGGCGGCACGGGCGGCGGCAACGGCGCGGGCGAGGGCGGCGGCGCAGGCGGCACGGGCGGCTGCGCCGAGGCCGGCGGGATCGGCCCGGAGGGAGGAGGCGGAAGGGGCGCGTCGTCCTGCGCAAGGCCCGTCGCCGGGATCGCAAGGGGAACGGTGATCGCCGCCAGCGCGGCAAGCCAACGAACGGTGGTCATCCGGTTTTCCTCGACGCGCTCGTCGCGGCCGTCAAGCGCGCGGAAGTGCGAGCTGTCAGCCACGGTGCGACGATAGCAGAGGATCCGCCCACGATCCGAGGAACGCCAGCCCATCGGCCACCGCGCGACGCGCCCGTATCCCCCTCCCTCACTTTCCGTCACGGAAGGCGACGGCTCCGGTCACCAGACCCCTCGAGCCATGCGTCGAGACCCCAAAGCCCCTCTCTGCGGCATCAGTCCCCTGCTGGGGATCCTCCCGTCCGCCGCCTGCATGGCAGAAAGTTTCCACGGAGACGAGATCGGAGACGGTGCCGCCGGAAACGTCCAAGGGACGACCCAGGCCAACCTCTCCGCCGCGGAGGCGGCCGCGCTGTGGCCGCAGATCGAGGAGATCGCCGACGAGAAGGGGCTCCAGCTCGTCTCGCCGGCCGTGAACTTCTGCGGCGGCGGCTGCCACGAGACCGACCCGTTCGCGTACCTCGACGCCTTCTTCGCCGCCTGCGAGGGCTGCCGCGTCGATTTCATCGCGGCGCACTGGTACGCTTGCGACAGACCGGCGCTCGAGTGGTATCTCGGCGAGCTCAAACGCTATCGGCGCCCCATCTGGCTGACCGAGCTCTCGTGCGGAGACGGCGAGGATCGGTCGCCCGAAGCGCAGGCTGCCTATATGCGAGAAGCGGTGCCCCTCCTCGAATCGGACCCCGACGTCTTCCGGTACGCGTGGTTCTCCGGGCGGACCGAGGCGATCCCCAACGTGGACCTGCTCGGCGCGAGCGGAGAGCTCACAGCGCTCGGCGCGCTCTACGTCTCGCTCCCCCACGCGGAGAGGTGCGGCCCGTGACCGCCCGCGCGGCGATCGAACCGTCGATGCCTCCCGCCGGCGGCGCCGTTCCCGCCGTCCCCGCCGTCCCCGCCGTCCCCGCGGCCGGCATCCAGGCCGCGCCGCGCGACTTCGCCGAGGTGTACGAGGAGATCTTTCCCTTCGTCTGGCGGACCGTGCGCCGCCTCGGCGTGGACGCCTCCGCGCACGAGGACGTGTGCCAGGAGGTGTTCGTCGTCGTGCACCGGCGGCTCCCGGAGTTCCAGGGCCGCTCGTCGCTGAAGACGTGGGTCTTCGGGATCGTGGTCAACGTCGCGCAGGCGCACCGGCGGTCGCTGCGCCGCAAGAGCCCGGCCCACCGCGGGACGGGAGAGCCAGTGGATCCGGAGCTGCTCGCAGGGCCGAGCAACCTCAGCCCCTACGAGGCCATGACAAGGGCGGAGGCCGCGCGCGTGGCGCACGACCTCCTCGCGTCGCTCGACGAGGAGAAGCGCGTGGTGCTGCTCCTCGCCGAGCTGGAAGAGATGCCGGTGACGGAGATCGCGCAGGGTATCGGGGTGAACATCAACACCGTGTATGCGCGACTGAGGGCCGCTCGACAGGAGTTTTCCGACGCGGTGCAACGCCACCACGCCAGGATCCGAGGAGGCCGCAATGGATGAGCTGAAGGCTGGCGAGCGGGCGCTCCTGGGCGCCCTTCGCGACACGGACGAGCCGACCGACGACGACCGGCGGCGGATGCGCGCGGCCGTGTGGGCGAGGCTCGGCCTCGCCGGGACGGCGGCGACGGCCGTGTCCATGAGCACCGCGAACGCCGCGGGAGCCGGGGCCGCCGGCGCTGCGGGCGCCG
>NZ_JEMA01001231.1 GCF_001589285.1 Sorangium cellulosum | reverse complement strand
GCCGCGCCGGCGAAGGAGGCGCCGCGCGCGGACGCGTCGCTCATGCCCAGGCGCCTTCTCTTCGGCAACCCGGATCGCATGTCCCCCAAGATCAGCCCGGACGGCCAGCGGCTCGCGTTCCTCGCCCCCTCCGAGGGTGTGCTCAACGTGTGGGTCGGTCCGGCCCAGGATCCGAAGGCGGCCAAGCCGGTCACGAAGGAGAAGAGCCGCGGCATCCGCACCTTCCTGTTCCCCTACGCGAGCGATCATGTCCTCTACCGCCAGGACAAGGGCGGCGACGAGAACTGGCACATCTACGCCGTCGAGCTCAAGACCGGCCAGATCAAGGATCTCACGCCGTTCGAGGGCATCGCCGCGCAGATCGAGGGGGTGAGCCAGAAGCTCCCGAACGAGGTCCTGATCGGCATGAACGATCGGGACAAGAAGCTCCACGACCTCTACCGCGTCGACATCCGCACCGGCGGGCGCAAGCTCGTGCGGCAGAACGACGGCTTCGTGGGGTTCGTCGCCGACGACGACTTCAAGGCGCGGCTCGCGATGCGGATGACGCCCGACGGAGGCCACGAGTTCCTCGACGTCACCGGCAAGGAGCCGAAGCCGTTCGTCGCGTTCGGGCCGGAGGACGCCGTCACGAGCAGCGTGCTCGGCTTCGACGCGACCGGCAAGACGCTCTATTTCCGGGACAGCCGCGGCCGCGACACCTCCGCGCTGGTGACGCTCGATCTCCGGACCGCGAAGCCCACGGTGCTCGCCGAGGACGCGAAGGCCGATGTCTCCGGCGTCATCGTCCACCCGAAGACGGAGAAGGTCCAGGCCGTGGCGTCCGAGTACGAGCGCAAGCGCTGGCAGGTGGTCGACAAGGCCATCCAGCCGGACCTCGACGCCCTGCGCGCGGTCGCCGACGGTGAGCTGGACGTGCTGAGCCGCTCGCTCGACGACAGGCGCTGGACTGTCGGTTACACGGTCTCCGACGGCCCCGTCCGGTACTACCTCTACGACCGCGGCACGAAGAAGGCGACGTTCCTCTTCTCGAACCGGCCAGCGCTCGAGTCGCAGCCGCTCACGAAGATGCGGCCCGTTGTCATCAAGGCGCGCGACGGCCTCGAGCTCGTGAGCTACCTGTCGCTGCCGCGCGCCGCCGACCCCGACGGGGACGGCAAGCCGGACAAGCCGCTCTCGACGGTGCTCCTCGTCCACGGCGGCCCGTGGGCGCGCGACACATGGGGCCTCAACGGGATGCACCAGTGGCTCGCGAACCGCGGCTACGCCGTGCTGAGCGTCAACTACCGCGGGTCGACAGGCTTCGGGAAGAAGTTCGTCAACGCGGGCAACCTCGAGTGGGCCGGCAAGATGCACAACGACCTGCTCGACGCGGTGGACTGGACGGTGGCGCAGGGCATCGCCGACAAGGCCCGCGTGGCGATCATGGGCGGCAGCTACGGCGGCTACGCGACGCTCGTCGGCCTGACGTTCACGCCCGATACCTTCGCCTGCGGCGTCGACATCGTCGGCCCGTCGAACCTCGTGACCCTGCTCGAGTCGATCCCGCCCTACTGGGCGCCGATGCTCGAGCTCTTCGCCAAGCGGGTCGGCGACCCCCGCACCGAGTCCGGCCGCGATCTCCTGCGCTCCCGCTCGCCGCTCTACCTCGCCGACAAGATCAAGCGGCCCCTCCTCATCGGCCAGGGCGCCAACGATCCGCGCGTGAAGCAGGCCGAGAGCGATCAGATCGTCAAGGCGATGACGAGCAAGGGGATCCCGGTGACCTACGCGCTGTACCCCGACGAGGGCCACGGCTTCGCCCGGCCGGAGAACGCGCTGTCGTTCAACGCGATCGCCGAGACGTTCCTCGCGCAGTGCCTCGGCGGCTCCTACCAGCCCGTCGGCGACGACTTCAAGGGGTCGAGCGTCACCGTCCCCGCCGGCGCCGAGGTCGTCCACGGCCTCTCCGCGGCGCTCTCCGGGCGCTGATCCCCGGCCGGCGGGATCCCAGCGCGCATCCGCCAGGTGCAGGGCCGCGGCGCGGGCCGCCGCGGCCCGCGCTACGTCCGCTGCGTCGACGGCGGCCGCGCGCTGCGCCGCGATCCGGGCTCGCTCGCCGCGGGCATGCTCGAGAGGTCATCGAGCGTCTCGAGGAGCTGCTCCAAGTCGAACGGCTTGTTGATGATCCTCGTCGCGTCGGGGTGGTTCGGGTCGATGCAGAAGCCGGGATCGCTCAGCGCTGTCACGAGCACGATCGGCACCACCATCCCCTCGGCCGCGAGCGTCTCCATGAGGTGCGGCCCGTCCATGAACGGCATCACGCAGTCGAGGACGATCGCGTCCGGCGGCGCCTTGGAGCGCAGCCGCTCCAGGGCCTCGAGCGGATCGGTGTAGCCCTCGACGTCGTACCCCTCGGCCAGCAGCACCTCTTCCAGCGTCTCGACGATCGCGTCGTCGTCGTCGACGATGACGATGCGCCGTCGCCGCCCTCGTTCTGCGTCTCCTTGCTCGTCGCTCACGCTCACCTCGGTGGAGAACCCCGGTGTCACTTCTGGGACCGGCCGCTGTCGCCGTCGACCCTCGGACGCCCCGTCTGTGCGAATTGTTTACAGGCTCTCCCGGAGCTCGCGCCAGCGATCCCGGTCTCCGCCGCCCGTTTGGCCCTCCGCTGGCCTGGCGCGCCGGGCGCGCGCGGGCTCAGATCCTCGGTTGAGGCTGCCCACCCGGGGGCAGGAGATCCGGAGAGCTCGGCAACCTCGTGTGGAGCTGGACAGGCTTCTGGCGCAGCCGGAGGCGCATGTTGATGAGCTCGACGCCCAGCGAGAAGGCCATGGCGAAGTAGATGTAGCCCTTGCTGATGTGCTGGCCCATGCCGTCGGCCATGAGCACCACGCCGATGAGGAGCAGGAAGCTCAGCGCGAGGATCTTCATGCTCGGGTGGCGCTGGATGAAGGCGCCGATGCGCCCGGCGAAGACGAGCATCACGCCCATCGCGATGAACATCGCCACCATCATGATGGAGATGTGCTGCGCCATGCCGACCGCGGTGATGACCGAGTCGAGCGAGAACACGATGTCGAGCAGCACGATCTGCGCGATGACGGAGGGGAAAGACGCCTTCACCTTCGGCTGGGCGTCCTTGTGCTCCTCGACCTCGAGCTTGTCGAACATCTCGTGGGTCGACTTGCCAATCAGGAACACACCGCCGGCGAGCAGGATCAGGTCACGCCCGCTGAAGTCGTGTCCCAGCAGGCTGAACAGCGTGGCCTTGAGCCCCATCACCCACGAGATCGCGAGCAGGAGGAGCAGCCGCATGCCGAGGGCGAGCAGCAGCCCGATCCGCCGGGCGACCGGTTGCCTCTCCGGCGGCAGCTTTGCCGTCATGATGGAGAGGAAGACGATGTTGTCGATTCCAAGGACGATCTCCAGCGCGCTGAGGGTCGCGAGCGTGATCCAGCCATCGGCGTGCAGAAAGGCGCTCATGTCGGGCATCGGGGTGGCCGTTTGTAGCATGAGGCGCCGGGGCTGCCTGCAACGTCGTGTCACGACCGCTCCGCTCCCCGCTGGAGCGCCCCGCGAAATCCCAGGGGAATCTCGCTCCCGTGTTCAGGGAATCTCGCAACCATTCAAGGCGCGGGGTGCAACCGTGCGCGGGGAGGCCGAGGCCATCGTCGACGCGGACGCGCGCGGCCAGGCAGCGGGGGAGGGCCGCTTGACGTGGGGTGTTGCGATCCGGTACAGATCATAGGAAAGTAAGTTCAAGTGGATCTGCCTTCTTCCTGGCTTTCGGGTGGGCTCCCGAGGGGTGTTGGAGAGCTCGCCGTTCAATGCCGCGCCCTCGCCCTGCCACACGGGCGAGGCGACGGGGACGCCTGTTCCTCACCTGGAACACGTAGCCTCGCGGCGGAGGGGGTGACCTCGTGACCGTGGCGCCGAAGGTCGGCTTTGGGCAGGATGCGCGCTGGGGGGCCCGCGGCGACGACGAGGCGGTCTCGCTGGAGCGGCCGCTCCTGGAGGACGATCCGCCGTCCGACGTGCCGCTGGCGTGCTGGCTGGAAAAGGACGCGGTCTGGCTGCAGATCGAGGGGCTCGACCACGGCCATGAGGTCGTCCTGCTCGGCGCGATGGGCGCGTGGCTCGAGCCCGACTACCAGACCTCGTTCCCGTTCGGCAGCGTGGCCTCCGTGCGCCTCTACTTCCGCGGCGCCGAGATCGGCCCGCTCCCCGCCCGGCTGGTGCTGCAGTCGATGGGCCTGCGGGGGCCGCTCGTCGGGCTGCTGTTCCAGGAGGTGTCGGCCCGCGCGGACGGCCAGATCCGCGACGCGCTGGGCGCCCTCGTCGACGCCGGGGCGGCGAAGGCCGCGGCCGCGAACCTCTTCCGGCCCTCGGCCTCGGACGCCGGACAGGCGCGCGAGATCATCGACGACCCGGGGCGGGTGCGCGACATCCTGAGCGTCCTCTTGCGGAAGAAGGGCGTCGTCCGCAACGCCGCCGAGGGCGCGCCGTCGATGTGCGTGATGCTCAGCGAGGTGGGGGCCGGGACGGTCCGGTGGTTCGGCATCGATGGCTGGAGCGAGGCCGCCGCTGTCGAGATCGCCGGACACAGCTCCGTCTTCCGGTTCAACATCCGGGCGGAGCAGGTGCGCCCGGGCGAGGTCGTGTCCGCGCTGCCGGCCAGGGTCGAGCGCGTGCGCCAGAGCCTCCAGCAGCGGGGCGTCGAGGTCGAGCTCACCGCGCGCTTCCTGCACCCCCACTGGCTCCACCTGCCGCCTGTCGAGGCCGAGGTTGTCGACGTGTCCTTCTCGAGCCTGCGGCTCGCGCTCGGAGGAGGGCAGCCCCGGCTCGAGCCGCGGCTCAAGATCGCGCTGGAGCTCCCGGACGGCGACGACGGCGTCATCCACCTGAAGGGCGAGGTGCGGTCGGTGTCCCCGGGCGAGGGCGCCTCGGCCGAGCTCTGCGCCGTGCACGTCGTCGCCGCGAAGCGCGAGGACGAGCGGCGCTGGCTGCGGCTCGTGTCCCGCATCCTGCACGCGACCACCTACGGAGGGACGGCCTGGCAGGCGGAGTTCTGGGACCTCTTCGCCTCGTCAGGCTACTTCAACCTCTCCGGCCGGCGCCCGGAGCACTTCGAGTCCATCAGGCCGAGCTTCATGCAGATGGCGCAGCGGGCCGCGGCGGCGCCGCACCTCCTGCACAACGTGACCTGCCTCTCCGAGCACGGCATCGAGGGGAACTTCTCGGTGATGAAGCCTTACCACGGCACGTGGATGTTTCATCAGCTCGCGAAGCGGCCCAAGAGCGCCTCGAACCTGAGCTCCCGGCAGGTGCTCCGCGACATCTTCACGCGCTGCTGCGAGTACGCCCTGTCCGACCCGGAGTGCCGGTGGGTCATCGTCTACGCCGAGGCGCACGTCGCGTGGAACGAGCGGTCGTTCTTCGAGTTCGCCCGCAGGCACGAGGCGACGGGGCTCGCCCTCGCGCAGCCGTTCCGCCTGATGGGCGTCGACGTCCCGCTCCTGCCCCCGCCGGGCTCCCGGGCGGACGACGGGCCGTTCGAGATCGGCGAGGCGACCCCGGCGGAGCAGGCGGCGCTGCTCGGGCAGCTCTGCGCCACGTCGCCGCGCATGGTCGCGGAGGCGCTCGATCTCGTGCCGGGCCGGCTCGCGATGGGGCCCTGCATCGAGCGCTGGCGCAGCGCGGGCCTCGAGCGGGAGCGCGCGGTCCTCGTCGCGCGGGAGGGCGGCGAGGCGCTGGCGGCCGCCGTCGTCGAGCTCGGCGAGCTCGGCACGAACCTGTTCCGCCTCCTCGACTCGGTCCGCCTCGTCCCCCTGCGCCCCGGCGGAGACGCCGCGCTCGGCCCGCTGCTCGACGCGGCCGGCGGCTGGTTCCAGCGGCACGACAGGACGTCGTTCATCTACTTCGGCGAGCGCGGCAGGCTGACCTACTCCGGCCCTGCCAGCCTGAACGATCTCGGGGAAGGGCGCCTCTGGATCCTCGCCAGGGAGCTCGTCCCGGAGTTCGTGGAGCATGTTTACCGGCTCACCGAGCCCAAGCCGCCTCACCGCTGAGCTCGCGCCGCGCGGTGGCGCCCCGGGAGCGCGGCACCTACGCTATATGCTCGGTCGATCCGGGTCCTCGGCTCCGCCTCGGCCCCGGCTCTCAGGTCTCGGCTCCGGGTCCCGACTCTCCGGCTCTCGACTCTGGGTCTCGGTCGCAGCTCCCCGGACGAGGAGGCATGTACCAACTCAAGATCGACAGGATCAACGCCCTCATCGAGGTCACGTTCAAGGGCGTGGTGCGCGCGGAGGAGGCGCAGGCGTACGCCGCCGAGTACAGGAAGGCGCTCGGCTCGCTCTGCGGCCGGAGGATCCGCGTCCTCGTGGACTTCCGCGGGTTCTCTATCGCCTCCGAGGAGGCGACGGAGCTGCTCCGCGACATCGGGGCGACGTCGGCCGCGATGGGGGTGATCCGGACCGCCGAGCTGGTCCACAGCGATCTCGCGGCGCTGCAGGCGAGCCGGATCGCCCGCGAGGCGGGGACCTCGGAGCTCGTGCGCATCTTCAAGGACGAGGGCGCCGCGCGCGGCTGGCTCCTCGAAGGCCGCGCCGCGCCGTGAGGGCCCGGGTCAGCGCATGACGAGCACGTCCTCGAGGGGGCGGCGGAGCGAGCGCGTCGACGGCGGGCCCGCGAGCGACAGGCGGAAGAGCAGGATCTCCGCCGTCGCGTCGGTGACGTCGAACAGCCGGAGGTACCGCGCCCGGAGCGCCGTCGCGAGCGCGACGGTCTCCGGATCCATCCCCTCGCCGCCGCCCCGGACGAGCCGCGCGAACATGTACGGCAGCGTCGCCATCGGGTAGACAGCGATGCCCCGCTGCGTCGCCGTCAGCCACGCCCGCTCGAGCGCCCTGCCGCCCTGGAAGTAGTCCGCGACCCCGGCGCGCGGCATCGTGATCAGCGCGACGGCCATCGCGCCGGCGATCGCCTTGTGCGCCGTCTTCTCCAGCGCCGTGCCGCCGCCCCAGCGCCGCACGAGCTCGAGCGCGCGCCAGTCCCGGCAGACCCGGAACCCCGCGAGATCGGCGGGCGAGAACTCGAACGCGCGGACGAAGATGCCGTCCCGGCGCGCCTCCGCCTCCGCCTCGGTCCAGCGGATCTCCTTCATCAGGTCGGCGTGCGTGCGCTGCACGAGCAGCCGGGCGCGATCGCCGGCGCCGAGGATCGCGGCGATCTCCTCGAGCTCCGCCGGCGACTCGAGCAGGTGCAGGTCCGCCCCCGGGACGGACCGGACCGCGGCGGCGAGCGCGGCCCGGTGCTCGTCCGCGAGCGCGGCCCGCTGGCTCTGGCGCCGGTTCGTGTGCCGGAGGCCGATCGCGTCCCCGAGGCCGTCCATCGCGTGGCCCTCGGCGTCGCTCCGATCCGCGTCGAGGAAATCGAACGTCGCGACCAGGTCGACGTCGCCCGCGCGCGGGAAGGGCGCGACGCGCACGCTCAGCCCCTCGCCGTGCGCGGCCAGGACGACGTTCTCGGCGGCCGCGCCGAGCGCGACAACGCCGCCCGTCCCCTGGAAGTCGGCGAGCGACTCGGAGCGCGCCCGGTCGTGGAACAGCCCGAGGCGGCGCGCCTCGTAGACCCAGCGCCAGGGCTGGCAGTTGCCGCCCGAGGGCGCCGCGATCCC
>NZ_JEMA01001230.1 GCF_001589285.1 Sorangium cellulosum | reverse complement strand
GGCGCAGCACGCGCCCGCCAGCGCCGCGCAGAGCCACGACCGAGCTCCCATGGCGACGAGATCGCGCCGGGACGCGCGCACCGTCACGCCCTCCCCTGCCGCCGTCGAGGGCGCGGATCGGGGGGCGGCGAGCCCGCGCTGCCCCGGCCCGCGCGGAGCGAGCGGAGGCCCGCGGGCGCGAGCTCCGCGAGCGCTGACGACAGCGATCGATGCGTGACGAGGTCCTCGAGATCGATGTCGAGCGCCACGAGGCGCGCCGCGATCTCGGGGCGCACGCCGATGAGGACGACGCGCGCGCCGAGCAGGGCCGCCGCGCGGTGGGTCTGCTGGAGCGCGTGGGCCACCTGGGCGTCCACGAGCAGGACGCCCGTGATGTCGAGCAGCACGCAGCGCGCCCGGTTCCGGCTCACCCCCTCGGTCACCGTGTCGAGCACCTGACGGGCGCGGTCGCCGTCGAGCTCGCCGATGAGCGGGACGAGCAGCACGCCCTCCAGCAGCGGGATGAGCGGACAGCCCAGCGCGCGCACGGCCGCCGAGAGCGCCCGCTCGCGCTGATAGGCGTCCTGCAGGCTCGCGTGCTGCTCCGAGAGCGACTGCATGAGCGCGTCGCGCTCGAGGGCCGCGCTGAGCAGCGCCCCCCAGATCGCGACAGTGCCCTCGTCGCCGGCGGTCTCCAGCGAGCCCGGGCCGACGGTCACCAGGACACCCCAGTCGCGCTGGAGCGTCCGGATCGGCAGCAGCGTCACCACGAACGGACCGCCGACGGTCGAGGGCGGCAGCAGCTCGGCGGGCGGGAAGGCCTCCTGCGGAACGACGCTGCCGATGGGGGGAGTCGGGCTGCCATCGCGGCTGTAGGCGCCGGCGATGACGAGGCGCGCGCGCGACTCCGGATCTTCCCAGAGCCCGAGGCAGCTCCAGACCACGGAGGTCGAGTCGAGCCACGAGAGCGAGCGCGACGCTTCGTGGGTGCCGCCGAGCAGCGCGAGGCTCACCTCGTGATCGGACCGGACGAGCTGCTCGAGCTCCGCGACGAACTCCCGCTCTGCGTCGAGCCGGGCCATCATGAGCGAGAGGCGCAGTCGCTCCAGGAACTCCTCCACGCGCTCCTCGGCCGCGCCGTCGTCGGCCGGCCGCGCGCGGCGCCGCCTGGAGGCTCGGCCGAGCCAGCGGACCATCCCCATCAGGCTCTCGATGTCGGGCGTGAGGCGCACGGCCTGCTGGCAGGCGGCGTCGATCTCGGCCTCGGGAGGGGGCGTCGCGCCCTCGATCGCCGCGGTGAGCCCCTCGACAACGCGGGCGACGCCGGGCCACACGGACGCCGGCGGCGTGCCGGGCGGGAGCGAATGGGGGGTGAGCAGCTCGACCACCTGCCGGGCCAGCAGGTCGCCGGCGTCGCCGTCGACCGCCGCGTCTTCCGCGCGGAGGAAGCCCTGGAGCGTGCTGCACCCGCACGTCCGCCGCCGGGCGAACGTGGTCGGCGCGAGCACGGGGCCGGGCGGGACGACCTCGCCGGCGAGCTGCGCCAGCACGAGCTCGTACGCGAGCCTTCCCAGGGCGTCGAACCGCTGGCGCACCGTCGTCAGCGGCGGGGCGGCCCATTGCGCCTCGACGATGTCGTCGAAGCCGGTGATCGCCAGGTCCTCTGGGACGCGGTGTCCCGCCGCCTGGAGGGCCGACATCAACCCGAGCGCGTTCTTGTCCGTGGCGACGACCGCCGCCGTGAGCTCTCCCCGCCGCGCGAGGATCGCCTCGGCGACGCCCTGTCCCCCGGAGAACCAGTTGTTCTCGGTCTCGAACACGAGGCCTGGATCGAAGGGGATCCCGCGCTCGGCGAGCGTCGCCTTGTACCCCTCGAGGCGGACGCGGATGTCGTCCTGCTCCAGGGNATGTCGTCCTGCTCCAGGGAGCCGACGAACGCGATGCGCCGGTGCCCGTGGTCGATCAGGTGGCGCACCGCGCTCCGGATGCCCGCGGCGTTGTCCGGCATCGCTGTCGGGCAGCCCGCCTCGGGCGCGCAGGTGCTGACGGTGACGAGCGGGACCCGCGCCCGCGCGAGCCGCTCGATTCCCTCGGTGGCGAGCACGACGATCCACCCATCCACCTGATCCCCGGCGAGCGACGGGGCCTGGACGTCCTCGGGGGTGGCGCGAATCACAACGACACGGTGCCCGCGCTGCTGCGCCGCCTGGTGGACGCCCCGGAGGACGGCGTTGAAATAGAAGCCGTCCAGGAAGGGCGTGAGGACGCCGATTGTCGTCGGGCGGGAGTGCATGGGGGGCGCGCGCCTCGGGAAGGGCCGATGCTACCCGAACCGGGCGCCGCGAGGAGGGGGTGTGCGCGGTCCGCCAGGGAGCAGGAGCGCCGGGCGACGGGATGGGGGACACAGGGAGAGCGGCCGCGATGTCACGGTTCTCCCGCCCACCCCACGAGGAGAGCCGCCGTGGCCACCTCTTGGGGGGGTCTCACGCTCCCCGGCCGGCGAGCCGCGCCGCCGCGCCTCAGCTCGCCGCGTGGGAGCTCGCCTTGGCCTCGCTGCTGGAGGCGCGATCGTGGCGGGCAGCTTCAGAGAACGCCCCCGCGGACCGGATCCCCGGCAGCATGCAGCGGAGGAGCGGAGGAGCGTCCCAGGGGAGCCACGCACCGTAGCTCCCGTCCACCATCGACGTCCGCTGATGGTTGATGTCGTACACGATCGTGTGATCGATGGGCCCGGCGTAGAAATGGAGCGTGACGAGCGGCTCGCGCTCGCCGGCGTTTCCCATGGAGTGGACGAGGCCGAACTTGACCTCGAGCACGTCGCCGGCCTTCACGCGCTCCTCGCGGACGAGGCAAAGGCCGTTATGGCGCACCTGCCATTGCCAGTGGATCGCCGCGCCGCGCACGACGTCGTCATCATGCTGCCCCCGGAGCCGGCGCGGTTCCCGGCCTTCGTCGAAGGCCGCCGCCGAGAACCGCAATTGTAAAATTCCAACAGCCCATCGGCGAGCGGGTGCGGCGCGGTCCGGACGTCAGCGTCGCCAGCGCCCACGGTGACGCACCTCCCCCGACGCGACCTCCGCGCGAGAGCGCGCCGAGGCGGGAGGACGAGCCCCCCGTCGAGCCTTCTCCACCCCGTGCTTCTCGTGTACACGCGAGGAAGGCAGCCAGCAATGGCAGCGTAAATTGGTGTGACTTGTCGCCCCCCCGGGTGTACACGACCGCGCTCCGATTGGCACGTGAGCTAACATCTCCGTCATGACGCGCCGCTCCGCACGAAGTCGCTCCGTCGCCCGAAGGACCCTCGAGCAGCCGGCGAGGAGCACGCGATGAGGAGCGCGGGGGGCGCGCGCGCGCTGGGGGCGGTCGTCCTCGCGAGCGCGGCGATGGCGCCGGCCGGGGCGCGCGCGGAGGAGTGCGACCTCGCGGCCGCGGACGTGTCGTGGGCGCGCCTCGAGGGCGCAGAGGCCCAGTGCCCCTCGGCATCCCAGGTCCGCGCCGAGGTCTCGCGCCGGCTCGGGCGGGAGCTCGTCACGACGGGCAAGGTCACCTCGATCGAGGCCGTGGTGCGCGGGCAGCCCGGGGCGTGGTCGGCCCAGGTCCGGACCGAGGGGTGCGACGGCGCCCCGCCGACCGTCCGCACGATCGCCGATCACGGGATGAGCTGCGACGGGATCACCGCCGCTGTGACGCAGATCATCGTCCTCGCCGTCGATCCCGACGCCAAGCTCACCTCCCCGGCTCCCC
>NZ_JEMA01001229.1 GCF_001589285.1 Sorangium cellulosum | reverse complement strand
CCCGGCTCCCCCCTCCGGCCCCTTGCCGCCGCCGCCGTTCTAGTCCTGTCCGACGACGCGCTCCCAGAGCGGATCGTTCGACGAGAAGAGCGTGTCCCGCTCCACCCGGAGGAAGCGCTGGAACTCGACGCGGCGGAGCTCGCGGTCGCTGTCGCGGTTGCCGTCCTCGTACTTCACGATCTTCACCCGCACCTGCTCGAGGAGCTGGATCCCGTTCGGCTTGTACGAGACGTCGGTGCGCAGCATGTAGCGGGCGTAGAGCCCGCGCTCCGTGACCGAGGGGACCACCGCGGTCCGCTCCAGGTCGACGGAGGCGGCCTCGATCAGCCGCCCCCTCCGCGCGAGGTAGAAGTGGGCTCGTTGCCGGCAGTCGTCGGGATCGGGGCAGCTCTTCGTCTCGGCCACGACGAGGTTGTCGTTACCGAGGCGCACCGGCGACAGCTTGGTCCCCTTCGCCGGCGCGCGGAAGCTGCCGACGCCGTAGACGTCCGCGCGATCGCCGGCCGCGCGCACGAGCGCGACGAGGCCGCCCTCGTCGCCGTTCTCGAACTTGAGGACGCGCACCCAGATCGCGCGCAGCCCCTCCGGCCCCGAGCGGATCTCGACCTCGTCAGGGTCGATCTTGCGTGGCCAGCCGGATTTCGAGATGCCGCCGCGCAGCGTCTCGTTGGCGAACACGTAGTGGCCGGTGCAGTCGACGTCGGTCGGCCCCATCCCGCGCTCCTCGCTGTAGCTGGGGACGACGATCCCCAGCCACTGATCGGCGTCGAGGGTGCGGACGGCGGCCCTGTCGCCCGCCGCGCGCCGCGCGGGCGGAAGCTGGGCGGTGCACACCGGGATCGGGTTCTGCTTGCGTGTCTGCAGCTCGCCGTGAGGCTGCTCGGGGTACGATCCGCAGCCCGTGAGGGCGGCGGCGAGCCCCAGGCCGACGACAGAGCCGAAACGAACGATGCTCACGCGCCCTTCGTATCATGCAAGGCCTCGCCGAGGCGAGTTCGCGACCGAACGCGTGGCCGGCCAGCGTGTGGCCTGCCTGCCCCGCTCGCCGGCCACACGCTGGCCGGCCACCCATTGGCCGGCCAGCCGCGTTGGCCGGCCAGGCCACCTTGTTCTCCATCTCGGCTGTCGCGCCCACCTCAGGATCGAGCCGTCGCATCGCTCATTGTCACGTCGCGCACAGTGTCCGCGGCTTCGCAACGCGCTGGACACGGCCATGCCTCCCCATCGAAGCGGTGTCACGCCGACGGAATATTTCGGCCATCGGGAACCAAGGGGCGCTCAGCGCACCCGCTGTTCTGGGACACAAAAGTCTTGACGCTCCCATATAGGGAGTTACCTTCTGGACTCCCTGCGACGAGCAGGGATAGAGATACGATGAGAGTCTTATCTCTAGTATCCAGACTCCTACTCCCGACGGGACGGACCGTCTGCCAGCGCGCAATGGGGCGTAGACTGAGCCCAGGCGGCGAGACCTTGAAGGAAGAGGCATTTGATCATGGCGTTGCAAGCTCATCTTAAGCTGAAGGGTGTCACGCAGGGTGCGATCGACGGTTCGGTCACCCAGAAGGGCCGCGAGAAGTCGGTCGCCATCATCGCGGTGCAGCATCAGATCGTGAGCCCGCGTGATCCGGCGACCGGAATGCCGAGCGGGAAGCGCCAGCACAAGCCCTTCGTGATCACGAAGGAGCTCGACAAGGCCACCCCCCTCCTCTACAACGCCTTGGTCAACAACGAGAGCATCTCGGAGTGGGAGCTCAAGTTCTACACGCCGGGTACCCAGGCGTCGAAGAACATCGGCAAGGAGCAGAACCACTACACGGTCAAGCTCACGAACGCGACCGTCGCGAGCATCGACTTCTACATGGAGAACACCCGCCGGCCCGACGCCCGGGAGATCCCCGAGTACGAGAAGATCGCCTTCACGTACCAGAAGATCGAGTGGTCGTACGACGACGGCGACGGCGCCCGCCAGGCGGACGACGACTGGGAGGCGCCGAACCAGTAGCGCCTAGCGGCTGAGGTCTCGTCGCACCGGGCGGCCTTCGGGTCGCCCGGTTGCGTTTGTCGTCCTGATCTGGGGTGCCAGGGGGCCTCAAATCAGGCATGGCCATCACGCGCAGCAGGATCAGAATGTTGGCATGCCCCTCCACGCCTACCTCAGACTCGTCGGCGCAAGACAAGGGGAAATCAGGGGTTCCGTCACGCAGAAGGGGCGTGAAGGTAGCATCCTGGTAACTGAGGTGTTCCACTCGCTTGTCGGCCCGCGCGACCCAGTGACCGGGCGCCCGACAGGCAAGCGGATGCACAAGCCATTCATCGTCACGAAGGATCTCGACCGGTCCACCCCGCACCTCCTCGACATCCTCAGCCACAACGAGAACATCCCGCACTGGCAGCTCCAGTTCTACCGATCGGTCGCGATCGGCGTCGAGCGGCCGGTCTTCACGGTCCAGCTCACGAACGCGAACATCTCGAGCATCCAGTTCCACGTCTTCAACGTGAGGAACCCGGCGCTGGCGCGGGTGCCCGAGCAGGAGGAGGTCGCGTTCACGTACCAGAAGGTCATCTGGACCTGGAACGACGGGGGCCTCTCCGCGGAGGACGACTGGCTGACGCCCCGCTGAACGGGCGGGCTTCCGCTCGAGGCGCGAGCTGATCTACGATTGCGCCGTGGCCGGCGCATCGCTCCTTACCCGCATCATGCACGCTGCCGACCCGCATTCGACGGAGCGGCACACATACAGGGATCACGACCTGGAGTCGGCGATCCTGGCGCACCTCGGGCACATGCTGAATACCCGCCAGGGCAGCTCGCTGACCTGCCCGGACTACGGCCTCATGGAGGTGTCCGAGGTGCTGCACGAGTTCCCCGAGGCGATCGGCCTGGTGCAGCGCTCGATCAAGAACTGCATCCAGACCTACGAGCCACGGCTGAAGAACGTCCAGGTCCGGCACCTGCGCAGCGACGCGACCCAGGCCATGGTCCTCGAGTTCGAGATCACCGCGCAGATCCAGTTCTCCGACGGCAGGCGCCAGGCGCTCCGGCTCGGCGCCGCGGTGGACCAGAGCGGCAACGTCCGGATGACGTAGGGTCCATCGGCCGCCGGGGCGCTCGGCGGTTGACACGCCTCGGCCCCGGCGGTCGACTGGCGGTGGCGAGAGGATGTTCAACAAGTACTACCAGGACGAGCTCACCTACCTGCGCGATCTGGGGCGGGAGTTCGCCGCCGCCTATCCCGGGATCGCGCCCATGCTCGCGGAGCGCGGCGGCGACCCCGACGTCGAGCGGCTGCTCGAGGGCGTCGCCTTCCTGACCGGCAAGATCCGCCAGAAGCTCGACGACGAGCTCCCCGAGGTGATCCACTCGGTCGCGTCGCTGCTCTTCCCGCATTACCTCCGTCAGATCCCGGCGACGTCGATCATCGAGTTCACGCCGCTGCCGAACGTCGTGCGCGAGAAGCTCGTCGTGGCCCGGCACGCGGAGGTCGGATCGGTGCCGGTCGACGGCATCTCGTGCCGGTTCCGCACGACGCAGGACGTCGAGCTGGTCCCGCTCGCGGTCGAGGACGTGCGCGTCGACACGGGCGCGCAGCTCGCGCAGACGCTCCGCGTCGAGCTTCGCCTGACGGGGGGAGCCGCGCTGTCGAGCCTGTCGCTCTCGTCGCTGCGCTTCTACATCCACGGCGAGCGCCGACTACAGGACGACCTCCGCCTCTGGGTCGGCGCGCACGTCGACACCGTCGCGCTCGCCGCGGTCGACGCCGCGGGTCGCGACACGACGATCGCGTCGCTCCCCGCGCGCGCCGTGCGGCTCACCGGCTTCACCGACGAGGAGGCGCTGATCCCGTACCCGAAGACCGTCTACCCCGGCTTCCGCCTGCTCCAGGAGTTCTTCACGCTGCCGCAGAAGTTCGCGTTCTTCGAGGTGACCGGCCTCCAGGCGCTCTCGGCGGAGCGGATCTCCGACCGGTTCGCGATCCTGCTGCAGTTCAAGGACGGGCTCCCGCCGGGGACGCGGGTCGGCAAGGAGAACCTCCGGCTGTTCTGCTCGCCGGTCGTCAACCTGTTCGAGCACACGAGCGATCCGATCAAGCCCGAGGCCACCAAGCACGAGTACCTCTGCCGCCCGGCGGGCGCGGCGCCCTCCGCCTTCGAGATCCACAGCATCGACAAGGTCGTCGGGATCGCCCGGCGCACGAGCCAGCGCGTCGAGATCCCCTCGTTCTTCAGCTTCCAGCACGAGCTCGATCCCGAGGCCGCCGCGCGGACCATCTTCTATCAGGCGCACCTCCGCCCCGCCGCGATCGGCGACGGGATCGACATGTACCTGTCGTTCGGCTCGCCGCAGGACGCGGGGGCCCTGCCCGAGTTCGACGTGATCAGCATCGAGGCGACGAGCACGAACCGCCGCCTGCCGGCGCAGCTCAGGGTCGGCGATCTCCGGGTGCCGACGGCGACCTCTCCCGCGGTGGCGAGCTTCACCAACCTCGCCGGCGTCACCGCGCCGCTCCCGCCGCCCATCGGGCGCGAGCTGCAGTGGCGCGTGCTGGCGCACATGGCGATGAGCTACCGATCGATCACCGAGCTCGAGGTGCTCCGGGCGACGGTCGATCTCTACAATTTTCAGGCGATCGTCGACCGCCAGGCGGCGCGCGCCAACCAGCTCCGTCTGGCCGCGATCAAGTCGATCCGGGTGCGGCCGACGGATCGGCTGTACCGCGGAGCGCCCGTGCGCGGCGTGGCGGTCGACGTCGAGCTCGATGAGGGCGGGTTCGTCGGCGAGGGGGAGATGTACCTGTTCGCGAGCATCCTGAACGAGATGCTCGGGTCCTACGTCTCGCTGAACTCGTTCACGCAGCTGACGGTCACCGGCACGAACACACGCGTGGTGCACAAATGGGAGCCGAAGAGCGGCAGCCTGACCCTGATCTGAAGGCCGCTGCGTCGAGAGGCGCCGCGAGCGCCGACCCCGCCGCGCTGGAGACGCTCCGGCGCTTCGAGGCGACCGCGCCGCGCTTCTCGTACTATCGCCTCATCTACCTGCTCGAGCGGCTCTTCCCCGCCGCGCCGCCGGTGGGCCAGCTCGGGCCCGTGCAGGACGAGCGCATCCGGCTGCGCGGCGACCCGTCGCTCATCTTCGCGTCGAGCGACGTGAGCGAGCTCGCGGTGGTCAAGTCGCCGGACGCGGTGCAGCGCGCGCGCGTCTCGACCACGTTCCTCGGCCTGTACGGCTCGGTGTCGCCGCTGCCGGCGTACTTCATCGAGCAGATCGCGCTGGCCGACTACCAGGGCGGGCCGCAGCCGATCCGCGAGCTCCTCGACGTCTTCCATCACCGGCTCCTGTCGCTGCTCTACCGCGCGTGGACAAAGTACCGGCTGCCCGTCACCTACCGCAAGCAGGGCGCCGATCCGTTCTCGCGCCGCATGCTCTGCGCGGTCGGGCTCGACGGGTTCCGCGACTACGAGACGCCGCTCGATCGCTTCTTCTTCCTCCGCTACGCGCCCATCCTCGCCTCGAAGTCGCGCTCGGCGCGGAGCCTCGAGACCGTGCTGTCCGAGATGCTGGGGAACATCGACGTGCGCATCGAGCAGTTCGTCGGTCACTGGACGAAGATCGAGAAGCCGTTCAGGAACAAGCTCGGCGTGATGAACCACCAGCTCGGCGAGAGCCTGACCCTGGGGCGCTACGTGTTCGACGGCTCGGGCCGCTACAAGGTCGTGCTCGGCCCCGTCGGCTACGACGAGTACCTCTCCTTCTTGCCCGGGGGCCACCGTCAGGAGCTCGTCCGCGGCATCATCGAGACGTTCACGCCGGGCATCCACGACGTGATGCTCGAGATCCACGTGGACACGGAGGAGGCGCCGCGGTTCCAGCTCGGCTCGCCGCGCGCCGCGACGCTCAAACGCACCGCGTGGATCGGCGGCTCTGCGGCGGAGCGGCTCGTGATCACGATCCCGCTCGACGACAAGCACCTCGCGGGCAGCGACGATGCGGACGACGAGGACCGGGGCGAACCCCCGCCGATGTGAGCGAGCTCGAGCGGAGCCGGAGCAGCGCGCCGCGAGCGCGACGCGCAGCGCCGGTGAGCGAGGTAGCGGCGCGCCCGATGGCCGTGAGCGCGCCCGGTGTCAGCGCGCGCGGACGCGGCTCCCGAGGGTCAGTAAACGGTGAGGCTCTGCAGCGCGGCCGTGATCTCGTCGGCGTTCGCGTCGATGTTCTGGTGGTGCACGATCTGCACGAGCAGGATGCGGCGCGGGCTCCGGATGAGGATCTCGTGGGCGAACGCCTCGGAGACGGGCTTCGAGGGGATCTTCGCCTTGACGACGTAGCTGCGCCCCTGCGTGTTCGCGGTCGCCACAGGCGCGCGACCGGAGAGGATCTCGGCGCCCTGCTCCTCGAGGTCGGCCTCGTAGCGCTTGAGCACGTCGGGCCACGGATCCTCGGGGCTGTCGATGCGCTCGTAGATCGAGAAAAGGAACTGGCGCGGGGACTGGTACGTGATGAACCGGCGCTCGGGCGTGTAGTCGGCGCCGCCGACGTTCCAGTCCATCGGGCGGCTCATGCGGACGTCGCCGTTCATGAGGCCCACGCCGATCCTGCGGGGCACACGCTCCGTGGCCGGGGCATCGAGCGGCGGGAAGTACACCTCGAAGCTCGAGTCCTTGCTGAGGAGGCCGGCCGCGCCGTGCAGGTAGAAGACGTCGTCCTGCCTGGGCGCGCTGGGCGACCCGCCGCAGCCTGCGAGCAGCGCGATCGCGGCGACGGCCGCGCAGGACGCTCCAGCGCGCCGTGGGGTGGCTGCGAGCGGACGCCTGGCGCGGAGGGCGGGGGCGTGCGCGAGCATCGGCATTCCGGGGTGCCTCATCGGCCGAACTCTAGGCCAGCGGGGGCGCGCCAGCCAAATGTTCGCAGAGGAGTTTGCCCTCGAGGCGTCCCGCATTGAATGATTGCCCGGCCCGGGTAGCGCTGCGCCCGCCGATCGAGGCGGCGCTCCAGGTGCCGCGAGAGAGCCATGTCGAACGAAAGCAAACCGAGCCGCAAGGACGCGCCCGCCGGAGCACCGGCGGCGAGCGCGCCGAGCCCCCCCCGCAGCATGAGCCCCGATCGCGAGCGTCCGGCGCCCAGCCGCCGCGCGCCCCGACGCCCTGCGCTGGCAGCGGCCCTCGCGCTTGCGCTGGGGGTCCCGGCGTGCAGCGGCATCGACGCCGGCGTCGAGTACCCGAGCGACCTGCCCGACATCGACAGGTACCTCTTGACACCCGAGAACGGCGCCGATCCGTCGCTCACGCTGGGCGAGTTCAAGGTCGGCCCCGAGACGTGCCAGGGCGTCGACACGCACCCGGTCACCCAGAAGCTCTCGCCCGACGACCTCACCCGCTTCCTCGCGGCGCAGGGCGCCGGGAGCATCGCCCCGAAGCAGGCGCGGTCGAACCTGTACTGGTTCGACTTCCCGTCGAGCGACAAGTCGTTCGTCCGCCTGCGCCTCGCGGTGCTCGAGGACCCGAAGCACGCCACGCAGGATCTCCACGACGCGGTGCTGCAGCACGGTCCGGGCTGGTGGGGCGTCCGCCGCTCGAACCTCGCCGTGCTCGCGCCGAAGGCGGGCCTGAGGGAGGCGATGGCGTTCGCCATCAAGTACAAGCTCGTCTGCTGGGGGGTGTTCACGTACGCGGGCCACGACGACGCGTACGTCGTCCCCGGGCCGTACGCCGAGCTGTGANCGTCCCCGGGCCGTACGCCGAGCTGTGAGCCTCCGCCGCCCGCGCGCGGGCGGCGGAGGCGCACGCCGGTGTCGCTGCGGGCGACCTCTGCGAGTCTGGCCTACCCGCAGGGAGACCGCGTAGACTGCGCCCATGCGCCGTTACGTCTTGCTCGCCGCCGCCGTCGCCCCGCTCCTCGCCGTGACCGCAGCCGTCTCTGTGCCCGGTTGTGGCGAGGAGTTCGAGAACATCTGCGTGTTCCTCGACGACTCGAGCAGCTGCTATCACAAATTCCGGGTCGATACGTCAGATCAGTGCTGGCCCTCGAACGAGAGCTCACCAAGCGGCACCTTCGCAAGCCGAGAGACGCTCGACGTCTGCTTCCTGGATGGTGGCGGGCAAATCGTCTTCGATCCGCCTCTTGACATTACCGCGTTCCCACCGACAAGCGTCGCGTTCAAGCGCCTCGATGCCCAAGCAACCGAGTGCGGTTCTGTCACGCTCTCTGGCGAATTCAGCTACTCGGTGACCGTTCAGGTGCCCTGCACCGCCGAGGACGTGGACGCTGGCGCGAAAGAGTGCGCGGATGCCGATACCGACAGCACCAGCAAGATCGGCAGGACCATCGCACTGGCGACTCCAGAGGGTAGGGACACCCTCGACGTGAGTTGCGCTGACGGGACATCGCACCACTTCAATCGCGCCGACATCCAGGAGTGCGCGGATAGAGGACAAGACAAGCTGCAGCCTCGAGCCGTGCTGGAGGCGAGCCCTGGCAACCAGCCTCCGCCGGAGGCCGACCCGGCGGCGCCGGAGACGGTGGAGACCTATGGGGGGTTCATCAAGCTCAGCATTCACTACCCGCAGAGCGGGGCGACGGTGGAGGTGAAGGAGAACGATAAAATCGTGAAGCAGGTCTCCGAGGGCCCTGCAGTGATCGAATACTTCAATTGCCGCATCCCGCCTCCTGCGCCGATCTGCGCGAATGGTCAGAAGGACGGCCTCGAGACCGACGTAGACTGCGGAGGCACGCTTTGCGGCAGGCGGTGCGACGATGGTCAATCGTGTGCTGTCAATGGAGATTGCGCAGGAATGCCATGTGCGCTCGACAGCAGCGGATTCCTCAAATGCCAGGCGCCTGACAGCAGCAACGCAGGTGCTACCACGGGCGGCGGCGCCGGTGCCGACGGCTCGGGTGGCGCAGGCGGACAGTAGCCCTGGTTCGTATCAGGCCGAGGCGTCGATCGGCTACCGCCTGCCGGGCCGCACCGCTGGCCACGCGCAGCCGACAGGATCGCTCTGGGCTGGCCACCTCGACTTCTACGCCAGAAGCATTGCAGCTCGCCCGCCGAGGCGCCCCTCTCTTCCGCTGCAGGCGCAGAGCTGCCTTTGGGTCGAGGCGGGACGCTTCAGCTCACGCCACCAGCACCTTCACCACGAACGTCGTGCTCCCGAGCCGTAGCCGATCGTTGTCGCGGAGCTGCCGGCGCTCGCCCTGCGCGAGGCGCTGCTCGTTGACGAAGGTGCCGTTCCGCGAGCCGTCGTCCTCGATGAAGACCTGGCCCGTCGTCGGGTCCGCATGGAGCGACGCATGACGGGAGGAGGCGCTCGCGTCGGCGAGCCCGATCCCCGTCCCCGGGTCCGCCCCGGCGCGCCCGATCTGGGTGCGGCCGCTGTGGATCGGCCAGAAGCTGCCGCCCGGATCGTTCTGGAACGTCACGATGAAGCCGACGAGGACGCGCGACGGCTGCGCCGACACCTGCGGTGCCACGCCCGGCATCGCGCCCTGAACCACCGGCGGCGCGACGATCGCCGGCGCCCTGACCTGGACCGCCGCGGGCACCCCGCCCTGCA
>NZ_JEMA01001228.1 GCF_001589285.1 Sorangium cellulosum | reverse complement strand
GCGCCGCCGGCGCCGCCGCCGCCCCCTGCGCCGCCGGCGCCGGNCGCCCGCGCCGCCGGCGCCGCCGCCGCCCCCTGCGCCGCCGGCGCCGGAGCTCGCCGAGGAGCTGCTGCTCGATGCGCTGCTGCTGCTGCTCGATGCGCTGCTGCTGCTGCTCGATGCGCTGCTGCTGCTCGATGCGCTGCTGCTCGAGCTCGTCGAGGTCGAGCTTCCAGCCCCGTTGCCGCTGACGGACACGACCGATGGCCTGCCGGTGCCGTTCCCGCAAAAGCCCCAGTTCGCCTTCCCCCCCGCGGGCAGCGCGCCGTTGTAGCTCTCGTTGGAGACGGTGAGCTGCCCGCCCGACGCGCTGGCTTTCGCGCTCCACGCGCTTTGCAGCGTGGAACCGTTGAGCGCGACGACCATGTTCCAGCCGGTGACCGGGGTGGCGCCGTTCGTCACGACCACGTTCACGCAGTACCCCGTCTGCCACTGCGACTGGACTTCGATCACCGCCGACATCGCGGCGTCGCCGCTGAGGTCGCCCTCCAGCGATGCGATCTCGTCGCCGTCGTAGTCGCCGCCGCTGCAGGCGAGCAGGCAGCAAGCGATCGAGACCGAGCCGTAGCTCAGCAAGCTGCTAAGACGCATAAAATTCTCCTTGGAGCGGCCAGATGAGCCGCAAGGTAGTCAGCAAGATGTTCAAGTAAGATGCTTACGTCTGCGTACCACGCGCGTAGCTCCGCGCGTAGGCCCATATGCCCGGGAAACGTGCCTTTGATCACGCGCTGCGTTGGCCGGGAATTTTATGTATCCACGATACCCACCACGGCGAGGAGGGTCGTGGGATGTGACGAAGAATCCCAGGCGGCGCGCATCCGAGGCGGTGGAGCCGGCGCGTGGCGCGGGCCGCCTGGCGCGCCGTGAACGGCGTCAGGCTCCGCGCGTACGGCGCGGCGGAGGTGGCGTCGCTCTGCGCCGAGGCGGAGCGCGCGGGTTTCGCCTGCGAGGTGCTCGGCCCCCCTGCTCTTCGGCCGATGGACGCAGGAAGGCCTCCGTGCCTGCTGACCATCGCCAACCGACGGCCCGTTCACCCACCACCGCGAGATGGCGCCGATCACCTGTAGAAGCTGATGTCGTCGATGTAGACGTCGAAGTCCTCGCCCTGCGCGAATCGGAACTCGATCGTGTAGAGCCCTGTGATGTCGACGGCCTCGGCGGTGGGCTCGGCGCCATGGCCTTCACGCGTGAGCTCCTCGAAGGGGATCACGACCTCGGCCCACTCCGCGCCGAGCGGCGCGGTGTAGAACCAGTGATCGAAGCACCGGTTGGGCTCGCCCTCTCCCGCCGATTCATCGCAGATCCCGCCCGCGGGCTCCGAGACCTTGTCCGAGACGTTGACCTTCATGGCCGTCACCGCGCCCGCGTCGCCGAGCCTGGCCCAGAGCTTGATACCGCTGTACGCCGACGCGTCGTAGGGGAACAACCCCATGTCAGGGCCGTTCAGCGCGAAGCCGACCCCGGCGCCCCACTCCGTGAAGCCGGACCCGAACGTGTGCATTGCCATCGTGCTCTCGCCGCGCGGCGGCGTGAGCGCCTCCGGGATGAACCCGACGGGCATGGCCTCCGAGTAGACCGGTGGAGTCTGCGTGCCCGTCCCATCATTGTAGCTGTACCAGTAGCCGACCCTGCCGCCGACCTCTTCGATGGCGCCGTCGCCGTCTTCCATGTCGTCGATCAGCGCGACGTCCACGGGGCCGGGCCCCTCGCTGCCGCCCGTCCCCGCGCCGGGCGCGCCGCCCGTGGACGAGGCCGACGACGGACCGCTCGTCGCGCTGGACGCGCCGCCTGCGCCTTCCACCAAGTGGTAGCTGTCGTCCAGCCCCGCGAGCGCGGTGCACCCGCCGGCCGTGAGCGTCCACGCCGCCCACATCCATGCGGCTCGCCTCTTCGTCATGCCCTCTCCTACCACCGGCGCGCGGGCGCGGCGACGCCCCCGGCCGCCCTGCGCGGCGGGCGAGGGCGCCGCGACGGCTACCACCGCGGCCGGAAGGCCAGGGCGAGCACCGCCAGGGAGAGCAGGGAGGCCGCGCCGAGGTCGCGCGTCCGCCCCGCCTGGCCAACGCTGCAGCCCCCGGCCGCGCCGGGCTCCGGCGGCACGCACACCGGATCGCGTCCCGGGGTCGCGGTGTCCTCCGCGGGCGGGTCCGTCTCGTCAGGCGGAGCCGGGTCGGCGGGCTGAGCCGGGCTGTCGTCGGCGGAGACACACACGGTCTGCACGGCCCACTCATTGCCGGCGACATCGAGCATCCGGGGCGCGAGGCAGAAGCAATCGCTAGGCACCGTGATCTCGACCTCGGAGCGCCCTCCGGGCACCGGGACCGGCATCCTCTGCGACGACGCGAGGTCAAAGAGCACCGGCTCATCCACCGAGAAGGAGATACGCATCTTCGTCCAGGGGCCACCGGGGCCACAGTCGGAGGCGGCGCTTTCTCCGCGCTCCAGCACGCTGACGGAGAGGTCGACGGCTAGCGGCGTCTGCTCGTCGTGCGCCGTGCCCGTCGTGAACTGGCGCCACACAGGAGCGCCGGGGTTCGGGTCCAGCTCTTCGACAATGACGGCCGTCCACTCGTACGTCGTGTTCTCCGCGAGCGGCCCTGCGTGCGCAGCGCAGAGGTTGCCGTCGTAGAATCCGTTGCACGACACGGAGAGCGGCACGACCTCGCCGCTCTGCGCTTCACGCAGCGTGAAGGCGACCCGACCCAGGTTCGAGCCGGCGAACAGCGCCGCGTTCAGCGGCACGTCGACGGCGCCGTCTCCCGGCGAGAGCGCGGTGATCTCAGGAGACGTCTCGCCGCACGCGGCCGACTCGGTCGTCCATGTCAGGGTGGACAGGGCCGCCGCCCCGGCCACGAGGCAAGGTACACAGTGACGAAGAAGGATGTGGCGCATGGCAGGTGCTCCCAGCAAGCCGAATGCCAGCCTGTGTTGCTCCTGGATCGGCGGGGAACACACCGCTGCGCCGCGCTGTGCCGCGCTGTGCCGCACCGGAATGACGTTCGTGCGAGCGGCCTCCGCAGCGCAGCCCGCGCTTCCTGCTCCCTCGATGTCCGCGTCTCAGGGACAGCTCGGTCGCCACGCGTCGTCGGCGAAGTACCTGGCGATGAGATCGTGGAGCGGGCGATCGTACTCGCGCAGCTCCGCGCGGGTGTTGATCTCGTTGTGGATCCCGTTCCCCGGGATCGACTCGATGTTGGTATCGAACCAGTCCTGGACCCCCTCGGCCCAGTACTCGTCCTTGTTCGTCGCGGCGTAGGTGTTCGCCCACTTCCCAGCCTGGATCGCGCCCTCGAACACGTCGGCGAGCTCCCGGTTGAAGGACGGCTCGGCGAAGGCGATGCCCATGATCGCGATCGCGTGCGAGAACTCGTGCACGAGGATGTCCTCGCCCCTGTACGGATCGCTCGGATAACACAGGACGTTCTCCTCGGCGCAGGAGCTCGCCGGGCGGGCGGGGGTCGCCCCGAGGCCGCGGGCCCGCGTGTCCCAGTCGGTTCCCGGGAACGCTTCATAGAGGTCGCTGTGCTCGGGGATGTCGCTCGTCACCTCCGTCTCTGCCATCACGGCGACGCGCGTGTGGTTCGCGATCATCGCCTGACGCACGTCGTCGCGCAGGCCGAGCATGCGGACGACGACCGAGCACGCGCGCAGCAGCGCCGCGTCCGGCGGCCCCTCGGAGCTGACGATGGGGATCCCCGAGGCGTCGACGTACTTCTTGTAGAAAGGGTCGAGTCCCAGCTCCGTCGGCACCTCCGAGACGCTGGCGCACTGGCCGTCGGGTGGCGCCCCTCCGCCTCCACCTGTCCCGGCGCCCGTCGCGGCGCTGGAGGCCGTGCCCTCCGCCGCGCTCGAGCTGGTCTCCGCTGTGCTCCCGGCGCCGCCGCTGCCGACTGGACCCGTGCCACCGCCGCCCGCGCCGTCGTCGGGCGGCGACTCCGAACAGGCAGCCAGGGCCCACGCGAGAACCGCGACCGACACGCACCTTCCACGCATGCGCGCGATCGTACATGAGCTCATGCCAGCGTCCAAGCTGCTCGCTCGCTGGCCGGGCGGACGACTGTGCTCAGGGGAAAGTTGTAGAAAAATCCAACAACATGGCACAACGTCGCTCGATCTCGCTCCGCCAGGCGCTCAGCGTGCGTTGCAGGCGAAGACGTGCTCGATGGCGTCCACGCACATCTGCTCCGCCACCTCCTGGGTGATCCGGGACAGCGCCCGGAATCGCGTGAGCTCGGTCAAGGTCTGGCCCACGTTGACCTCGGCGATCACCTCTCCATCGCCCTCGGCGTCCGCCCTGGAGAAGAGGCGGATCAGGTTGTTGGCGTCGCCCGGCACGCCCTGGAGCAGGATGTGAAACTCGAGGCTGGGGGTCTGTTCGCCCACGTCCTGCTCGACCCGGTACGAATGGCCCGACGCGGCGAGCTCGTTGCCGATGGCCTCGCACGTCGGCGCGATGATGTCGGCCAGGATCCGCCGGAAATCCGCGTTGAAGCGCGCGCGCCGGTCGGGCAGGTCAGCGCCGCTCGCGCCATGGGCCAGGCGCTTGCCGTATTTCTTCTGGATGATCGCCAGCCGGATGCGGGCGTGCTCGTTGATGGCCATGCTCGTGTCCTCACCGGGCAGAACAGCGCAGGGGTCGGGGTCGCCCTCGCGGACGGCTCTCGCGGACGGCTCTCGGCTGATCGCGCGGACCTCAGAGGAGCAGGACCTTGACCTGGCTCGGGGTGATGTTCGTCCCGTTGATGTTGATCTGGTTCTGGATGCCCGTGGCGCCGAGCCGCACCGCCGGCTTGTTCTGGAGCAGCAGCTTGGGATAGGGGACGAGGCGCCGCGAGGGGCCCATGTTGCGACGGGAGATCACGCCGCCAAGAACCCCGGGGTTGTCGCCCATGGAAATGGGGACGATTGTCGCCAGGGTATGGGCGGCGCCCCTCCCCAGGATCACCTTGTACGCGACGGAAGTCCCCATGGGTCGAGACGCCGTGTTCGGGTACGGGACGGGCCCCGGCAGGCAGACGTCCGGGACGCCGAAGTCGATCCCACCGCCCGAGGTGATGGCAAAGCACATGTCCGGTCACCCTACCTGGATCTGGTCGCCGTCGATCTTCACGACGTGCGACGCGGTGATCTTGGCGTTCTCGCCGTGCAGGGCGAGGCCGCCCTTGGCCGCATAGTCGATGCGCTCGGCGCGCACGTGATCGGCCTCTTCCACGATCCTGTAGGAGCGCTTCACTTTCTGGTGCAGCCGCTCGAGCTGAGCGTCGAGGCTCCGACCGATCAGCCTGGCCCGGTCGACCTCCGCGCGAACCCTCTCGCTCACGAACGAGAGCAGCCCCAGCGCGACGTGTCCCTCCCTGGCCTGGACACGGAAGGTCGACGCGGCCATCGAGAGGTCCTTGCCGGACGCCACGCGCACGCCGTCCGGCGCCGAGAGGCCCAGCGAGCCGCGCCGTAAACGGATCTCGAGATCCCCTTCCGAGACGAGGTGCGACGGCGCGCCTTCCTCCCGCTCGAGGACGGCGAGGATGTACTGCGCGCCATTCACGACGGCGAGGAGCACCAGGTCCCCGGCGGCGGGCTCCAGCAGGCAGCTCGTGGCGCGCTTCGCGCGGACCTCGCCGTCGTCGGTCTCGACAATGTACGTGGAGCCCTCGGCGCGGAGCACGGCGCCGTGGTCACCGTGGGCTCCCCGCTCGTACCGTATCGTCCTTGCTACGCTCTGCATCGTCTCCTCATGCGTGGGGGGTGCGTGGGCCGCCGGCAGGCCTCCCGAGAACGTTGGCCTGCCAGTCTTCTGCTTCCTTGAGCTCCTTGTCGTCGCCGTGCGCCAGCGCCTTGCTCAGCGGCCAGAGCGTGCCCTTGTCGGTCACGCGGTGCAGCCGCGCGCGCGCCAGCGTCGCCTCCGAGAAGTCGGCGAACGACACGTCGGCGTGGGAGAGGTCGGCGTAGCTCAGGTCCGCCCGGCAGAAGCGGGTCCCCGGGCAGCTCGCTCGGTGCCAGACGCTCATCTCCAGCCGCGCGCCCGAGAGGTTCGCGGCGCCCGCCCGCGCGTCGACGAAGAGCGCCTGGCTCAGGTCGGCCTGGGCGAGGCTCGCGTTCATCAGGCTCGCCTCGACGAAGACGGCCATGTGTGCGATGGCCCCATCCAGCCGAGCCCCGGTCAGGTCGGCGCCCTTGAAGCTGCATTGCGTCAGCGTGGCCCCGGAGAGATCGCAGCCGTGCAGGTCGGCGTTGGTGAGCTGCGCCCTGCTGAGGTCCATCCGCCGGAGGTCCTTGGGCCCCATCCGCACCTCGACAAGGATCGCTTCCACGAGGGTGGTGCCCGTGAGGACTGCCTGGGACAGGTCCTGACGGAACAGGACAGCCTTGGTCAGGTTGGCCTGGGAGAAGTCCGCTCCTCCGCTCTCGGCCTGAAACAGGGTGGCGTCTGTCAGGTTGGCGCGGACCAACCGGGTTTTCTTGAGGCTGGCGTGCGCGATGCCGGCCGACGAGAGGTCCGCTCCGGTCAGATCGGCCGATGCGAGGTCCACGTGCGAGAAGCTCGCTCCAACCAGCGACGCGTCGGCGAGCACGGCCCCCGCGAGGGTGCAGTCCATGGCGGTGCCAAGGTGGAAATCCAGCCCCTTCAGGTTCGCCCCCGCGAGGTCACAGCGGTGGAAGATCGCCTCGCGCACCTTGGCGCCCGCCAGGTTGGCGTCGGCGAAGGAGACATCCTCGAAGATCCCGCCGGAGAGGTCGATGCCTGCGAGGTCGCGGCCCGAGAGGTCCAGCTCCGAGACGACCTCTCCTTCTTCGATCCGCTTGCGCAGCGCTTCCCTATCCATGGTGCCTCCGGGGCGGTATCACCCGAAGTCGCTTGAGGTTGGCGCCCTCGAAGCTCGTGTCGTCGTCTCCGACCATCCGGTCGGCGCACGCGCCGAACAGGTTGGCCTTCTCGAAGATGGCCCCACGGACGCACGCATGGTTCATGACGCTTTGCCTCAGGTCAGCGGCGTAGAGCGAGGCCCCGGTGAGGTTGGCCCGGGTCAGCATGGCCTCGGCGAGGTTCGCGCGATCCAGCGTCGCCTCGGTCAAATCGGCCTCGTTGAGCAGCGCGCCGCGCATGTCGGCGTCCGAGAAGTCGCTGCCGCGGAGGCGCGTCCCCATCAGGTTCGCGCCGGTGAGCGTCGCACCGCTGAAATCTGCGCCCGCGAAGGACGATCCCCTCACGCTCGCGAGGTCCCTGGCGATGGCGTCCCGGAAGATGGCGCCGTCGCCCTCGGCGGCGATGAAGGTGACGGAGCTCAGGTCGACGCCGGTGAAATCGACCTCGGTCACGTTCACCTCGTTGAACGTGGCCCCCGCGAGCCGCGCGCCCAGGAGGCGCGCTCCCGTGAGGTCTACCTTCTGGAAGGTCGCCTTCTCTGCGACGACGCCCTCCAGGTTGGTGTCGCGGAGATTGGCCTCCGAGAGGTCGGCGCCCGAGAGGTCGGCGCCGGACAGGTCCGCTCCCCAGAGATCGGCCTTGACGAGCACCGCCTCGGCGAAAGCGACGCCCCCGAGGGCCTTCACGTCCCGCAGACACGCCGAGCCGAGGTTGGCCCCATCGAGCTTGGCCTCCGAGAGATCCGCGCCCTCCAGGTTCGCGTGCGCCAGGATGGCGCCTGTGAGGTTCGCGCTTCGCAGGTTGCTCCCGGTGAGAAAGGCCGACTCGAGCATGGCGCCCGAGAGGTCGACTCCCTCGAGATCGAGATGGGAGAGGTCGGCGCCCGTGAGGTCGCGCCCCGCCAAGCTCCGCCCCTCCTTGTGCCCGGCCTCCACGTCGCGGCGAAGTCGCAGCGCTTCTTCGCTGTCGAGGCGCGCCGAGGCCGGCAAGACGTGCGCGAGCAGCCGCCCCTCGTCGCCCCACTCGGCGCGAAACGAGGCCTCCCCGTCCAGCTCCTCCGCAAACGCAGGGGCCTCGTCCCACGCGAGCTCACCGCCCAGCGCCTCTTCCTCTGGAAAGGGGTCTCCGGCTGGCTCCTCGGGCTGGGCGTGGGCGGCCTCGGGCGCCTCGTCGGGGAGGTCGGCCTGGGCGGCCCGCGTCTCGTCCTCGAGCGCTTGCCAGTCCACCGCCGACAGGAGCTCTTCGGCCTTGTCCTGTGCGACGCCCTCGCCCTCCATCGCCTGCCGCAAGCGCTCGCGCGTCTGCGACACAGAGACCTCGCTCGGCGGCCCGGCGGCGCGCCGGCGCGCCTCCGCGAGCAGCGCACCGACGTCCACGCCGTCAATCGTCTGCGCTCGGCCGGTGATCTTGCCATCGACCAGGCTGACGAGGGCCTCCTCGGATTCATCGAGGGGCTCGGGGTCCTCGAGCGGGCCCTGGTGCGACAGATAGGCCTCGGGATCGAAGCCCTGGTCCCGCAGCCGCTTCCCGGCCCATTCCGCGAGCGCATTCTCCTGGCGAAGCGTCTCGGCGTCCTCGCCGTCGTCGGCCGCGTCGGGGAGCATCGTCGCTGCCGGCGCCGCGCTCGGCGCCGGGTCCGCCTCGTGGTCCTCTCCCTCGTGTTCCCACCCCGCCTCCGGCTCGGACCACGCGAGGCGCTCCTCCTCGTCTTCGTCGGCTTCAGCCTCGTGGACGCCGGCGGCGCCGACACCAGCGCCGGCCGCGGCGGCGGAAGCGCGCTGGACGGCTCGATCCGGAGTCCCCCCCAGGAACCCCTGCCGCCGGAGCCTCGACGCGACCCCGGAGAGCTGGTCATCGGGCAGCGGCGGCGCCTCCGGATCCTCGGGCTCGGGCATGAGCACGTCGTCCTCGTCGTCCGGGAGATCGGGGTTCCGGGGGCCGAGCCGGGGAGTCAGGTACTCATGGTAATACGCGGCGGGCCTGGAAGCGCCCATGGCCTCGCAGGCGACCAGCACGGCCACAACGTCCTTCGCGTCGTCCTCGCTGATCTCGACGCCGCCGCGAAAGAGGACGACCCCCCGCTCGCGGTGCGGGAACAGGCGCACCGTGTCGAGCTTCATGGCAGGCTCACGGATCTCCACCCCGTCGCTCGTCTTGAGGCAGACGAAGCACCGGCTCGCGATCCCGGGCAGGGCGCCTTCGATCCGGGGCCTGTCGGGATGCATGTTCTCGACCACGAAGGCCTCGTCGCCCCGGAAGAACCCGTCGATCTGCTGATCGTCCGGGGCCATGTTGAACAGCGTCGGGTCCAGATCCCGCGCAAAACCGGGGAAGCACTCGTCGCGCCACGCTGAATCGCAGGTGCCGATCTTCGAGAACCTCTGGGGCCAGGCGATGTCGTACCCATCGAGACCGGCGGGCGCCGGGCGGTCGCCGCGCGCGCGGATCAGGTGCCTGGGCGACTCGACGTTGGGGAGCGCTGCGCTCCTGTCGCCGTGGCCCTTGCCCAGCGGGTTCCTGGCGAAGCCCTCTCCGCCGAAGGCGTTTCGCCAGGTGACCGGCATCTCGGTGAACGGCGCCGGGTCCGACATGCCGAGCAGGCCCCACGTCCGGTCGCCGATGACATAGAGGCTCTTGTCGATCGCCCCGAGCTGGACGCGGACCGAGCTCGCGGGGCGCGCGACGCGCCCCGGCGGATAGCAGCGGCCCGTGACGAGGAGCTCGCCCCGCGTCTTGGGGTTGAGCTCGTCGAGGAGGCCGTCCTCGCCGAGCTCCTCCATGGCCACCTTCCAGACCGTCGGCTCGTAGAGCAGCCGGGCCGGCCGGTCATAGGAGAAGCCGACGAAGGCGGTGACAAGCAGGTGCGGGGTGCGCTGGGCCATGAAGACCCTCGGCACCACCCCGAGGCGCATGGGTTTGACGATTTTCATTCGACGGCCTTCCGGGGAGCGGGCTCGATGGTGCGTACGGCTCGGCGCCGAGCGCGCGCCTGTTCCACGAGGAGCAGGTGGATCACTTGACGATGAGCATCCCCACGTCTTGCACCTCGAGAGAGCATTTGATGCGACCCAGCTCGGCCTTCCAGTCGAAGCCCTTCGCCCTGATCTCCTGCGCGTTCAACTTCTTCACCTCGAGAGGAGCGTGCTTGTACGCCAGCCCGCTGATCCTCTCGGTTTTCGTCCCCTTGATGATCTCGATGCGCGACCCGATCTTGGTCTTGTAAAGGCCGGTCACGTTGCCGGTGGCGTTGCCCACGACGGTGCTCTCGCTCTGCCCTATCGTCGTGGCGGAGCGCTTGCCGGTGATCTTGGTGTCGGTCGGGCCCGTGATCTTCGTGCGGTTTGGCCCCGTGACCGTGACCTCTCGCCCTGCGTGGAAGTTGCTCCTGGCGGGGCCGACGACATCCGTCTTCCTCGTACCGGTGACGCGGGTCTGGCTGCTGCCGTTGATCGTCGTCTTGTTCAGCCCGGTGACCGTCGTCTCTCGACCGCCCAGGAAGGTGCCTTTGTCGTGGCCTGTGATAGCGGTGGTACGCTTCCCGAGGATGACCAGATCGCTCTTGCCGTTGACGGTGAGCTTTCGATCGGACATGAGCAAGGTCGTGCTGTCACCGCCGACGGTCGTGTCCCGGGTCCCCTTGATGAAGGTCTTTCGGTTTCCGAAGACCTTCGTGGACTCGTTGCCTTTGATGCGCGTGTCGCGATAGCCCAGGATCACATTCTGCGAGTAGCCAACGATGAAGTTCCCGGCGTATCCACCGGTGAAGTTCAAGCGGAAGCCCGCCACGATGCTCTCGGAGATCCCCGCGGTGATCGCCGTCCGGTTGCCGCCCACGATGCTCTCCTGGGAGCCTCCGATCCACGTGAAGGCGTGGCCGTTCGTCTTGACCTCATAGGTCGCGCCGGCGTTGGGCGCCCCCATCCGGAGGTAGGTGTTCGCGTGGGGCGTCGACAGGGTGATCCGCTCTTGCCCTGCCTGGTCCTCCAGCTCGAGCCGGTTCCTCCCGCCCGTCTGGATCACGTTCCGCGTGTTGTTCCCGGACGTGACCGGGCTCGGCGTCAGCGCGTTGGGCGCGACCCCGACGATGGCCGGCCTGTCGGGATCGCCGCCCGCAAACGAGCACATGACCTCCGTGCCAGCGCGCAGCGGGAAGTGGAAGCCCTCGATGCCGCCGCCGTGGGGCTGCAGCATCCGGACCCATGTCGACGCCTTCCCGCCGTTCAGGTCGCTCTCGTCGAAGTGAAACTTGACCCGGTAGCGACCATGGCTGTCGATCTGGGCGTACTCGCTGACCCCCGGGCCATCGACGACAGCGGGCTCGGTGCCGTAAATGCGCGGCCACGCGGTGACCTGCGGCGCGCGGAACTGCGCCGTGGCGGCGATGGCCCTGGCCTCGACGCGATAGTTGTCCTCCCACGGCGTGAGCCCCTGAAGCTCGGGCACGTCCGGGGCCTGGTTGGCCCAGTGCTCGACCTCGGTGGTCAGGTACTGCGTGTTGAACGCGGCCCGCGGATGCTCCTCGAGCTCGAAGGTGAACCCAGGGACCAGCGTCACCGACGCGCCCGTCGCCTGGTAGACGACGCCGGCCGCGGCGAGGCTCTCGGCCTTGATCCGCGCCAGCCGCTCCCCGTCGCCCGGCGAGAAGAACCGCGCGCCGTACAGGCTGATTTCGCCGAAGCCGCTGGCGGAGACCGACGCCTGCCCGGCGACAGGCACCGCCGGGTTGGCGTAGTCATAGTCCTTGAGGCGGACCGCGCCGGGCACGGCGCCGTGCCGGCAGGTGAAGGCGCGGATCGTGTCTCTCGCCGTGTTCGCGCCGGGCTGCGGGTAATAACGGACGGGCTTGCCGCCGTTCGGCTGATGGATCGACCGATCGTCGGTCAGCACCAGCGTCTCGCCGTCCTCCTCGTGCTCGAAGTAATAGTAGATGCCTTCGCGCTCCATCCACCGGGCGATGAAGGCATAGTCGTCCTCGCGGTACTGGCAGACGTGCTCTTCGGCCTTGTAGGCCCCCCGGAGCTGGAGCGCGCAGTCCGTCACGCCGCCCTGTCGAAGGACGCTCTGGAGGATCTCCGGGATGGTCTTCTCGCTGAAGATACGGCTGTGGACCGACAGGGTGAGCAGCTCCAGGCGCGACACCATGGTGGCCCGGAAGACGCACCGGCCGGCGAAGTCGTTGATGAGCTCGATGCTGCCGATCACGCCGCTCCGGACGAAGCGCTCGCCGCCGTCGCTCCGCTCCAGGGAGACGGTCACCGGCTGGCCCACGGCCGCCGCCATGTCGAGCTCATGGCCGACGTCGCGCGTCGTGATCAGGTAGAGCTCGAAGCGGTAGAGCTTCGAGATCCCCTCGGTGCCGTGAAAAGCGGCCAGCTTGATGGACGTGGGCAGCGCGCTCGATTGAACGACGAACGTGTCGGGCATGTGGAGCCTTGTGGGTGAGAGACGGCGGCAAGCGCAAAAGCGACAGCAGAGCCTGGCGGGGCTTTGCGACAACCGTGTGTCGTGTCGCCTGCGTGTTGCTGTCGTCCCGGACGACACAGGCATCCAAGGCGTAATTTTCCGCTGGGATCAGCGCGCTGCGCGGCGGAGATACGCGTGTTCGCGGGTGCGTTCGATGGCCACGTGGCCGCGCAACAGCGGCGCGGAGGAACGACAGGGGCTCAGGATCGCCGCTTCCGGGGCGCCACGCCGCGGGCCTTCTTCGCAGGCGCGACGACGGGCTTGCTCCACGACCACCCGAAGCGATCGAGGGAGACGTTGCCGCGATCGTCGAACGCGACGCCCTCGGCCTCGAGCAGCTTGCGCTGGAGCGCGCCGCCCACCGGATCCTTGATGGTGACGGCGGCCCGGTTGCGCGGGCGGCTCCCGAGCACGCGTTGCCAGGGCACGCCCGCGCCCGTTCCCGTCTCCTTGAGGGCGGCGAGGGCATAGCCGACGTGGCGCGCCGCGCGGGGGTGTCCAGCCATCGCGGCGACGGCGCCGTACGTGCACACCCGCCCCGCGGGGATCCGGCGAATGATCTGGTAGAACGCGTCCCACCAGGAGATCGTCTCGGGCAGCGCGGCCGGCTCGTGGCGCCCCCGGCGTGGCCCCGGGGTCACCGTGAGGCGGCGGCCGCCCTCAGGAGCTTGCTTGCGCGCGCGGCGGTCCTTGGTGGCCACGGGGTCGTCCTACCACGGGCGGTGACGGGCTCACGGCATAAATCCCGGTGAGCTGCCACGCGCGCAGCAACTGGCACATTCGCGGATGACGGCGTCACGTCGCGCCACGGTGTGATGATCCGCCGCCACGACAGACGTGCTGCATCGCAGCGTCGCGAGCACGAGGTCATTGTCGCTTCCTGTATGGTGGCCGCGCGCGCTTCGGGATAGAAAGGATGGTCCTGGAGGAGCCACCGACATGAAGCGTAGCGTGAACGCAGTCCTGTCCTTGTTCGTTTCTGCCGCTCTGCTCTGCATCGGCGCGACCGCCGACGCGACGACGGCCGTCCTGCTCTCGCGTGAGGAGCTCGTGCTCCGGTCGGAGACGATCGCGCGCGTGAGCGTCGGCCAGTCCACGACGACGGAGTCGGAAGACGGAAAATCGATCGTGACCCGCACCGAGCTCAGGGTCACCCAGCCGCTCAAGGGCGGCAAGGCGGACAGCGGGGCCGCGAAGGTGATTCTGCTCGAGCAGATAGGCGGTACGTACAACGGCAAGACGCAGCGGTTGGTCGGCGATGCCAGGCTCTCGCCGGGCGAGGACGCCATCGTCTTCCTGCGGCCGGGCGACAAGGGGCGATGGCACCTCACGGCGCTCGCGCTGTCGGTCTATCACGTGGACGCGAAGGGCATGGCGCGGCGCGACCTCGAGGGGCTGCAGCTCGTCCAGCGGAGCGGGGGCGCGCTCGTGCCCGTCCACGCGCCCGCCAGCGAGATCGAGCCCGTCGAGCGCCTCATGACGGACGTCGTCCGTATCGCGGGAGGGAAGTGAGGTGAGGCGCCGCATCGCCCTCGCCGCCTCGCTCGGCGCCGTCTCGCTCCTCGCCGCGGCCCCCGAGGCCGCCGCGTGGACGCCGCTCGACTCCGGCGTCCCCCGCTGGCGTGAGCTGCCCGTCGGCTACTACATCAACCGCTCGACGATCCCGGGCCCCATCGCCGGCTTCGCCGTCTCCCATATCGAGGCCGGCTTCGCGGCATGGGCGAACACCGGCTGTACGGAGTGGCGGGTCAACCTCCTCGGCGACACAACCGATCGTTACAACGCCAACGACGGCAAGAACGTGTTCCACTGGATCAGCGGCTCCTGGCCGGGCGGGCTCGGCGACGTCAACTCGGTCATCGGCGTCACGATGACGGTCTGGGGGCGCGACGACGCCATCGTGGACGCCGACATGGTCTTCAACAACGTCGGGTTCTGCTGGAACGACACAGGCAACAACGGTTGCGTCGACACACAGTCGATCGCCACGCACGAGGAGGGACATTTCCTGGGCCTCGGCCACTCCAGCGAGCGGAACGCGACGATGACAGCGTACTACGTCGCCGGCACGTCGACGCGCACCCTCGAGGACGACGACATCAAGGGCGTGTGCGCCCTGTACCCCATCGGCGGGACCACGGCCGCGAGCGCCTCGAGCGCCGCGAGCGGCGGCGGCGGCAGCTGCGACAGCTGCACCAACGGCTCGCTGTCGGACGCCTGCAGGCCGCAGTATGACGCCTGCGGTGCGTCGTTCGCGTGCCGGGCGTTCGCTGGCTGTATCTCCGAGTGCCCGGACGACGGTTGCGTGGAGCGCTGCACGCGCGAGCAGGCGGATGGAGCGAACATCTATGTCCGTCTCATCGAATGCGTCTGCGACACCTGCTCGACGGAGTGCTCCACCGAGTGCAGCGGCAGCGGCAGCGGAGCCGGCGGCAGCGACGGCGGCGGGGGGGGCGGCGGCGGCGCTGTCGCGAGCAGCACGTCGAGCACGTCGAGCAGCAGCGCGTCGACGGTGAGCGCGACAGCGAGCTCGTCCGCCGCCTCGAGCAGCGGCGCGGGCGGCGCCGGTGGCGCCGGTGGCGCCGGCCCGGAGACCGACGACACGCCCAAGGGCGGCGAGGAGGAGTCCGGCAGCGATTCCGGGTGCTCCTGCTCGACGAGCGGTCGATCGACGGGCCTGGGAGGGCTCGCGCTCCTCGGCGCGCTCGGCGCGCTGGTGTCGCGACGGCGCCGGCGCTAGGTACCGCGTCGCGGCTGGCTTCAGCGCGCCGGCGCGTGGGCCGTCAGAACTGGTAGAGGGCGCCGGTCTCGACGCCCCAGCCCAGGCGGCTCGGCTCCGTCTGCGCGCTGGCCGCCGGATCGAGCTTGTGGCGCGTGAGCATCAGGGAGGGCTCGAGCACGATCGAGAGCGCCTTGATGGGCGCGAAGGCGTAGCCCCCGCGCAGGGTCACGTTGCGCTCGATGCCGGGACCATTGCCGCCCACGCGCGCGGGATTGGTGGCCGGCGCGCCGTCCGTGGCCGGTGTTCCGGGCGTGTAGCCGAGCAGCATGTCATCGGTGTTGGACACCATCGCGACGCCCGCGACGAGATGCACGGCGTGGGTCTCGAGGAAGGAGAGCTTCCCCGACACCCAGCCGCCAACCTCGGTGACGTCGTTCGTGCGGTAGCCCTGCCCGAGCGTCAGGAGGCCCAGGTTGGCGAGGTTCTGGCCGCCGTACGCCTCGGCCCGCACGTTCAGCGGACCGGAGGTGACCTCGGCGAACAGGTTGCCACCCAGCGCCGTCCGCGCCTCTTCGGTCTCCAGGTTCGCGTCGAACGTGAGCCGCGTGCCGATCAGCGAGGCGCCCACCCACGCTGTCTTCTCGGCGCGGTAGCTCGCGCGCAGCGCGAGGGTGGGCGTGCGCGAGTACTCGACGTTGTTGAGGATGGCCGTGACGTTCTGGCTGACCAGGCCGAGCGCGGCGCCCACCTCGACGCCGCCGAGGTTCGCGACGTACATGAGCTGGTGACGCACGAAGCCCGAGTTTCCGGACTGAAACAGCCCGCCGACGAGGTTGTACGTGTGCGTGTTCAGCGGCGAGAACAGGTCCCAGACCTGACCGAGCGTGAGCTTGTGCCCCTCGGCAGGCGACCAGTCCACGAATGCCTGACGCACGCGGAGGGTCGTCGCCTGAGCCGGCGACGACTTGCCGAAATCGACGAAATCGACCTCGATCTGCCCCTTGACGGGCGTGCCCTCGCCGACGGCCACGCCGAGGCGCGTCTGCTGCGCCTGAAAGCTCAGGCCGACGGCATCCGGATCGGCGAGGAACAGCGGATTCGCCGCGGCCGTGGGGGCGACGTAGTTCGGGTTGCCAAAGGACTCGAGGCCGTTCCCCACGACGACGGTCGGCTTGACGATGCCGTAGACACGTACGAGAGGCTTGTCCTCGGGCTTCTTCGTCTCGACCGGCGGAGGAGGCGCAGGGCGCGACTCCACCGACGGGGGCACCGCCGGGGACACGGGCGCCGGCTCGGCTGACGCGGCCTGCTGAGGCGGATCCACCGTTTGCGCTTTGACCGTGGCCGGTGCAGCAACTCCGGCCAGCGAGAGCGAGACGACGAGAGTTGCGCTAGGCGTCTTCCAGGTGCTCATGAAACAATCTCCTCTGGCGGTGACCCGGGTACGCGGCATCGTCCGCGCGAAGCAATTTCAGCGCGCCAGGAATCGTTCAGCAGAATCCGGGGATGGCGAAGACCCATACTACCGAATCCTTCGGACTGTCAACAAACACACCCCAATACAACGAGTACAACGAGCTCACCGTTTCGTTTCGTAACAGGGCGGCGCCGGATGATTCAATCCCGAGCTCCTGCCGGGCGGGACCGGCGCTTCGCGGCGGCGCCGGTGGGGCCTGCGTGGCTCCTCGTACCGCCCGGGGGGCGCCGCGGTGAGGGTGCTCGTGAATTGCGGTGCGCTACCTCGGGCGGGCGCCGCAGGCCCGTGACATCGTCGTGCGATGGCCTCTACAGGGCATCCGAGCCGCCGAGTCGGCGCTGAACGTCAATGTCCTGCACGCGCCCTGGCGGCGAACGGGCAGCGGGGGTGCCGGCGAGGTCCTGCGGCGAGCCCCGCGTGGCTCAGAGGTCGAAGCGACCCGACGCCTCGGGCTGGTAGACGACGCGCTCGACCCGGAGGCGCCGCGTGCGGCTCGGCGTGGGCCAATCCACCTCGTCGGCCTCTCGACAGCCGAGCAGCGCGAGCCCCATCGGCGCGAGCACCGAGATCTTGCCGCTCTTCACGTCGGCGGCTCCGGGGAACACGACGGTGACGCAGAGCCGCTCCTCCGTGTCGAGGTCGACGAGCTCGACCTTCGAGTTCATGGTGACCACGCTCGGCGGGATGTCCCCCGGCTTCACGACGTCCGCGCGCTCAAGCTCGGTCTCGAGCGCCTCCAGCTCCGGGGTATCGCCCCCGGGCCGCGCGCGCAGCGCTTCGAGCAGCCGCGCGAGCCGATCGCGGTCAAATTCGGTGAGGATAATGGGATTCGAGTGAGGTGCCATGAACCGGTATCTCCTTGTGTCGACGCGAGCCGGGCTCGGCCGAAGGTCCACGCGGGGCGAGCTGGCCGGCGCGAACGCTCGTCCAGTCCGCCCGCGCGTGCGCGCTCGACGCCAGCCCGCTTCATTCCGGGAGCGGTCGGCGTACAGCGCCGGATGACCGCTCCCCTACGAGCGTGCGGGCGACCTCGGGCAGAGCAGCCGGGTCCGCCGGGGCGTGAGCGCGCTACGCGCGGCGCGGCAAGGCCACGACCGCGACGCGACGAGGTGAAGGCAGGCGCTCATCCCATGGGGACCCTAACACGCCCGTCCCCCGCTGGCCATGGCAAGGGGGCGGCGCGTCCGATCACGAGCGAGCGGGGTCATGGGGACCGCCCGCAGCGGAAGGCCGAGCTCACGGCGCAGCGCTTCGCCCGCCACGCGTCCTGATCGACGGCACGCGGGCGCGTGTCGTCGTTGACGGCGCGAACGGGCGTGTGCCGCTCGGTCATGTCCAGGGAGCTCGCCGCGGGGGACGCGCGGCGCTCGCTGCTGCGCTGCACGCACAGCGCAGCAGCGGACCCCGCCGATCCCCGGCTTGCCCGACTAGGCGGACTGGTCGATTGCTCGCAACGTCTCGCGGAGCGCCTGGGCCTCGGCCCCCTCGAGGACCACGGACGCCGACACGGGCGTGGGCACATGGTCGCGGAACTCCACGGGCTGGAAGGCGGCGATGGCGCCGGAAGCGGTGTAGGCGAGATCCAGGCGCACGGCGGAGGTGTCCGGCTCGCCTTCCCCGTCCAGCGCGAAGGGGAGCTTCGCGATGGCGGCGAAGTCCCGCCTCGCCAGGGCGGCGGTGAGGGCTTCGACAGGGCAGGTGAAATAGCGAAAGCCTTCCTCCACCTTCTCGCCCGTGGGGGTGTAGACGAAGTCGCTGAAGATCAGCCATTTGCGACGTGTGGTGAAGCGAGGATCGGCGCGCAGGAAGTCGGACAGGTCTTTGATTTCCACGGCCCCTTCATACTGCAAACGGGCCCGGGAATCTCCTCCCAATCGCAGGGCCGAGCCCCCCTCGGCTCGCGCTCCCTGGCGGGAGACGCGCTCGGCGACCAGCATCCCCTCGACGGCGTCGATCAGCGGCGAGCCGAGGGGGTTCTCGCCCACTCTCGCACCGCAGCGCCTATGTCGTCGTCGACCCGGCCTACCCGATCAGCGTGACGCCCGCGAGGATCCCTGATTCAGGGCAACGGGACGTATTCGATGTAAGCCCCTGTGTAGCGGTACCAGGCGCCCGCGATTCCCCCGCCTTCCCCGCGCGGCGCCTCAGAAGGCGTCGGTCTGGACCGTCAGCACCGCTTCGTCGAAGATCTCCGAGCTCGCCATTCCCGAGGCAGCCCCGATCAGGGCGTATCCGTTGTCGATCAACGAATATAGCATGACTACACGATGAAATGGCCGCTGCGAGGAGCTTTACTTTTCGGATCTCGCTTCATTTCCTGACATCTCTCGACCTGCCCGCGCGCGTGAGCTGCTCTCGATCCTTGATAGAAAGCGAGCGTTCACCGACGTTTTCGCCAGAGAGCCCCTCCGAGGCCGCTCTGGACATCTCATCGATTGTCACCGACATGACCCGTGCTACGATGCTCCGCTCAGTGACGGTATCTTCTCAGGCCCGCTTCCTTGCTGTCGGACAAACGACCACCATGGCAGACTGACGACATGGCGTGGGCCTCGCTTGACTCGCGGTGAAATGCTTATGCGCGGTGGATGAGGGGACCGGTCAGGTCGCAGGGTGGAGATGAGGGGCTTCCTTCGAGACGAGCTTTCTCCCGCGCTCTCGAGCGCGCTCCGCGACGCCACGATCCCTTCAAGAAGCCGCTTTCATGGTCCGGCGCGCCGAACGGCGTTCCAGGAGCCCGGACCTGTAGAGAGGTGAGCATGTCTCGAAAAATTCGCCGGTTCATCACATGGTCGCTCGTCGCGGTGTCTTCCCTGTCGGCAGGCTGCATCGCTGCCGATGAAGATCCCTCGGCCGTCGGGAATGTCTCGATCGACGGCGAGGGGAGCGCCGCGAGCGGCGCGGCAGAGGTGACCGACCGGACAGCGCTCGTCCCCGGCACCTACCTCCCAGGGCCGACGACGACGGGGCCGATCTGGACAGGTGCGTTCCAGCAGATGGAGGCGAGCTCAGGGACGACCATCCGGCTGACCACCCCGAACGTCACCTACAAGCGCGTCGAGTTCTGGGGGACGGTCGTGCCGAAGGCCAAGGGCATCAAGTTCGACGAGTGCATCTTCCGCGGCCCCGATCCGTCGAAGATGCCCGAGCCGCGGGCCCTCCTCACGAACTACGGAGACAACCCGCCGCACGTCGTCATAGAAAACTCGCTGTTCGATCCCGAGGCGTGGATCACGAAGCGCGGAAAGTCCGCTCCGGCGCACAACGGCAACCCGGCCGGCCGCCTCCTGCAGTCGCAGCCCGCCCTTCACGGCGGGAACTTCACCGTGCGCTGGAGCGAGATCCGGAACGTCGAGGACGGCGTCAATTACGTCGGGCGCACGGCTGACTGGACGAACCAGCAGACGACCGTCGAGATGAACTGGATCCACGCGGGCGAATACAAGAACGGGACGGACACGCCGTCCGACGGGCGTACCCACAACGACGCCTTCCAGTTCAACACAGGGCGCAACGTGGTGCTCCGCGGCAACCTGCTCGGGGGCCCCAGGGACATGGTCGGCTACCGCACCTGGCCGAACGGATACAACTCCGGCGACGACTACTCGAACGCGAGCATCATGCTCAAGCAAGAGGTCGACGACTCCGACATGCGCAAGCTCACCAACATCCTCATCGAAGACAACTTCTTCTGGGGGGCAGTCGCGGGGCTCAACCACCACTACGTCGCGAGCAGGAAGAACGATTTCGCGACCACCACGATCCGTGACAATTTCTTCATCGAGCGGCAGATGGGCTGGGGCAACTCGATCACCGCCTCAAAGGACGATCACAAGGTGGGCGTGGAAGCCCAGGCGAAGCCGTCGGCCGGCTGGTACATCGTCCGCTCTCCGGAGATCAAGTCGACCTACCAGAACAACCGGATCATCACCGTGAACGAGGACGGCTCCTTCGTCATCCGCGGCGAGGTCCCGATCTCGAGGGGCTCGAGCAGCTGAGGGCGAAGTCCGAGCTCGGCCTGGGCGAGCTCGGGGCCGGCCCCGCCCTGCACGGCATGCCGGAAGCGCGGAGCATCGCCGGGGCGGGACAGGCGACATGGGGCGCCTCGCTTCAGGCCCTCTTCGCGGCCGTGACCGGATCCACGTACGGGGCGAGGGCGAGCTGCTCCCACGTGTTGTGGAGCCCGTCGAGGTACATGACCGGGACGCCGGAGAGATCCGCGTCGTCGAGGCAGTTCAGGTTGATGGAGTAGTACGCGCCGCCGAGCATCGGGAGGTCTCCGTGCCCGAAGACGCGGATACCGCAGGTCTTGCAGAAGCGGGCATGGCCAGCCTCGGACCGCGAGAAGTCGCCGAGGACCTCCTCGCCGGCGACGAGGCGGAAGGCGCTCGGCTTCACGATGATGCCCCACCACCTCGTCTTCGAGCAGATCGTGCAGTTGCACTGCGTCGTCCCGGCGCTCGGGTCGAAGTCGGCCTCGAAGCGAACAGCGCGGCAGGCGCAGCTCCCCCTGTAGGTCCGGGCGCCGGGGGTCGTCGTGGTTTGCGCGGAAGCGGCGTTGCTCATGGGCGAAAGCTCCAGGGATTGGGGGGACGCGGCGCCTTCGGGCGCCTCGCCCGCGTGATGAGAGGAGGCTACACTGGCTTGCGGACAGATTCGGTCCGCAATGATCCCGGAAGTAACGACGCGAGAACGAGGAGCGGCACGTGATCCAGACCTCCGCGCGCCTGCTGAAGGTGCTGTCGCTGCTGCAGTCCCGGCGCTTCTGGACGGGCGGGGAGCTCGCCCGCGAGCTCGAGATCACCGAGCGCAGCGTCCGGCGCGACGTGGACCGGCTCCGGAGCCTCGGGTACCCGGTGCACGCGGCCACGGGCACCGGCGGCGGCTACCAGCTCGGCGCCGGCAAGGAGCTGCCGCCGCTCCCGCTCGAGGACGACGAGGCGGTCGCCGTCGCCGTCGGGCTGCGCGCCGCGGCGACCGGGCCCGTGAAGGGGCTGGAGGAGGCGTCGGTGCGCGCGCTCGCGAAGCTCGATCAGGTGCTCCCGAAGCGGCTCCGGCGCAAGGTGAGCGCGCTCGAGGCCGTGAGCGTGCGGCTGGGCGAGGGCGGGCCCACCTTCGACGCGGACGCGCTCGCCGCGATGGCGAGCGCCTGCCGCGACGCCGAGGTCCTGCACTTCGACTACAGCAGCCACAGCGGCGCCGCGAGCGCGCGCGTCGTCGAGCCGTACAGGCTCGTGCACACGAGCCGCCGCTGGTACCTGCTCGCGTACGACCTCCATCGCGAGCAATGGCGGACGTTCCGCGTCGATCGCATCCAGGGCAGACCGAGGTCGGCGGGCCGCTTCAAGCCGCGCCCGCTGCCCGCCGAGGACGTGGCCGCCTACGTGTCGCAGTCGGTCTCGACGGACACGTACCGGTTCCGCGCGCGCGTGACGGTGCACGCGCCCGCCGACGTGGTCTCGGCGCAGCTCTCCGGCGTGGCGGGGCGCGTCGAGCCGCTGGCGCCGGACCGCTGCGTGGTCCACACCGGCGGCGGGACCCTCGAGGCGCTCGCGTTCCACCTCGGGTTCATGGGGTTCGAGTTCGAGGTGCACGAGCCGCAGGAGCTGATCGAGGTCCTCCGCCGCCTGGCCGATCGCCTCGGCCGGGCCGCGGGGCGGGCCGGCGCGGCGACGCAGGGCCCGGACGTTTCGGGGCCTCCTGTCGGCCGCCCGGACACCACGCTCCCATGACGCCTTCTTCCCCTGGAGAAGGACTATCTTTGGCCCCGTGTTCGGCATCGTGCTCGATCGCGCCTCGCGGCGCTCGCTGGCGCTGCAGCTCGCGGACGGGCTGCGCAAGGCGGTCGTCGACGGTGAGCTCGCGCCCGGCGCCAGGCTCCCGCCCTCGCGCCTGCTGGCGGCGGAGCTGGGGATCTCCCGGCGGCTGGTGACGGACGCCTACGAGCAGCTCACCGGGGAGGGCTATTTCGAGACGCGCGCGGGCCACGGGACCTACGCCGCCGCGCTGCCGGCGCGGGCGCCGCACGCCCGCGTCCCGGCGGCGGCGCCCCTCCGACGGCGTCGGCCCGCCATCCGCTTCGACTTCACCCCCGGGATCCCCGATCTCGCCAGGTTCCCGCGGCAAGCGTGGCGCCGCGCCGCGGACGACGCCGTCTCGCTGGCGCATGCCGCCGATCTCTCGTACGGCCCGCCGCTCGGCGACGCCCGGCTGCGCCAGGCCATCTCCGACTACCTGTACCGGTTCCGCGGGCTGGCCGCCGATCCGGCGCAGATCTGCGTCACCTCCGGCACCTCGCACTCGCTGTCGCTGCTCTCGCGGCTCCTCCCCGCCACGACCCTCTTCTGCGAGGAGCCCGGGCTCACCTTCGCCCGCGACGCCTTCAGCTCGGCCGGGTTCCGCTGCCGCCCGGTGCACGTCGACGACGCCGGCGCGCTCCCGTCCGGCCTGGGCGAGGTGCCCCGCGGCGCGCTCTTCTACCTGACGCCCTCGCACCAGTTTCCGACAGGCGCGCTCCTGCCGCTCAAGCGGCGGGTGAGGTTCCTGGAGCTGGCCGCCCCGGCGGAAGGGCTGGTGCTCGAGGACGACTACGACTCCGAGTTCCGCTTCCGCGGCAGCCCGGTCCCGCCGCTCGCCTCGCTCGACGCCGAGCGCGTCGTCTACCTGGGGACCTTCTCGAAGTGCCTGGCGCCCTTCGTGCGGGTCGGTTACCTCATCGCCCCGCCCCACCTCGTGGGCCCGATCGCGGACCTGGTGCGGCGCACCAACCTCCGGGGCTCCATCCCGCACGAGCGGACGCTGGCCCGCTTCATCGAGGAGGGCCACCTCGAGCGCCATATCTTCGCCATGAAGCGGCGCTACCGCGCCCGGCTTGAGGCGATCCTCTCCTTCCTGGAGGCCCGGTATGGGGATCAGGTCCGCGCCGGCGGCGGTGAGACAGGCTTCCACCTGCACGTGCGCTTCCGCGGGCGGCGCTTCGGCGCGACCTTCACCGACGTCTGCAGCGCGGAGGGGCTGCGGCTCTCGACCGAGGACGAGTTCCGGGCAGAGCCGTCGAGCGAGGGCGACGCGCTGGTGCTCGGCTACGGCAACGTGGCGGACGAGAAGCTCGACGAGGGCCTCGAGCTGCTGGGAGCCCTCGTCGAGCGGCATGCGGATCGTGAGATCCGTTCGCCGTGAGCCCTTCGTCGCCGCGTCTGCGGCGATGCGCTCTGCAAGAGGAGCTCGACAGGGAGGAGCTCGGCGCGGCCGCCGTCGAGGGTCGCGGCTCGAGCCGGTGATCAT
>NZ_JEMA01001227.1 GCF_001589285.1 Sorangium cellulosum | reverse complement strand
ATCGCTGCGCCCGCGCCCGTCGCGGTGGCCGCGCCGCCGCCGGTCGCCGTCGCTGCTCCTTCGCCCATCGCTGCGCCCGCGCCCGTCGCGGTGGCCGCGCCGCCGCCGGTCGCCGTCGCTGCTCCTCCGCCCGTCGCGGTGGCCGCGCCTCCCGCGCCGGTGGCCGCTCCTCCGCACCTCCAGCAGACGCTCCCCTCGCCGCAGCAGCCCCGGCGCGCGCCCGCCCCGCAGGCTCACGCGGACGCGCGCAGCGCGCCGCCGTTCCAGGCCACGCTGCAGTCCGCCGACAACCGCGCGCACGCCGCTGTCGTCGACGTCGAGCTCGGCGCTTTGACGCCGTCGAATTTTTACAAAGGGCTCGCTGGCAACGACGTCGTCGAGCACGGCGGGATCTTCGTCGCGACCTACAAGATCCCGCCGATCGGCACGGCCATGACCCTGCGCGTCCGCTTGCCGGGCAACTACGAGTTCACCGCGCTGGCCACGGTCCGGTGGACGCGCGAGGCCGGCGGCTCGAGGGACTCGGCCGAGCCCGGCTTTGGCGCCCGGATCACGCAGATCTCGGCGGAAGGGCGCCAGCTCGTCTCCCGGTTCACGCGCAACAGGGAGCCGCTCTTCTACGACGACCTCTGACACCGCCACGCCGCGTCGATCCCGGTGAATCTCCTTCCCATGCGGCCCGGCTCGCGAGCGAGCCGGCCGCTCCACCGCGCAGCCTCCGTCCTCTGCGCCGCCGTCCTCGCGGCGACGCTGCTGCTCGCGCCGCGGCCCGCCCGGGCGACAGGCGACCCCGACCTCGCGTTCTGGACCTACGAGACCGCGCACTTCCGCGTGCACCACCCGCAGGGCCTCGAGCCCATCGCGGCGCGCATCGCCTCGCTCGCCGAGACGATCTACGGGCGCGTCGAGGACGCGCTCGGCTACGCCCCGAAGGGCCGCACCGAGATCGTGATCACCGACGACTCCGAGAGCGCGAACGGGTCGGCCGGCACGATCCCCTACAACGCGATCTCCCTCCTCGTGTCCGGGCCCGAGGACCTGTCGACGCTCGGCGACTACGACGACTGGTACCTCGACCTCGTCACGCACGAGTTCACGCACATCGCGCACATCGACAACACCTCGGGGATCCCGGCGCTCCTGAACGCGATCGTCGGCAAGTCGTTCTCGCCGAACCAGGTGCAGCCGCGGTGGATCATCGAGGGCCTCGCGGTGGTGAGCGAGAGCCATCACACGAGCGGCGGCCGCATGCGCTCGACCGTCTTCGACATGTACCTGCGCGCCGACGTGCTCGCGGACAACATCGCGGGGCTCGATCAGATCTCGAGCTCCCCGGTCCGCTGGCCGCAGGGAAACCTCTGGTACCTCTACGGCTCGAGGTTCCTCGGCTGGATCCTCGACGTCTACGGCCCCAACACGATGCGCGCCGTCTCCGCCGACTACGGAGCGTCGATCGTCCCGTGGGGGATCAACCGCGCCATCCGCCGCGTGACGGGCAGGACGTACGTCGATCTGTACGAGGGCTGGAAGGACCACCTCCGCCGGGTCTACCGGCAGCAGGTGGCCGCCGTCGAGGCGCGCGGGCTCCGCGAGGGGGCGCGCCTCACCGATCACGGGCGCATCGTGCACTACCCGCGGTTCGTGCCGCCCGTCGCGCGCCGGGGCGCCGCCGACGAGATCGTCTACTACCGCGACGACGGCCACGACCGCCGCGGCATCTACCGCCTCTCCCTCGCCGCGCCCGCGCCCGGGAGCGCGCGCCCCGAGGCGCTCCTCGCGCGCACCAGCTCCGCCTCGCGGCCGGCCTTCACGCCGGCCGGCGACCTGATCTTCACGGCGCTCATGCCGTGGCGCAACCAGTACTACCGCGACGACCTGGTCCTCCTGCCGCGCGGCGAGGCGGCGCCCGACGGCGACGAGCCCCGGCGCCGCCGGCTGACCCACGGCCTCCGCTCCTCGGCGCCTGACGTGAGCCCGACCGGGGACCACGTGGCCTTCTCCCTCAACAGCAAGGGCACGCGGTACCTCGAGATCGCGCGCCTCTCCAGGGACGGCGTCCTCTCGGAGCGGCGCGACCTCGTGCCGAGCGCCCGCTTCGAGCAGGCCTACTCCCCGTCGTTCTCGCCCGACGGCAAGCTCCTCGCGTACAGCGTCTGGACCGCCGGCGGCTACCGCGACATCCGCGTGGTGGACGTCGCCACGGGCAGCTTCCGCCAGGTGACGCGCGATCGCGCGACCGACATGAGCCCGGTCTGGTCGCCCGACGGCCGGACGCTCTATTTCACCTCCGACCGCACCGGCATCCACAACGTCTACGCCTGCGAGCTCTCGACCGGCGCGCTACGGCAGGTCACCAACGTGAGACTCGGGGCCTTCCAGCCGGCGATCAGCCCCGATGGCAAGACGCTTGTCTATGTCGGGTACACCGCCCGGGGCCACGACCTCTTCGTCATGCCGCTCGATCCGGCGCGCTTCCTCCCGGCGCCGCCGCCCCCGAGCGACCGCCCCGATCCCGCGACCGAGGCCTCGGCGATACGGATCGAGCGAACGCCGTACAACCCGCTCCCGACGCTCGCGCCGCGCGCGGTCACGCTCGACTACGCGCCAGGGAGCTACGGCTCCAACGCGCTGACGGTGAGCGTGACCGGCTCCGACATCGTCGGCCGGCACGCGATCTTCGGGCAGCTCACGGTCCAGCCGGACGCGCCGGCCCCGGACGTCCTGCTCGGGTACAACTACGGGCGCCTGCCCGTCGACCTCGGCGTCCGCGGGTACTACGTGACATCGCCGCGCCGGGGCTACCGCATCGGCGGCCGGGACATCACCTACGACGAGCGCGCGATCGGCATCGTCTCGGGCATCAGCTACCCGATCCGCGGCGAGTTCTCGCGGCAGACGCTGAGCGCGTCGTTCAGCAGCGTCGGCTTCAAGGGCAAGCTCCCCATCGGCAAGAACATCGACCCCTACGCGCCCCGGACCATCCTCCCGCCGCAGGGCACGCTGAACCTCGCGCACCTCGGCTATGCGTTCTCGAACGCCGAGGGCTCGCTCGACGCGGCCGGCGCGGTGCGCGGCGTGGCGATGAACGCCGGCCTCGATTACGCCGGCCGCGAGACGGGCAGCAGCTACACGACCTATGCGTTCTCGACGGCCCTGAGCGCCTACGTGGCGATGCCCTGGTCGCGCGACCACACCCTCGCGTTCCGCGTCGCCGGGGCGGTCTCGGGCGGCAACTTCCCTCGGGGCGGCGCCTACGCGGTCGGCGGGTACGATCTCGAGAACCTCACGCTCGTCGACACCCTGCTCACGGGGGTCACGAACAGCTCTTTCACGCTCCGCGGCTACGCGCCGGGCGTGATGTCCGGCCGCTCGTATTTCTCGCAGACCTTCGAGTACCGCGTGCCCGTCGCCCAGCCGGATCGCGGCCTCTCGACGCTGCCGATCTACCTGCGCCGCATCGACGCGAGCCTCTTCCTCGACCACGGCGGCGCGTTCAACCGCTTCGAGACCGACGACCTCGCGCTCTTCACGAACGGGAGCCTCCTCTACTCGCCCCAGCTCCACACCTCGGTCGGCGGCGAGGTGTGGTTCAGCTTGAACCTCGGGTACGTCGCCTTCTCGCAGCTACGCTTCGGCTACGCTTACGGCCTGAGCGAGCGCGCGATCCCCGGCGGCCAGCTCTATTTCGTCGCGACGAACTCGTTCTGAGCGCCGCGCGCCCGCGGGAAATTTGCCCGCGCGGGCCGCTTCGCCCACGGTGCTCGGCCATGCGCCGCGTCCTCCTCGCCTTGAGCCTCCTCCCCCTCGCCGGCTGCGGCATCGCCCCGAGCAACTCCCAGCGTCTCACCGAAGCCGCGCTCGAGATGAACACGGCGACCCGGTTCGGCCGCATGGATGTGGCGCTCGAGCGCGTGGGCTCGACCGCTCGCCAGGACTTCATGAGCCGCCACGCCGCGTGGGGCACCCGCCTCCGGGTCGTCGACGTGGAGTTCGGCGGCTTCGAGATGGTCCAGCGCGACGAGGCCGAGGTCTACCTCGACGTCCTCTGGCTGCGGAACGACGAGTCCACGGTCCGCACCACCCGGATCGCCCAGCGCTGGCGCGACGCGCGGGGCCACTGGGAGCTGATCGGCGAGGAGCGGCGAGACGGCGACGTCGGGCTCCTCGGCGAGCCCCCGCCCGCGGCGGAGGAGGCCGGCGAGGCGTCGAGCGCGGTCGACACGGGCCGGAAACAGGGCCTGAGCCTCCACACGCGCGTCATTCGAGATGAGTGAGCGCCGCCGCGGATGCCTGAGGCGCGCGGCGGCGCGCTGGGGACCGCGCCGGGCTCGAGCTCCTCGCCGGCCGGCGCGATGTCGGTGATCGGCGGGACCGCGCGGCAGCGGCGGTTCCCCGCGTGGCCGGCGTGCCGGCCACGCACCCGTCAAGCAGACGGCGCAGGGCTGGCGGGCGTGCTGCTCTTCGCAGCCCGGGGCTTCTTGGCCTTTCCGGCGACCTCGGTCGTGGCCCTCGTCAGCTTGCTGCGCTTGGCGCGCTCCTTCTTGGCAGCCTGCGCCTTGCGGCGCCTCATCTTCATCGACTGGCGACGATCGCGCTTGCCCATCTGCTTCAATCTCCTCACGGTCGGGGGCACGGGCGCGGCATCGTGAAGACAGCTCGCCAGGCGAGCCCCATCCTGCAACCGTGTGGATGGACTACCGCGGGGCCCCTCAAAGGGAGCGGGAATGTGCCCAAGAGCGAATGGGAGCGCAAGGGGCAATGCGCGCGGAGGCGCAGTTCTCGAGCTAGACGCGTGTGCAGTGTCCCGCGCGCGCTCTGGTGGCTTCATCGTCGCGTCGTCGCGTCGTCGCGTCGTCAGCGCGGGGCCGGCGCGATCTCGCGCTGCTCGGCCGCGCCCGGCTGGTTCAGCCCCCGACCGCGCCGTCCAGCGCGACCTCGCGGCCGCGGACCTCGAGGCGGTACCGGGAGTTCACGGTCTCTATGTAGAAGACTTCGCGCCCGGCGAGACGCAACACGCGCTTGACCGGGGTCGTCACGTATTCATGCATTCCATCGGAAAACTCGATGACGATGACCGAGCCTTTCCGTGGTGCACGGACGAGCCGGCCAACGACTGCGCGCGATCCCCGGCCGAGCTTGCGGAGCACAACCTGCACAACAGAGATGCTAGCACGCAGATCTCGGCCGAGCACAAGCTGCACAAGCAGCGCCTCTCGCAACTAGGTCCCACCCTGGCCCAGGGTGTCCGGCTGCATAGGAGCCGCCCGGACCTGCGCGCCGCGGACGGCGAGCGGGTGTAGGGGGGCCGGCTCCTGGGCGGAAAAGTTCTGTAAATCAATGGTCCAGGCGCCGCATACAATGGTTCAGCATACCTTGCCGGCCGCCGAGCGGGCGCGTCGACTCGCCGCGTCGTCTGTCGCCAGGGCGGCGAGCCGCGGGCCGGGCGGAACGAGGCGAACGCTCTCAGCCTTGCCGCGGGGGCGCACAGGCTAGGCGATCGCTGGTCCGATGCCCAGCCCGATCGGGCGCAGCGGCGCTGCGCCGCGCCCGTGTGGCGGGCGCTCCGGTCCCAGGCGCCGCCGGCTGCGTCGCGCGGCGTGAGGCAATGCGGGCCGGGTCGGATCCGGCGCCGAGGTGCGTCGGCGGACGTCAGCGGCGCTTGGCTGTCGCGCCCGTCCGATTGTTCGGATCGCTGACGCCGGGCGCGCCCTGATCCGCGAAGTAGGTGCGGAGCATGTCGCACGCCACGTTGGTCGCTTTCACCCGCCATTTCGCGCCGTTCGCGACCATCACGGAGATCGCGACCTCCGGCTTGCGGCTCGGGGCGAAGCCGACGAACCACGTGTAGAAAGGTCCCTCGGGCGTCGGCTTCGTGAGCGTCCCCGTCTTGCCCGCGACGCGGATATCCGGGAGGTACGCGCGACCGTTGCGATCGTGGAACGATCGGTAGCTCGTCCCGTTATCCACCGTCGCCTCCATCATCGTGGTCACGGCGCTGGCCGTGCTCTCGTCCATCACGCGCTTGAGCACCTGCCGCTCGCTCGCGCCCTGGTAGATCTCGCCGACCTCGTCCTGGACGCTCGACACGACGTGGAGCCGGATCATCTCGCCGCCGTTGGCGACGATGGTCGCCAGGTTCGCCCCCTGGAACGGCGAAAGCGTCGTATTCCAGAAGCCCGCCGCGGTCCGCGCGAAGCCGAGCTCGTCCTCCGGCAGCGCGATCGTGCTCGTCGCGACCTTCACGTCGAACGGCGTGTCCTGCCCCCAGCCGAGCTTCGCGGCCACGGCGCCGAGCTTCTCGTGATCGAGGTTCTTGGCGGCGAGGCGCGCGAACACCGTGTTGATGCTCCGGCCCATGGCCTGCCCGAGCGTCGCGCAGTACTTGTCGCGCCGCTTGTTGTCGATCATGTCGGCGGGCCGGATCGAGTGCTCGCCGCCCGAATAACACTGCTTGGTGCTCGGGCTCAGGCCGGCCTCGATGAGCGCGGTGCCGGTCACGACCTTGAAGATGCTCGCCGACGGCGCGGTGGCCTCGGCGGCGACGTCGTGGAGCGCCCCCTCGTTCACGTAGCTGGCCCAGACCAGCACCTTCCCGGTGCGGATATCGGTCATCACGACAGCGCCCTCCGGGACCTGGCCCGCCCGCAGGAAGCCGAGCGCCGCGCGCTGGTACATCGGGTTGATGGTCAGCTCCGCGACGCGGCCGCCGTGCGCCGGCGCCGTCGGCGGGCTCCGCCGGTCGTCGATGCGCGTCAGATCGAGGTCCGTGAGCGGCGGCGGCGTCACCTTTCGCGTGATCGTCGGCCCGCCGGCGGTCGTCTTCTTGGCGAGCAATCCCCCGAGCTGGACGTCGTGCTCGCGCAGCATGGGGAGGGTCACGGCAACGAGCCCGACGGCCGCGCCGACGGCGATCCACTGACGCATGTCGCGCATGGCCGACGGGTACCCCGCCGCGGCGCGCTGGGCCAAAATTGAGGCGCGCCCCCGGCCGGCGGGCGCGGGCGGCGCGGCGCGGCGCCGCCCAGCGCGGCGCCCGGCGATATTCGTTGGAGGGCAAACGATCGAGCGGCGCGGCCGCGTCGCCGGCCGCGCCGAGGAGGGCAGCGCCGCGGCTCAGAAGGACAGGCCGAGCCGGGCGCCGAGCTCGTGGAGCGCGTGCGCGTCGGCCCGCTTCAGGGTGTTGCCAGGCACCCGGAGGAGGTTCTCGTCCGATCCGCTGCCCGGCGTCAGGTAGGCGTTGTAATTCACGCTGAGCCGCACGTTCTTCGTGTGCCAGTAGTTGGCGGCGACGCCGATCTGCAGGACGTCGAGATCGGTGCCCGGCCCTCCCTCGGCGCCCGGCGTGTCGTCGTCGTGCTCGCTATCCTTGCGGGTCGCGCCGTCGTACGTCGCGTTGATCCCCGAGAGGAGCGCCGCGACCTCGAGCCCCGACTTCGGCTTCTCGGGCTCCTTCGTCAGATCGACCTTCGCAGGGCGCGGGCTGTACCCGGGATCCCCGGTGACGAAGGCGTCGCCCACGGGCCACGCGGAGAGCTGCACGTACCAGCCGAGGCCCTTCACCCGGCCGAGCCGCTCGGTGTTGGTGAGCTGATAGCCCTCCACGGCCTCGCGGGTGTTGTTCGCGAGGTAGTACGCCTCCGCCCGCAGCTCGACCATCTTGATGGGCAGCCGCAGCTCACCGCCGATCGCGTTCTGCGCGCCCGACGGGATGACGTGGATCTGCCGGTCCAGCGAATCCCTGTAGCCGCCGCTCCAGAGCGTGTACCCCTGCCCCGTCCTGATGGGCGCGTAGTCGTATCCCACGTAGTCCTGGTCGCGCTCTCCGTGCTGCGCGCTGATACCGATCTGCGCCTTGGCGAGCAGCCCCTTCTTGTCGCCGGCGAACGGGCGCGCGAACACGCGGCCGATGAAATCGGGCGGGGCGTCGACGCCGGGCCGGTTCTGGCCATCGCCGGCGACCACGCCGATGCCGTAGCCGAGCATCCTGTCGGCGACGTCGCCCCACGCCATCACCCCGATGCTCTTGGCCTCCGGGTGGGCGAAGCTCCGGATCGCGATGTTGCGCTCCATGAAGGTGATGGCGTTGCTGCTCGTCTGGGTCTCGATCCCGAACGGCGAGCTGAACTGCCCGAACATGAAGTTCAGCGCCGGCAGGACCGAGTAGTTGATCCAGACGTCGGCGAGCGCCACGTTCGGGCTCGTGGTCTGCACCGGGGCGAAGCGCGCGGTCTCGGCCCTCGGCGCCTGGCCCGCCGGCGCGGCGGAGGTCTCGGCCCTGCCGTTGGCGTTCCCGAGCGCCTGGCCGGCGAAGTCGACGTCGAGCTTGAACGACCATCGCTTCAGGAACTCGCCGTCGAACTCCAGGCGGGCGCGACGGACGAAGAAGCGCGGCTGCAGCGCGTTCCCGCCGTCGGCCGCGCCCACGTCCGAGACCCCGCGGCCGAAGCTGCTCTGGAAGTCGAGGTGCATCCGGGCCTTCGGGTAGAGCCGGAAGGTGTCATTGGCGTCCCGGAGGAAGAAGCCGCCGTGCCACCCCGCGAGCGGCTGCTGCTCCGTGACCACGGCCGCATCGGCCATCGGCGCGAACACCGGCGGGGGCGGCGGGGGCGGCGCCGTGGCCGCAGCCGCTCCAGGAGGAGGGGGCGGCGGGACCTGAACGGCGGGCGGCTGCGCTTGCTCCGGCGCTGCAGGCGCAGCGTCGGC
>NZ_JEMA01001226.1 GCF_001589285.1 Sorangium cellulosum | reverse complement strand
GACGGCGCGCCGGCCGTCGCGCACGCGCAGCCGCGCTGCTCGGCCTCGGCGCCGGCGTGCTCGCCCTCGCCGNGCTGCTCGGCCTCGGCGCCGGCGTGCTCGCCCTCGCCGTCCAGCGGCGGCGGCGGCGGCGGCTCGTCCCCGAGCACCTCCCGGAGCGCCGCGACCGGGTCGATGATCCCGTACCCGAAGATCGGATCGTGCCCGCTCTCGTCGGGCGCCGCGTACGGCGCCGGCCGCGCCGTGCGGATCATGAGGTCGTACAGCTCGCCCGCGGTCAGGTCGGGCGCCGCGCTCACGAGCAGCCCCGCGACGCCGGCCGCCACCGGGCACGCCGACGAGGTGCCGCCGAACAGCGATGTGTAATCGTCCGATGTGTCGCCCTCTCTCCCGGCGATGTCGGTGGTCAGCGTCCCCGTGGGCGCGACGAGATCCACGGAGGTCCCGCGGTTCGTGAACGACGTCTCCTCCTCCAGGTGGTTGACGGCGCCCACGGTGAGGACGCCGCGCACGGCCTGGAGCTCGTCCTCGCCGATCTCCCTGTCGTCGTTGCCCGCGGCGAAGAGGATGAGCGCCCCTTTCCCGTCGCGGCCGGCCTCGAAGAGGCGGTTGATCGCGTCCTCGACAACGCGCGGGACGGGCATCGGCTCGGCGTATCCCCAGCTGTTCGACACGATGGAGGCGTTGACCTGCAGGGCGAACTCGAAGGCGTCGACCGACTGGGAGATGGGCCGCGGCTCGTCGTCGAGGAGGCGCACGCACCGCACCCTGCAGGCGGGGCAGCCGCCGGCGATGCCCACGCCGTTGTCGGTGTCGGCCGCGACAAGGCCGGCGCAGGCCGTCCCGTGGCTCACGCCGGCCTCGCCCGGCTTGTAGGTGGGGTCGTCGTCGCCGTCGATGACGTCGCGGCCCGGATCCATCTTCGCGGCGAGGTCGGGGTGATCGAGGTCGCAGCCGGTGTCGACGACGACGATGGATGTGGCCGCGTCTCCCCGCGTGCGCCCCCAGGCCTCTTCCATCCTGAGGTCGTCGAAGTACCACTGTCCTGGCAGGCGCGGGTCGTTCGGCGTGAACGGCGCCCCGCGCGCCGCGAGGCGCACGTGCAGGTCCGGGATCGCCTCGCGCAGGAAGGCCGGCCGCGCCGCGCCCTGCAGGCGCTCGGCGAGGTCGAGGCCGTCGCCGCCGCCGGCATCCCTGACGAGCCAGAGCCCGATCGAGGCCATCAGCGGTCTCACCACCTCCACGCCCGCCGCGGCGAGCGCGCCCTCGGCGCCCGGCTCGACCTCCACGATCGCTGTCGCGCCCACGCTCGCCTGGACTGTCCGTCCGCCGGGGTAGTGGAGCCGCACCGGCGCGAGCGCGCTGCCGGACCTCTCCAGCGCTGCCGGCCCGAGCCGCTCGACAGCGACGCGGCGCCCGCCGTCGAGGAACGACGTCGTGCGCGCCGCGGCCGCGGGCCGGCTGGCGAGGGCGTCGCCGGTCCCGGTGGCCACGAGCAGGAGCGTCGCCGAGGAGAGCGAGGTCAGGGCATTGCGTCTCATCGCCCTCCTGGATCTACAGGACCGCGCGGCATCCTACCAGGGCCGCTCAGGCGTGGTGCTCGGGCGAGAAGGATACAGAGCACCTGGGCGCCGGGAGGAGAAAGAGCCGATGTATCCCTATCTCTTCTCTCTCTCTCCCTTGCGCCCCTGCGGTTCTGCTTTTCTCTCTATCTCCGGGCCGCTCGGGCCGCTGTCCCTGCGTATCGTGCTCGTCTCTGTTTCGAGAAGAGAGGGCGAACCACAGAGGCACAGAGGGCACAGAGGAAAGAGATGAAGAGGTGGAGGAGAGCGCGGTTCGTGGGTGGAGGGAGCCCTGTCCTCGTGGGCAGGGCGGGGCGGGGCTGGTCAGGGCTTCTGGGCGCCGCGGATCACCATCGATACGAGCAGGTCCATCAACCGCGAGAGCTCCTCGCGGGTCGTGCCGTCGGGGAGCCCGGCGACGCGCGTCGCGACGCGCTCCAGGAACTGCTGCCTCGCCCGCTCGAACCCCGGGGCCTGCTGGTCGTGCAACGCGCACGTCACGAGCTCCTGATCGAGCTGCCTCCAGTAGAACTTGCCGTCGACGGTCGTGGCGCAGAGCCTCCCCGTGAACCCGACCACAGCGCGCGCCCCCGCCTCGAGGAGCCTGTCGAACAGCGGGCCGCTCGCTGTCTCGCCGCTGCAGAAATAGAGCACGCGACCGCGCGCCCAGAGCTCGATCTCCTGGGCCGGGCTCTCGTGCGAGATCAGGATCCCGTCGGGCGACTCGTCGTCGACAACACAGCTCGTCCTGCCGTGGGACGACACGACGATCGCACGGAAGGGGTTGCCCGCGCCCTCCGCGCGGGCGATCTGGCGGAGGATCCTCCTCCGCTCCGCGCTGGCGCGCCCGAACGGCACGATGGAGAACTGCTCTCCCATACGACCATAGAGCTGCGTGCGGCCAGCGGCGAACCAGGCGCTGTCCGGATCGAAGGATGTATCTATCGAGAGTACAGGTCGAGCGGTCATCCTACCTCCGTCGAAGATCCCCTCTGGGCGCTGTCCAGCGCTCGCCCGCACCGGCGATCGCCGCCACAGGCCGCGCCCGCCGCACCGAGCAGCCAGCGCCTGGCATCAGATCATCTCTACCAGCTTCCTCGCCACACCCCCGGCGCCCGATGCCGTACCGGACTCCAGCCGCGTGAATCGCGGCAAAATACAATAACAACGGTACGGGAACTCCTTCTACAAAAATCGTATTCGACCGGACCGTGTTCTTGCTTGCTCCTCGCTCGCGGGGAGCACGCGACGTTCTCCGACGTTCTCGCGGGTCTGGCGTGAGCTCTGGGACGCGCGCATTGCGTCCCGGTGTCATTTCCAACAATCGCTTCGCGGTCCCGGGCTCACGAGGGCGGGGGGCGAAGGGGCCGCCCCGCGCCGCCGGGAGGGCGCGAGACGGGCTTGCGCGCGTCGCTCAGGGGAGGGGCGCCGCGGCGTCGGTCTGGTCGAGGACGAGCTTGCGGGGCTCGCTTCGCCTCAGCTCGTTCATCCTGCCCTGCATCTCCTGCCCGAGCTCCTCGCGCCCGGCGTCGTCGAGGAGCTTCTTGACCTTGGGGAAGAGGTTCTCTTCCTCCTCCTTGTGGTGGTGCTCGAGCTGCTCGGCGAGCACGTGGAGCTTGGGCCCGAACTTCTCGTCCGTTGTCTCCAGGGCCAGGAGATCGGCCAGCACGCGCTTGAGGGACAGGTGCTCCTCCAGCGACTCGAGGAGGATATCCTCGGTGCGGCGGGCCCGGACCGCCGGGTAAAAGTGCTGCTCCTCGATGGTGATGTGGGTGGCGAGGAGGTCCGCGGCCGTGGAGAACTGCTCAGGCGAGACGGAAGAGGCCTTTTTGAGGCTGGAAAACTGCTGCTCCAGCTCGCGATGATGGCGTTCGAGAAGTTCGATGGCATCCATGGCTCGCTCTATGCAGCGGGCGCCGCCCGTCAGCAAGCTGGGTGGCCACCGGAATCTCCGTCAGGCGGCGCTTCACGCAAGGTCGAACAACAGCACCTCTCCCCCGTCCTTCCCGACGAGGCGCAGCGACCCGCCCGCCCTGACCGACGCCGCGTCGCCCGCCTCGAGCAGCGTCCCGTTCAGCTCGACGCTCCCGCGCGCGACGTGGACCCAGGCATTGCGGCCAGGCGATAGCTCGTACCGCGCCTCCTGTCCTTGCTCGAGGAGCCCGACGAAGACGCTCACGTCCTGGTGGACCGTCACCGATCCCTCGCGCCCGTCCCGCGAGGCGACAAGCCGCAGCTTGCCCCGGCGCTCTTCTTCGGAGAACGCCTTCTGCTCGTAGCTCGGCTCGTACCCGCTCCGGTCCGGCACGATCCAGATCTGCAAGAGGTGCGTCACGCCGGTCTTCGAGGCGTTCACCTCGCTGTGGAACACCCCCGTGCCCGCGGACATGCGCTGGACCTCGCCTGGGCGGATGATCGATCCGTTGCCCATGCTGTCCTTGTGCTCGAGCTCGCCCTCCAGGACATAGGTGACGATCTCCATGTTCTGGTGCGGGTGCGTCCCGAACCCGCGACCCGGAGCGACGTAGTCGTCGTTGATCACCCGCAGCGCCCGGAAGCCCATGTGGTCCGGGTCGTGGTAATCCGCGAACGAGAACGTGTGATACGACTGGAGCCAGCCGCGGTCGGCATAGCCGCGCTCGCCGGACCGGCGGACCTGCATCGAAGGCGCGTTGTTCATGGCACCAGCATGTGCCCGCCGATCCATCTTGTGAATCGGCATTCCCCTCATGGATCCCATCTGCGCCGCAGATGGATGTCCTCGCCGCGCCGCCGCCTCAGACGACCTCGAGGTTGGTCACCTCGGCGTCCAGCCACGGACCGCCCTCGGGGTGCACGACGAACGCGTCGAAGGTCGCGGCCGTCGGGCGCGCGCCGGCCGGCCTGAGCTGGTCCCCGGGGACGATCGCCAGATTGGGCGCGCTCACCGCCGGCACGGTCGCTTGCCCGGCGAACATCGTCGAGGCCGCGCGCAGCACAGCCGCGACCCTGTCGGCGGTCGGCTCCGGCAGGTAGAGCGCGTCGACCGTCGGCACCCGCTCGACCCCGGCGGCTGTCGCGACCTCCGACAGGAACACAGCCGCGGCCCCGACGGCCCGGCCCGCCTCCTCGACGCGCAGCAGCCGCCGCGGCCGGGGATCGCGCAGGCTGTGCTCGAGCTGCGCCGCGTCGGGCGCCGACCACAGGACGCGCTCCTCACCGCACGCCGCGATCGCCGCGAGCACGTCCTCCACCGCCGCCGGCGCGGCCGCGGCCTGCAGCGGCGCGGCGCTCGCGCGGGGGACGAAGCCGTGGTTGCGGCACGCGGCCAGCGCCTTCCGCCGGAACCCGGCCTGGTCGACCGCCTTGAGGAGCGCGCGCCTGGCGGGCGCGGACTGCGCCTCCACGAACACGACGGTCGGCAGGCCGGACGCGCGGAGCCCGGCGAGCAGCTCCGCGTACAGCCGGCTCGCCAGCCCCTGGCCCTGGAACCGCGGGCGCACGCTCACGAACGACAGCACGTATCCGTCCGACGCGACGCCGCGGAAGCGGAAGCGGCGCGGCGAGACGCCGATGAAGCCGGCCGGCTCGCCGCCGTCGCGCGCGAGAACGGCCCGCGGCGCCGGGCCGGGGAAGCTGAGCTGCCACCTCAGGTAGTCGGCCGTGTAGTGGAGGGCCGGCGGCGGCCACGCCTCGCGCAGGACGAGGCTGGCCTCCTCCGCCGCGGCGACAGGGTCGACGTGCTCGATCTGCATCGCCGCCAGCCTCGCAGAAACGCCCGGGAGACGGAACCGCGGTGGGCCTACAGGCCGGCCATCTCGGGGGCGCGCCGCACGATCTCCGGCCACCCGGCCGGGTCGCTGCCGTGCTGGGCGAGGAACGCGTACACCCACCGCTCCAGGCCGAACGCGATGCACACGCTGTGCATCGGGCCTGCGCCCTCGATGTTGCAGCTGAACGCGCGGCCGAAGAAGTCGGTGTGGTAGTTCAGCGAGCCGGCGGCCACCCGCTCGTCGCCCGGGAGCATCAGCGAGATCTCGTACTTCGTCTCGCTGCTGATCTGGAAGTACGTCTTCGCGGCCGCGTCCGGCGCGATGAAGAACGGATCGCTCGCCGTCCGGATCTCGCCGGCCAGCCGGTGCTCGTCGAGGTAGCGCGCCACGAGCTCGTTCCCCTGCTCGCGCAGCCCGAGGACGTTCTCCCGCGAGCCGAGGAAGACGATCTCCCGCATCGTGAACTCCCAGAGCCGCCGCAGATCGACCATCTTGCTCGACTCGTAGCGGAAGCAGCGGCCCGCGAGCGCGTAGCGCGCGCCGGCCGCCGGCAGCACGCGATCGCGGTTCGCGGCGTACACGTGGTAACAGACAGCCGGCGAGAGGCACACCTCGGGGTGCGCCATGTCGCTCAGCGCCCGATCGTCGAGCGTCTCCCGGTCCTGGTGCCGCGCGCGGAAGTCCTCGATGCGCGGCATGTCCTCCGGCAGGTGGCACGTGAACGTGACGATGTGGGGGAAGGACCGGAAGTAGTCGCACTTCGCCAGCGTCGCCGCCGGGATCAAGGTCGGCACGAGGATCGGGCTCGGCGAGAACGGCGCGCCGAGCGCCTCCAGCGAGCGATCGAAGTAGCGGTAGAGCCGCAGCGGGAGCCCCTCGAGGGCGACCTGGCCCTGGCCCATCTGCGTGATGCCGTCAGGGAGCGCGCCGCCGCGGAACTCCACGCTGTCGCACGCCGGGCTGCGGTACACGAGCTTCCGCGTGAGCTGCCGCAGGCTGCGCTGCATGGTGCGCGCGAGGGCCTCGGCGGCGCGCGCGAGGTCGGCCCCGCGCTCCTCGGGGGCCTCGAACTCGAGCGCGGCGCCCTCGCGGACGAAGCGGATGCTCGAGATCTCCTTCGAGAGGAAGGCGATCTGCTTCGGGATCTCCTCCTGCGCCATCTCGGTCGCAGGCGTCGCGAGCTCGACGGTGACGGTCTTCCTCACGGGGTAAGCTCCTGGATCAGCTCGCACAGCGCGCGCGGCGTGCGGGCGACGCTGAACCTGTCGTCGGGCAGGGTCACGCCGAACCCGTCCTCCAGCTCGGTGAGGAGCTGGAGCGCGCGAATCGAGGAGAACCCCGCGTCGTAGATGTCGTCATCGGGCTTGATCGCAGCCGGCAGGCCGCCGACCGTGACGATGACATCGATCACCTTCTCCACCTCAATCGCCATCAGGAGCTCCAGGGTTAAGATGCGCTGTCGGCCAGCGAGCGGCTCCCGCCCGCGTCGTTGCTCCTCGCGTCGGCGCGGCCCGCGGCCTCGACGAACGGCGGCGGCGGCTCGGTCCGGAGGGATGCAACCCGGCGCGCCGGGTTGCCAGCGACGACCGTGTACGGCGGGACATCGGCCATGACGATCGAGCCCGCCGAGACAACGCTGCCCTCGCCGACCGTCACCCCCGGGAAGATCATGGCGCGGGCGCCGAGCCAGACGTTGTCCTCGATGACGACGGGCCGCACCTCGCTGTCCGCGGGGGGCAGGCCCCGCTTCCGGTCCTCCGGATCGCTCGGGTGGCCGCTCGAGTCGAGGATGTAGACGCTCCCCGCGATCCGGCAGTGCTTGCCGATCGTGATCGACTTGCCGACGATGAGCCGGCACTCGTGCCCGATCCCTGTGTTGTCGCCGATCCGCAGGGTCGGGCGGTCCGCGAAGCGCGCGGCGAAGACGATGTTGATCTTGCCGTCGAGCACAACATTGTCGCCAAGGAGGATGTCGCCGCGACCCTGGATGTAGTGAATGAAGTTCCCGGTCCGTACGCCCTTGCCGTACTGCGTGCAGTGCGACTTGAAATGCGGTTCGCAGACGAACACGCGAGCACCGAAGTAGTACGCCTCGCGGGCCGCCTCGAACGCCATGCGCATCGGGACCACGACCGGCCGCGGCGCAGGCAGGGTGAAGGTGCGCACCTGATGTCGCACATGGCGCACAGCGCGCGCGACGGTGTGATCGGAAGAGGCGAGGAAGCGATACAGGTTGTTCATCGGTGGTCGTTCTGCGCGGACCGCCCGGAGCGGCGACGCTCAGCGGGTGACGTCAGACCAGGAGGACGAGGACGAAAGGCGCGGCAAGGAACGAAAGACTATAGCTCGAAGGCTGTCGCGTCGACCCTCTCGAGGTCGTTCTCTCGGCTTCTGTCGCCCAGTCTCAGGCTCCCTCTCGCGGCGTTCTCTTTTCCTCTCTGCTCCTGCGCTGTGTCCCAGGCTCCTGGTTTCTGCGATTCAAGCAAATCCCGTGACAACGCCGCGACAGCCGTCGCGTCGAGCCGCGTCAACCCGGCTCGCTGCGAGGGGCGCCGGGGGGGGCGGCGTCGGAGGGGGCTGCGCCGGCGGTGTCCTTCGCCTCGACGTGGGGCAAGGCGCCACGGAGCAGGGCCAGACCGAGCGCGGCCTCGACGAGGGTGAGCGCCACCGCCCACGTCGTCGTCGCGGCGGCGATGGCGGCCAGGCGCTCCTCGCGCGTGACGCCGGCCGCGAAGCCCTCGAACAGCGCGGCGGCGAGCACGTCGCGCGTGCCGAAGCCCTGCGGGGTGAGGGGGAGCGTCACCGCCACCATGAGGATCGGGATGTAGGTCAGGGCAGCCCCGAGGGGGATGCGCACGCCGAAGAACCAGAAGGGGAGCCAGGTGCCGACGAACAGGACGACGACGTGCGGCACGCGCGCGGCGAGGGCGACCAGGTGGCCGCGCACCCCCGCCTCGAAGAGCGGGGCGAGGAGCCGCGTGCGGGCGAGGCGGGCAGGGCGCAGCGCGAGGAGCGCGAGGTAGAGGACGCCGGCGCCGAGGAGCAGGGCGGACACGGCGAGCGGCCCGCCGTTCGCCGGCACGGCGACCGCGCCCAGGAGGAGGAGGCAGCCGAGCCACGAGGCGTAGACGACGAGCGTCGCGCCGGCGACGCGCGCGAGCGGCGCGCCGTGCGCGCGCGCGAGGAAGACGGTGATGAACGCCTGGCCGACGTGGTGGTTGAGCAGCGACGGGAGGTAGGAGGCGCCGCGGAGGACGAAGAAATCGCGGAAGGCGACGGGGGCGATCAGGCGGCGGTAGACGAGGACTGTCGCGAACGTGTCGGCGGCGAGGAGCGCGAGGATGAAGAGGGCGGCGGACGCGCCGAAGAGCGGGGCGTCGACGCGCGCCAGGGCGGCGCGGAAGGCGCCGAAGTCGAGGCGGCCGAGGACGAAAGCGACGAGCCCGATCGCCAGCGCGAACGGCAGGGCGCGGCGCGCGCGCGCCCAGAGGCGCGGCTCGCGCCGCTCGGGCACGGCGCCGTCGCGCAG
>NZ_JEMA01001225.1 GCF_001589285.1 Sorangium cellulosum | reverse complement strand
CGGCCTGGCCGCGGCCGGCCGGGTCCGGAGCGCGGCCGGCGGGGGATGGGCCGCGGCCCGCCGGGAGCGGGTCGGCGGCGCCGCCTCCGTTCTCGACGATCCCGCGGTAGACAGCGCTCGCCTGCACGATGGTCGTCTGCTGCGGCGTCATCCGGCCCGAGAAGTCGCCGCCCGTCGGAAACATGATGTTGTCGTAGTCGGGGCAGAGCTCGAGCAGCTCGAGCGCGTCGTCGCACCGCACTGTGTCGTCGAGCGGGTCGGCGAAGGCGGGCTCGATCTCGGTCGTGTGGAACAGCCCGGTGAAATGGCCGAGCTCGTGGCGCAGGATGGCCGTGTCGACCTGGGGATCCTCGAAGAGCGTGACAACGATGCCGCTGAGATGCGTGCCGTGCTCCACAGCGACCGAGGGCGCGGAGGGCGTCGCGCCGGCAGCGCTCTCGAGCCTGCCGCCGAACTGTGACACGGCGATCACGTTGAGCGCCGGCCGGCCGCGGGCGCCGGCCGTCTGCTCGAGCAAGATCGGGAGGAGCTCCTCGTCGACGAAGCCCCACTCTGCCCCCAGGCGATGCACCGTGACGCTGCCCACGTCGAGGCCCACGAACCCCTGGTAGGCCCTGCGCAGCGCGCTCTGCAGGTACTCCTCGGAGATCGCCTCGCCCGCGATGAAGGCGTTGATGTCGAGCTTCCCGCCGTGAAAGCGGCCGTCGAGCGTCTGGCGGCGCCACACCGAGAGGCGCGTCGGCGCCGTCGGGCGGCCGAAGCCGCCGTCGCCGATCGTGATCCAGTACGTGCCTGGCACAAGTGGCACGGACGCGGCCGCGCCCGTCTGGGGCACGGCTGCCGTGCCGATCCCCTGGTTGTAGAAGCTGGCCAGGGTGCCGGGGATCGTGTAGTCCGCCATGAACGTCCTGCCATCGGGGCCGTAGATCTCCGCGATGCCGATCGGATCGAAGCTCGGCGGCGAGGTCATGAGCTGCGCGATGGCCGTGAAGCCGAGGGTGCCTGGCGGGATATCCACCGGGACGGGGACACCGATGGCGATCTCGCCGAGATCCTCCTCGACGAGCGGCGGAATCGGCGGCGCGCCGCCCTCGTTGATGTCGCCACCCTGGCCGGAGCCCGTCGGGTCCGGCGTGGCGGCGCTCGTGCTGCCGCCGGTCCCCGCGGAACCCCCGGCGCCGTCGGGCGGCTCGAACCCGTCGACCACCACCCTGCCGCCGCAGGCCCCCGCGGCGAGCGCGGCGAGCACCCCCGCGGCGAACAGGCCCCCGCGGCGCGCCCGCGTCGCCCCTCGCTCGCCCTCCGGCGTCCCTTGCTGGCGGGACCGACCTGCGGCGCTCGATGCGGGGGCAAGCGACTCTGTCATAAGCAGGCTCCTTACGAAGGGTGAGGTAGGCCCTCACCGAGCGCGCGCAGTATGGTCGCGTCGCTCTGCGAAGTCACGCGCCGCGCAGTCTCCTGACCGCTCCGCGGCGCCCGAAGGCGCGCGTGTCGGTCATTCCACCTGCTTGACGCGCATTATCACCCGTCCCGGGGATGCGTCCGTCGCGCCCACGAAGCGCTCGAATACGGCCACGAAGCGCGACTGGCCATCTGCGCTCTGGACGAGCCACGCTGTGTCCCTGGCCGGCGCGGGCGGGCTCGATCCGGGCTCGAGCCAGCGCCCGGTGAAGGCGGTCGCCACGTGGTCGCCGCGGTAGCGGACGGCGGGATCCGTGAGGGCCTGGTAGTCGGCCGCGTCGAACCGCGCTCGCTCCGACGCGGCGGTGCGCTCCTTGACGTCGGCGAGCGCCTCGGACCGGGTCTCTTTCTCCTGGAGGTCGGCGCCGCGCGCGGCGCCGGGGCCGCCGAGCTCGCTGTTGACGCTGACGAGCGATCGGCGGAAGCAGACGTGCCACTCCGTCGATTCGCGCGCCTCGGCCGGCGTGAGCATCAGTTGCCGGTTGCCCGCGAGGTCGAGGCAGGCGCTCGGCGCGCTCTCGAGGGCGTCGATGTCGCCCGCTGTCGCGTCGAGATCCTTGATGTCGACCGTCTCGCCGGCGCCGTCGGGGAGCACCTCGGCGACCCGGAGCTGGTAGAGCGCGGTGACCGGCGCGCCCTCCACCTCTCCATAGAAGGAGAGGATCTGGAGCTTCCAGTAGCGCCCTTCGTGCTCGATCGCGTGGATGTGATACCGGCTGAAGGCGACGTGCGACTCGCCGTCGTAGGCGTACCACCGCGTGAAGGCGCCGCCGGTCTCGTCCGTGAGGAGGAACGGGGTGTTCGGGAGCTGGCCTGCCCTGGTGTCCTCGAGGGTGAGCGGCAGCGCCCCGCCGTCGCCGGGGCCGCTGAGGCCGCTGTTGGTGAAGACGTCGTAGCCCGAGAGGGCGAGATCCCAGTCGGTGGACGCCGCGCCGTCGCCGGCAGGGGCGACGATCTCGGGCGTGGCGAGCCGGAGGAAGACGCGGCCGGAGGCCGGCACCTCGACCTCGAGGAGCGCGCCGTCCTCCCCATCATTGCCCACATCGTCGCTGCACGCCGGGGTGAGAAGGAGAAGCGCTGCGACGATCGACCCTCTTGTCATGAGTCCTCCCACGGTAGCTCGGCGACCACGCCGAGGTAGACGGTGCGCCCCTCGAGGGGCCGGTGATCGCCGATGCGGCCAGGGTCCTTCTGCGCGCCCAGGACGTTCCTGACGCCGACGTAGGCCTGCGACGAGGGCCAGAGCGGCCGCGCGAGCCGCGCGTCGAGCGTGGTGAACCCGGGCGCGCGCAGGCCCGTCGCGACGAACGCGCTGGTGAGGGTCCGGAGCCGGNACGAACGCGCTGGTGAGGGTCCGGAGCCGGGTGACGAGCTCGAAGCGAAGCGGCAGCTCGGCGCGGAGCGCCGCCTGCGCTGTGTGCGGCGGCCTGCCGGAGAGCGGCTGATCGCGGACGGCGGGGTCGTCGTTGCGCGTCCAGAGGTAGGCATAGCCGGCTTCGGCGCGGAGCCACGCTGCCGCCTGGAACGTCGCGGAGAGCTCGACGCCCGCGGTGCGCGCCCTGGCGATGTTCATGTAGGTATACGTGTCGACGCCGCCGGACGAGCGGATGGGGATCGGGTCGATGTCGATCAGGTGATCGACCCAGTTCGAGAAGGCGCCGCCGCGGAGGGTGAGGCCTTCTCCGGGGGTCCACGTGACATCGCCGTTCACGCCCCAGGACGTCTCGGGGGCGAGATCCTCGTTGCCCTCGAGGATGTAGCCGAGGCCCGAGTGGTCGAACGAGAAGCCGAGCTCCTTCGCGCTGGGCGCGCGGAAGCCGCGCCCGCCGGAGATGCGCAGGGTGAGCGACGGCGCGGACCTGTAGGCGAGGGCGAGGCGCGGGGCGACGACGCCGCCGTAGCGCGGCCAGTACTCGCCGCGGACGCCGGGCATGAGGGTGAGGCGGTCGGTGATCTTCCACGCGAGCTGGCCGTAGAGCGCAGCGCTGCCGAGCTCGGTGTCGGGCACCTCGTCGAAGGCGCTCTGCGAGGTGCCCGAGGTGGAGACCTCGGTCGTCGTGAGCTCCTGGGTGAGCGACTCGACCTCGGCGCGGCCGCCGATCACCCAGGTGAGCTGCCCGTGGGCGAGGGTGGCGATGGCCTCGTAGCTCTGGAGGGTGCCCGAGCGCTCGCGCAGCTCCGAGAGGGGCGAGCCGCGCAGGTCGCGGCCGCTCGTCCGGAAGGCCCATTGCCGGCCGGCGGCGAGGCGCAGGTTGGAGCCGCCGCCGAGGTCGAGCGTCTCGGTGAGGTGGAGGGTGACGCGGTCGGTCACCTCGGGAAGATCGAAGAGGTACGGGCGGAGGCCTGGCCGCACGAGCTGCTCGAGGCCGTCCTGATCGTCGTGGATCCACCGGGCGCGGAGGCGCACGTCGATGCCGCGGCCGAGCGCGGCGCCGGCGCGCAGGCCGACGAGGTGCTGGGCGCGATCGGGCAGGGCGGTGGCGGGGTTGCCCTCGCGGAGGGAGAGGCTGTCCTCGCGCTGGAGCGAGGCGTCGGCGCTGGCCCAGGCGCGCTCGCCGCGGTAGGCGCCGGAGCCCTGGACGAGGAGCCCGGCGCGGCTGCGGCCTTCGAGGCGGCCGCGGCCGCTGAAGCCGGGGTGGGCGGGGGGGCCGGAGAGGACGTTGACGACGCCGCCGATGGCGCTCGCGCCGTAGAGCGAGCTCGTCGGCCCGGTGACGAGCTCGATGCGGGAGACGTCGCTGAGCGGGAGGGAGGAGAGGTCGATGGCGCCGCCGGCGTCGCCGATGACGCGCTCGCCGTCCTCGAGGACGAGGACGCGGTCGAGGTCGAAGCCCTGGATCTGGATGGCGCTCGGGTTGCCGAGCGAGCCGTAGGCGCTCGGGTTGACCTGGACGCCGAGCTCGCCGTCGAGCGCCTCGCCGACGTTGGTGGCGCCGCGGCGCTCGGCCTCCTCGCGGGTGACGACGCGCGTGCGCACCGTGGCGCGCTGGCTGCTCTCGGGCGTGCGGGTGCCGGTGACGACGACCTCGAGAGGGGGACGCGGGGGGG
>NZ_JEMA01001224.1 GCF_001589285.1 Sorangium cellulosum | reverse complement strand
CGCGCCCGCCGCGCCCGCCGCGCTCCCGGCGCCGCCGGCCGACATGGTCTACATCGCGCCGCTCACGACCACGATCGGCGCCGCGGGCGAGGCGCGCCAGGTGACGCTCACCCGCGGCTTCTACATCGATCGCAACGAGGTCACCGTCCGCGCCTACCGCGCCTGCATGCAGCAGCGCATGTGCTCGACGGCGGATCACGTCTCGCTGACGCCCGAGGCCCTGCCGGGTGCGCAGGCGCCGGCGCCGTCCGAGGACCAGCGGGAGGCCGAGACGTGGTCGCGGCGCTGCAACGAGCCGCGCAACCTGACCGGGCACCCGATCAACTGCGTCGACTACTCCCAGGCCGAGAGCTACTGCCGCTTCCGGGGCCGGCGCCTGCCGACCGAGGCGGAGTGGGAGGTCGCGGCGCGCGGCGCCGCGGGGCGCGCCTTCGTCTGGGGCGACGACGCGCCGACCTGCGAGCGCGCCTGCTACGACCGCAACGAGGGCTGCCTCGCGCGCGGCACCGAGGTAGCGACCTGCGCGTCCGGCGCGCACCCGAGCGACCGCACGCCCGAGGGCCTCTACGACCTCGCCGGCAACGTGTCCGAGTGGGTCTCGGACGGCCTCGTCTTCCCGCCGCCCGGCGGCGAGGACCCGCAGGGCGACCCGTCCTTCCCGCTCAAGGTGGTCCGCGGCGGGAGCTTCCTGGACGGCCCCGAGAAGCTCTCCGCCACGTACCGCACCGCCGCCGCGCCCGTGACAGCGCACGCCTGGATCGGCTTCCGCTGCGCCATGGACATCGCCGCGCCGGAGGACGCCGCGGCGCCCGGCGTCGCCCCGGCGCCCGACGTCGCCCCGGCTCAGGACGGCGCGCCCGCCCCCTGATCGCCGCGCGCCGGCGCCGGACCGCCCGCGGAGCCCGCGAGCAGCACGATGGCGAGCGCGCCGGCGACGATGAGCGACAGCGCGAACGGCAGGCTCGTCGCCGCGGCGATGTGGCCGACAACGGGCGGGCCGCCGAGGAACGCCAGGTAGCCGAACGTCGCGACCGCCGCGATCGACGTGCCCGTGGGGCCGGTGCGCGCGGCCGCGCTGAAGACGGTGGGGACGACGCACGAGAGCCCGAGCCCCACGCTCGCGAACCCGATCAGGCCGGCCATCGGGTGGCCGATCAGCAGCGCCGCGGCGAGCCCCACGGCCACGAGGACGCCTCCGCCCCGCACCACCGCGACCGGGCCGAGCCTGCTGCTCACCCCGTCGCCGAGGAAGCGGCCCGCCGCCATCGCCACCGAGAAGGCCGCGAACCCCGTCGCCGCGAAGGCCGCCGTCGTGCCGAGCGTGTCGCGGAGGTACACAGCGCTCCAGTCGGCCATCGCCCCCTCGCCGAACATGCACAGGAAGGCGATCGCGCAGAGCGGCCACATCGCGCGCGGCGGCAGCACGAACGGGTTCTTCGGCGGATCCCGCGCCGGGACGCCGGGCCGCACCCAGCCCGAGAGCAGCACGACAAGGAGCAGCGCCGCCACCGCCGCGAGCGAGAGGTGCGCGGCCGGCGTCACCCCCGCGTGCGCGAGCCCCCCGCCGGCCGCCGCGCCGGCGAGGCCCCCGACGCTGTAGAGGGCGTGGAACGACGACATGATCGGCCGCCCCCACGCCTGCTCCACCTCGGCGGCGTTGGCGTTCATCGACACGTCCATCACGCCGTTCGACGCCCCGAAGAACGTCAGCACGAGGAACAGCTCGAGCGGAGACCGCGCGAGCCCCGGCCCGAACAGGCTGATCGCGAGCGCCGCGCCCGAGGACACCGCCACCGCGCGGCTCCCCAGGCGCGCGACGAGCCACCCGGCCATCGGCATCCCCAGGAACGCGCCGAGCGCCGGCGCGAGCAGCACGTTGCCCAGCGTCGCCTCGCTCAGCACGAAGGCCCGCTTGAAGTCGGGGATGCGCGTCACCCAGGTGCCCATGCAGAAGCCGTTGGCGAGGAAGATCAGGAGCCCCGCGATGCGCTGCGCCCGGACCCGCGCGGCAGACGCCCGCTCCCCTGTCACCATGGTCGTCTCCACGTCACGCTCCCCTGTCACGAGACAGCNTCTCCACGTCACGCTCCCCTGTCACGAGACAGCGGCCCGCGCGAGGCGCTCGCCGGCGCCTGCCGCTCCGCCACCGCCGCCGCCGCGCCCCGCGCCTACCGCGCCGCGTCCGCCGGCGATGCCCCGTCCCGCAGCCCGAGCGTCTCCTCGCGCGCCGACAGGCACGCCTCGCTCCCCACCACGAACGCGCGGCAGTTGTCCGGCCGCAGCTCGTAGATCGCGCAGCGCCTGTCCTCGCAGAGGTGCTGGCAGCGCCCGCTCGCCGCGAAGCGCAGCGTGATCTTCCCGTCCCGGGCCCGCTGCACGTACGCGCGCCCCGCGAGGTCGCCCCGCCCGGCCACGCGCCAGCGCGAGAGGTCCGCGTCGTCGAGCACCACGTTGGCGTCGTGGCAGCAGGCCCCGCACTCCAGGCAGTCGAGCGCCACCTCGCGGACGGCGCCCGGGTGCACGCTGTCGCGCTCGCACCAGTCGAGGACCGAGCCCTCGTATTGACGCTTCACCCGCGCCGTCGCGAGCCCCTGGGCCGGGCCCTCGGTCACGCGGCGGAAGCGCTGCTGCTCGATCGACAGGAGCGACCACAGCCCGAGCTCCGTGAGCTCCCCCTTCGCGTCGACCGAGAGGAGGAGATCGACCTTGTCGTCCGGCAGGACGATGGCCGCGTGTCCGCCCGCCCTGACGTGCGCCGCGGCGCGGGCCAGGAAACGCGGACGAAACCGGCGCCATACAGGGCGCGACACGACATAGGCAGACATGCGGGAGCATCTTCGCGCCCCCGCCCCGCGCTGCCAAGTCCCGCCCTCGCCCGGCGGGCGCTCTGCTATGTTGAAAGGGTGGAGCAGGACAAGAAGATCGTCATCGTGAAGACTGGCGAGCCCGTCCCTCCGGTCCTCGAGCGGCGCGGCCAGTTCGCGGCCCTGATCGAGCAGACGATCGGCGCCGCCTGGCGCGGCGGATACGCCACCTTCGACGCCCGCGCCGACGAGCCCCCCCCGCCGGACGGCCCCGGGACCGCCGCGTTCGTCATCACCGGCTCGTCGGCCAACGTCCCCCACCGCGAGCCCTGGATGCTCCGCACCGAGGCGTGGCTGCGCGACGTCGTGCGCGCCGGCACCCCGACGTTCGGCATCTGCTTCGGCCACCAGATCCTCGCTCAGGCGCTCGGCGGCGAGGTCATCCGCAACCCGCGCGGCCGCGAGATCGGCAGGATCCGCGTCCAGCGCCGCGCCGACGACCCCCTCTTCGACGGCCTCCCGTCGAGCTTCGAGACCCACGCGACCCACCTCGACACTGTCGGCGCGCTGCCCGACGGCGCCCGGAGCCTCGCGTTCAACGAGCTCGACGACCACCAGGTGATCCGCTTCTCGAACACCTGCTATGGCGTGCAGTTCCACCCCGAGATGGACCACGACGTCATCGCCGGTTACATCGCGTGGCGGCGCGAGGTCCTCGAGGCCGAGGGCCTCGACGTCCCGGCGCTCCTCGCCCGCATCTCCCCGGATCAGCTCGGCACGCGGACCCTGATCAACTTCCTCGCGCACATCGTCGAGCGGTACGAGCGACGTCCCCGGTCGGCCTGACCGGCGTCATCACCCTCCTGACTGACGCGCCGGTCAGTCCGCCTTCGCCCGGGCGCGGCGGCCGCGCGCCGGGCTCGGCCGCCCGGGCGCCTCGGGCGCGGCGTCCCC
>NZ_JEMA01001223.1 GCF_001589285.1 Sorangium cellulosum | reverse complement strand
ATCACGTCCTGCTTCTGCCACTCGCCCGGGGCGCCCCACATCGGCACGNTGCCACTCGCCCGGGGCGCCCCACATCGGCACGTACCGGGCCACCTCCTGCCCCTTCGTCTTCACGTTCCCGAGCACGTCGTACGCGATCTCCAGCGCGTACCCTGCCGCTCGTTCCCCCGCTCCTGGTAGGTGCCCGATGCCCCGATGAGACGATCTCCTCGCCGGTGCCGCGGAAGTGCAGCTCCTGCATCGCAGAGGTCCCACGAACGATCGACATCCATCATCGACACATTCCTCTGCCAGATCTATCGGACCCCTAAATTCCCTCATTCTGTGGCTGATTTTAGCGACAAATTAAACACGGAGGCGGGAAGGCGAGAAGATTTTCCAGAGATTTTGCTTCCCGCCTTCCCGTCTTCATATGAACTCCCCGAAAAATTCGAGAGGATTCCTCAGGTAGACGTCTTCAACCTCGATCGACACAGGCACGCCAATATCGAGCAGGCGCTATTCCTCTCCGACATAGAGGTCGAAGTCCACCTCAGCGCAGATATCGGCAAGATCGCGAATTATTTTCTTGCTCAACCCCAGTGCAGGCTCGGTCGGCGCGTGCACTATGCAGGACAGTAGCACTTCGTTCTCTTCAGCCATCTCAGCGATTTGCTTGGCGCAGCGCTCAACCTTCCGAAGAACCGCGCTAATATGCTCAGACAGCTCGCAATGTTCGGGAAGTCCCGAGTGAAGCTCCCAGCAATTCGTGTTCTCGATGATGGTCGTATGCGGTCGTGGCTGCCCCGCGCGCCGAACGCGATCGGGATTCAAGCCCAAACGTGCGGTAATCTCCTCTGGCGTTACCGACCGGGTAATGATCTTAAGGCGGACATGATTACGAACCGACATCACTCACCTCCCCCGCGCATAATGTCTTCGATGTTTATTCCGGTCGGATCCCCCGGACCCGAACCACCCTTCGGTTTCACTAGGACATTGCCCTTGGAATCTTTGTACAGGTCGTAGCGGCCGGCCCGCTCCGGCTTGAGATCGTGAACGTCGATGCCCGCGTCCTTCAGCGCTTTTATCTCTCCCTTTGATAGCATCTTATCCTGGGCAGCGGCATTAGGCGCGTCCTTACCTCCCCCCCCTGCGGCCTTCGCGGTTGTCGTGCCACCGTTGCTATCTCCATCGGTCGCCGCCATCTGCATGGTCGTGGCGCCCTGCATCACAGCGGCGCGGCCGCTCGCGACGAGCACCGCCCCTACCTCGACGCCCGCGACAGCAACCGGAACTGCTGCAGGAGCCGCTGCACCGCCCGAACCGGCGGTAGCCGCCACGCCGCCCGCCGCTGAACCGCCCGCGATCGCCCCGCCGACAGCCATCTGCACCACGCCACCGGTCATCTGTCCGGCTCCCATGCCGACTTGAAACGACTCCGTGTCCTTTGGAGGCGGCAAAAAGCCGAGCAGGTTGCCAACAACAGGCGTCGCGCCAAGCACAAACCCGTACGAGAATCCGAGGACGGTATCTTCTGCGCGCGCAAGGCCTGCCTCGATCTCCTCGGCCGTTGGCCATCTTCCCGTGGGGTCTCTGAGGACAACCGGGTTGTTCCACGCATACGTGTACAGCCCCAGGTTGATCGGCCGGTACACCCCGCCGTTGATCCTGCCGACCATGTACTCTGCCAGCACCGGATCCGGGCTCAACCACACCCCGAGCCGCGGCTCATAGCTCCGCGCCCCGTAGTAATA
>NZ_JEMA01001222.1 GCF_001589285.1 Sorangium cellulosum | reverse complement strand
CGGACGCGTCAGGGGCCGCGCCGCCGGTGCTCGCCGACGACGTCGTGGTGCCCGCGGTGCCCCCGCNCCGGTGCTCGCCGACGACGTCGTGGTGCCCGCGGTGCCCCCGCCGGCGCTCGCGGCGCTCGCGGCGCTCGGGTCGCTCGCGTCGCCGGTGAACGTCACGTCGGGGAATCCACACCCCGCGCCGGCGCTCAGAGCGGCCGCCGCGGCCGGGAGCGCCAGGCAGAAGAACCGATGAAGCGATCGCATCGTCGGATGGAATGCCATCGTTCCCACCGGCGTCAACCGGCGGTTCGAGCCGAGCGCTCGCGGTCCGGTCGCAGGCTCTGCGGTGCCGTGGGGAAATGTCAGGGGCTCCTGCCCAGGCACACTGTGGAAGCGGGCCGGCCTCGAGCGCCCTGATCACGGAATGCCGGCGAGGCGAGCGATGAACCCTTCTCCCGTGGCCGCGGCGGGGCGTCCGCTGGGTACGAGAGGGAAGGTCTTCGTCATCTCCCCTGCGATGTAGAGGGGATCGCGCGGGGTCCTGCCCGGCGCGATCGCCCACGTCGCCACCGTCTCCTCCCCCATGAGCTCGGAGCCCGAGAGGACGTTGCCGCTCTGGTTGAGGACGAGCAGAAAGCTCGATATCTGACCCGGCGGGGTGGCGATCTTCATGCCGTTTCCCAGGTCCATCTCGCCTTCGAGCTGCCCCGTCGCGTAGATCGATCCGTCCGCGTCCACCGCCACGTTGGAGACGAGCTGATCCTCGGCGACGTCGCCGAAGCCGCGGCTCCAGACCAGTCCGCGCCTGGAGACACGCAGGATGAACGTGTTCCCCGTTCGCTCGGCTGCGGGCGGCATCGGCGGGCAATCGTCGTTGAAATCGACGGACGTCCCCGTGTACGTCCCGGCGATCACGAGGTCGCCGTCCGGGAGCAGCGCGGCCCCGTGTCGCGACGCCGCCTGGACCCCAGGCGCGTTGATCGTGACGAGGTCCTCCAGCTGGCCGTCGATGAGGCGGACGCGCGCGATGAACAGGTCGCTCCCCTGGGAGGAGGGGAGCGGCCGATCCTGCATGATGATGGGGTCGTCCGGCGCCTCGTAGTCGCCGACCACCAGCAGCTCCGTGCCCGTGCTATCGACGACGAGCTCTGCGATGCGCACCGCGCCCGGCGGCCCGAGCGAGCGGCGCCACTGGCATGCCCCGGCCGTGTCGAACGCGACGAGCTCCGCAGAGTTCTTCGCCTCGTCGGCCCCGAAGATGCAGGTGCCGTTGGTCGCGACGGATTGGCCCGTCAGGGAGACCGCGAAGACGACCCGCTCGGACGTCGCCGCCAGGCCGAGCGGGTTGGTGGTGGACTCGGCATCAACGCTCCACGCCCATGCGCACGTGCCTTTCTCGTCGAGCGCGGCCAGGAAGCTCGGCCTGGGGGTGGCGTCTGCCCTCGCGGTGATCTGGCAATCGTTGGCCAGCAGGGGCACGTTGACGCCCGGCTGCGCCCATCCGGTGACGTAGGTGAGGCCCGCCGCCGTGGCCAGGTGCTCGCCTGCGATGTCTCCCGCCAGCTCGGGCGTGGCCATCGTGAAGTCGCTGTCGAGCGACCCGTCATCCTTCCACCTCGCGACGGAGAAGCTGCTTCCCTTGTTGATGAGGGCCGTCACGCCGTCATCGTGCGTCTCGAGGTCGATGATCTGCTCGCCGGCCAGATGGCCCCACAGCCCCGAGGCGGCGCGGGCGGCCCCCGCGCGGGCGCCGCTGCAGATCCTCTCCTCGCCGCCGCCCTGGCCGCCGCCGCCGCTGCTATCGCCGCCCTGGCCGCCGCCGCCGCTGCTATCGCCGCCCTGGCCGCCGCCCTGGCCGCCGCCGCCGCTGCTATCGCCGCCGCCGCCCGTGGACCCGCTCGACGCTGTCGCGCTGGACGTCGACGAATCGAGCACGCCGATCTCGAGCCCGATGATCGTCGTGCAGCCTCCCGCGGAGGAGGCGGCGAGCAGCCCAGCGCCCCAGAGGGCTCGAACGCTCCCGAGATCGCGCTTCATCACTTCGGTTCCCCGCCGCGCGGCGCCTTCGCGGTCGCCGCCGAAAGACCGCCGTCGCCGGACCTGCGGTGTGCACGCAGGTCGTCGATCCGGAGGTCGAAGAGGTCCAAACGCATCGGGCGATGAGAGCTTCCGCTCTTCCCGGCGTCAACGGCTCACCGGGGCGCGCGGCGCGGCGCGGTGAGCCGTCTGTGAGGCGCCGTGGTGGCGTGTCGTGAGCGCCGCGCCCCGCGCGGCCGCCATCAAAAGACCACCCTGGCCACGGCGCCTCCCGGCACCACGCGGAGCGTCGCCCGCGGGGCCGAGGACGCCGGCCCCGAGGAGGGCGCCGTGAAGATGAGCACCGCGCCCGCGCCCAGCGCCGCCGCCCCGACGAGGAACGCGACGGTCGAGATCGTCCCCGCGGTCGCGCCCTGCTTTTGCAGCCGGATCCCCTCCGCCGCGCACACGTTCTTCTCGTTGCAGTAGGGATCCGCGTCGTCCATCTTCCCGATCGCGCGCAGGCCGAACACGGCGCCGACGCCGATCCCGACCACGCCGACGCCGGCGCTGATCCATCCGGCCGTCTTCCAGGTGGAGCTCGACGCGCCCTGGGGGCTCTCCTTCGGGGGGAGCGCAGGCCCCGCGCCCCCGCCGGCCGCGGGCGCCTCCGGCGCCACGAGCAGCTCGGTCTGCGCGCCCTCGGCGAGCTGCACCGTGAACGTCTTCTGCGTCCGGCCCGGCGCCGACGCCGTCACGTGGACCTCGCCCGGATCCACGGGCAGCGGCGCGCCCAGCGAGCCCGCGCCGACGGGGATGCCCCCGCGCTGCACGGCGGTGTCCGCCGGCGCGCCGGGCGCGAGCCGGATGGTGAGCCTCGGCACGCGGCCCTCCAGCGCCGTCGCGCGCGCCTGCGCGATCGGCCGCCGGTCGTCGGTCGGCGGCAGATCGCGCGCGAGCTGCCGGAAGATCGACCATGCGCTCGCGACCCTGCCGCGCTTCTCCTCGCAGTCGGCGAGGTTGAGCAGCGCCCCGGGCGCCGGATCGAGCTCGTAGCTCTCGCGGAACTTCGGGCACGCGGCGTCGTAGTCCTTCGCCTGGAGCGCCGCCCGGCCGGCGTCGAAGAGCGCCTCCGCGGCCGCGGGATCGCGCGCCTGCGCAGAGGCGTCAGGGCAGGCGAGGAGCACGGCTCCTCCCAGGGCGAGCACCTCGGCCGGGAATCGTCTACGCGAGCTCGATCTACGCATCCGTGGGACCTCAACGTCTCCTGTTGAACGGGTCCTCCGCGGGCGCCGGCGGGGTCGACGGCGTCGGCGCAGGGGGCGTCTTCGCCGCCTGTGCGCTCGCGGGCGGCCGCGCCCTCGGCCCCGCCGGCCTGGAGGTG
>NZ_JEMA01001221.1 GCF_001589285.1 Sorangium cellulosum | reverse complement strand
CGCGCCCGCGCGCCGGGTCGCCCCGAGGGCCTCGCGGATGGTCGTGGCCGTGGCGGCGCGCGCGATCCAGCGGTCGAGCTTCGCTGCGTCGGCGCAGGCGCGGATGCGCGCCTCGTCGTCCTGCGAGGGCGAGAGGCCGCGCGCCCGCAGCAGCGTGAGCAGCGCGTCTTGCCGACCCCTGGCCTCGCCCTCTGCCCGACCCTTCTTCCGCCCCTGTGCTTCGAGGAAGAGGCGCAGCTTCCTGGCGGCCGGTGTTTCCGGGATCTTGTCGGGGTTCATCGAGGCCTCCCTGAGGAGCTCCAGCATTCGCTCGCTGAGCACGGAAAGGATCGCACGCTGCTGGGCCCGTCGCAACGCGCGCGGTAGCCGCTCGGTCAGCTCGAACGCCCGCTCGACGACGGCGCGCGCCCCGGGCCCGTGGCGGTGTTGCATGGCCCAGGCCGCGAAGAGCGCGAGCTCCGGGTGGCGGTCGTCGAGCAGGGCCTCGCTCTCGGCGGCGCCGAGGTGAAGCACGACCGGCTTGAGCTGGAGCACGGTCCCGAGGCGCGTGCGCACGCAGGCCACGCGCTCGGCCCAGCGGGCGACGGCGCGGCGCGCGGTGATGACGACCACGTCACCGAGCGCGCCTGTCTGACCGAAAAGCAGGCTGGCAGCGAGGGGCCACCGGCGGCGCTTGGCCGGGTCGACGCTTCGCTGCAGCTCGACCAGGACCCAGCGCCGCCGGCCGCCCTGGAGGACGAGATCCAGCCGCAGCTCCGCGGGCTTGACGAAGCGCAGCGTGGCGTCGGTCGGCTTGAGGCTCCGCGGCAACTGCACGCCGGTGAGCTTGGAGACGAGCGCGCCGAGCAACCCCGGCTGCTCGCGCAATGCGACGATCAGGACCTCGTGCGGTGTACTCGGCACGACGCCGTGAGTACGTCGGGAGGGTGGTGCGCGGCCAAGTTCTGCTCGCCTTCCGATTCCGACATGGCGAATGTGTCATGGTCATGCGGAATTCGAAATGGGCGAATTGACCTGCTCGTAATAGACCATGCGTTCACCGTCACGCCGTGCCCACCGGCCTCGGTGCACTTGGACGCAAGGGCGCCAGTCCCGGTGAGGGCGCCAGCGCTGTCGAACCGACGTCGCGTGCAGATGTGGCGTGTCGCCCCGTCTCACGGCGCCCGTCGCGGTCCGCGGCGCGGCTCAGGCGTGGCTTGCGCGCGTCTGGGGCTGTCCGGAATGGCTCGCGATCCAGCGCTCCAGATCGGCGCGCGATGCCACGCCGCTGCGGCGGTCGAGCTCTCGTCCGCCGTGGAAGAGCACGAATGTCGGCACCCCCTGGATGCGCCGGCGCCCGGCCTCCGCCGGCTCGGCGTCCGTGTCGAGCTTCAGGACCAGCACCTTGCCCGCATTCCTGCGGCCGAGCTCGTCGAGGATCGGCGCCGCGACCCGGCACGGGCCGCACCAGGTGGCCCAGTAGTCGACGAGGACGGGGACGGGCGCGCTCGCGATCGCCTGCTCCAGCGCGGCCCCGTCCACGGATTGCGGGACGCCCGTCGTGTCGAGAGCCTCCTTGCAGCGGCCGCAGAGGGGTCGATCCTTGACCCGCTGGTCCGCGACCCGGTTGATGGATCCGCAGCGGCCGCAACGGTAGATAGCCATGCTCCTTCTCCTTGGCGTCGCCGCGTGCCGCGGCATCGCGAAGATCTTGGACCCGGCGCCCGTCTTGGCAACGGGGGCTTTACAGTCAGCGATCGGGCTCCAGGGTCAAACCATGGAACCCACGAAAGAGCACGCAGGACCGAGCGAACAGGCTGAGCGGCAGATCGGCGGCGAGCAGCAGGAGCCGGGTGCGCCGACGCGGCAGTTGAACGACGAGACCACGCAGGGCTCGAGCGATGTCGAGCAGATCGCCCGACAGCAGGGCGCGTCACAGCGGGGATACACGGCAGACGGACCGCAGAACGATCGGCCGGCGCAGTTCGATCCGGAGCACCCGGGCGGGCGCCCCGAGGGCGATCCGCGCCGCTGAAGGCGGGATGAAGGGCGGGCGCCGGGGGCCACCGCGGCAGGGGAAAGCGCGCGGGGCGCGCGCGTGGTGTCAGGTGAGCCTGTTACCGCGGCGGCGCCTCGCACGCCCGCCGCGTCACCTCGTGGCGGTAGTCGAACATCCGCTCCAGCTTGCGCCGGACGAAGCGGGCGCCGCCGAGCTGTCCGAGCGCGCCGAGCGGGAGCTCGTACTCCACGTGATCGGTGAGGTAGCAGCCGCCGGCGCCGTCGGGGTCCGTGCGGTGCGTGTGCACCCATCGCTTGAATGGCCCGCTGCGCTGCGTGTCCTGGAACATCCGGCCCTGCTCGTACTGCGTGTGCTCGGCGACCCAGCGCAGCGGGACAGGGCCGACGCGCGTCTCCATGACCACGCGCGCGCCGACGAGGATCCCGCCGCTCTTCTCCAGGACGCGCGCGTGCTCCCACGGGGGCGTGAGGCGCTCGAGGGCGTCGGGCTCCTCGTGGAAGGCGAAGACCCGCTCGGGGGGCGCGGCGATGCGCGTGCGCTTCTCGAAGATGGGCATGGCGCGAGCATGGATCGAGGCCTGCCGGCGCGCCCGCGCGCGCTGTCGCGGCCTCCCGGGCGACAGCGCGCCGATCGCGTCCTCGGGATCGGCCGCTCGGGCGGCGCGACCGGCCGGCGAGATCAGAACGTCCAGGACCAGGTGACCGCCGCGGGCTCCGGCATCGGACCGGGCAGCGGACCTGCCGCAAACCGGCTCTTGTTCGGCGCGATCGGGTGGATGGCCGCGAGCGCGAAGCCCGTCACGTGGCCCAGGATCATGCCGGCGCCGACGTCCTGCCACGAGTGCGCGCCCGCGCCGATCCGCAGCGCCATCGTCACCACGGTGGCCGCCTCGGCGAGGGCGAGCGCGCCCAGGCGCGGCGCGGCGGCGCCGGTCGTGCGCAGCGCGAGGTTGAGGCGCACGCCCGCGATGGCCGCGACCGGGGTCGTGTGGCCCGACGGGAAGGCGTCGAAGTCGAGGTCGGTCTCGCCGCATCGGTCCGTCCGCCACGAGCGCGGCCGGCACCGGCCCGACAGGCGCTTGATCATGCTCGAGAGGCCTGTCGACAGCGCCGCCGCCTCGACCTCGATCAGCGACGTCCTGAGCGCCCGGGAGAAGGGGCGGGGGACGCCGGTGCCCGCGAGGTAGCTGCCCTCGAGGGCGTACCCGCTGCCGAGCTGGAGCAGCGTGCCCACGGTGGCGCCGGTGATGTCGCTGGCGAGGCCGAGGGTCTCGTTGCGCTCCTCGCTGGAGGCTGCGCCCCACGCCGAGCGGCGCTGAGGCAGCAGGTACGTCGCCAGCGAGGCGGTGCAGGCCGCGACGATGGCCGCCTCGCCCGCCGGCGCCCCGAACGCCCAGTCCGGGGCCGCCGGTCCCGCCTGCGCGGCGGCGGGCGTGCTCCACGCCAGCGCGCACACGCCGGCGAGCGGCGCGGCGTATCTCACGGCTTCTTTGCGGCGGGCGGCGTCGCCTGAGGCGCCGCGGGCTGCGCGGGCTTGGCGGGCTGCGCGGGCTGCGCGGGCTTGGCGGGCTGCGCGGCCTTGGCGGGCTGCGCAGGCGCCGCAGGCGCCGCAGGCTTGCCCGCCTGCGCCGCCCCGGGCTTGCCGGCCGCCGGCTGTCCCGCCGTCACGCCGGGCGCCTTCTGGACGGTGACCGGACCGAGCTGCAGCGCCGAGAGCTGCTCTCCGACGGCGCTGGCGTCGCCCACCAGCACGACCCGGAGCTGCTCGGGCACGAGGTACTTCTGCGCGACCCGCTGCACGTCCGCCGGCGTGATCCGCTGGATCCGCGCCGGCCGCGTCCCGAACTCGTCGAGCGGCAGATCGTAGACAGCGAGGCTCGCGACAGTCGACGCGGTAGCGCCGGCCGTCTCGAAGCGGGCCGGGAGCTGGCGGATGAGGTTCGCCTTGGCGTCCGCGAGCTCCTCGAGGGTGACGGGCTCCTTCCGCATCCGGTCGATCTCCGCGAAGATCTCCCGCACCGCCGGCCCTGTGTTCTCCCGCACCACCGCGCCGCCCGCGGAGAACGGGCCGGGCCCGTGGCGCATATCGAAGCCGGAGCGCGCGCCGTAGGTGTAGGCGTGCTTCTCGCGCAGGTTCAGGTTGAGCCGGCTCGAGAACTGCCCGCCGAGGAGGGTGTTCATCACGAGCAGCGCGTCGTAGTCCTTCGTCGCGCGCGGCACGCCGGGCAGCGTCACCGTCACGGTCGACTGCGTGAGCCCGGGCCTGTCGACGATCACGACGCGCGGCGCGCCCGCGTCGAGCGCCGCCGGATCGGCGGGGACCTCCGCCTTCGCCGGGACGGGCGGCGCGCCGGCCGGGCCCTTCCAGGCGCCGAAGACCCGCTCCACCTCCTTCACCGCGTCGGCCCTGGTGATGTTCCCGGCGATGGAGACAGTCGTCAGCTCCGGCCGGAACTGCGCGGCGTGGAACCTCGCGAGGGCGGCCGCCGTGACCTTCTTGAGCGCCGCCTCGGTGCCGAGCAGCGGCGCGCTGTAGGCGTGGCCCTCGGGGTAGAGCGTGAGCCCCTGGGCGATGGAGAGGAGCGACGCGGGCCGGTCGTTCATCTCGGCGAGCTGGGTGATGCGGCGCGACCGCTCGCGCTCGATCTCCGCCGGCGCGAACGCTGGGTTCATGTACGCGTCGCCGAGCAGCGAGAGCATCTCGCCGAACCGCGGCGCCAGGCTCTGGCCCTCCACGCCGCCGCCGTCGAAGTTGACCCCGGACGAGAAGCGCGCGCCGAGCTTGCCGAGCGCGTCGCTGAACTGGAGCGCGCTGCGGGTCTTCGTGCCCTGCGTGAGCATCGCGCCAGCGAACGCGCCGACGCCCGGCGCGGCCTGATCGGCGCCCCGGACGGTGGTCACCTCCACCGCGACGATCGGCAGCTCGTGCCGCTCCACGACGAGGACGCGGATCCCGTTCGCGAGCTTCGCCTCCTCGATCCGCGGCGGCACGAAGACCACCTCCGGCCCTGGAGGCGGCGGCGACTTGCGGAAGGCGTC
>NZ_JEMA01001220.1 GCF_001589285.1 Sorangium cellulosum | reverse complement strand
TCCGCCGCCGCGCCCGCCGCGAGCGCCGCGGCCGATCCGGCGGCGCCCGCCGCAGCCCCCGCCGACGCCGGGCCGCTCCCGAAGGTGAATGTCGCGAACATCGGGATGCACATCGGCGGCGGGCCGCACGACGACTACACGAAGGAGCCGATCAAGCGCTCGGTCGCGCCGCACTTCGACGAGTTCCGCCGCTGCTTCGCGCTCGCGGAGGACCCGACGAAGGGCGGAGACTTCGGGATCGACCTGCGCATCGAGAAGGACGGCGGCAAGGCCGAGGTGCGCAAGCCCCGGACCGCGCTCAAGGGCGAGGCGTTCACGCGCTGCGTGGTCGGCGTCTTCGAGCGGATCGACTTCCAGAAGCCGCGGCGAGGCCCCACCGTGGTGAGCTACTCGCTGCGGTTCACGCCGTGATCAGGCCGCGGCTCACCCGCGGTGCCCGATGTTCGGCAGCGAGCCGCGCGAGGCCTCGACCGCCGTCTCGCCGGTGCGGTCGAGCGCGTACTTGAAGAGGATCGGGCCGAACACCTCGTTCAGCGCGACGCAACCGATGACGAGCGCGCCGAAGCCGGCGCCGATCGACGGGAACGCGCGCTCGATCGTCATGCTGATGCCGAGCGTGAGGCCGGCCTGCGAGATGAGGCCGCACCAGGCGTACTTGCGCAGCACCGGCGGGTCGTCCGCGAGGCGGCTGCCGATGCGGCTCGCGACGAAGGTCACGACGGCGCGCGACGCGCCGAAGAGCAGCGCGACCGGCCACATCGTCTTGAGCAACGGCAGGTCGAGGTGCGCGCCGGCGGTCGCGAAGAAGAGGACGAACACGACGCTCGCGGCGTCCTCGACGGCGTGCACCAGCTTCTCGCCCTGCTGCGACAGGTTCGCGACGACGAAGCCGGCGACAACGAAGACGAGCAGCGCGTCGAAGCGGAGGTAGCGGAGCACCTCGGTGGCGCCGAAGCCGAGCGCCACGAACACGAGGATGAGCTGCCGGCCGATGAGCCGCATGTAGGCCGCGAGCGCGAGGCCGAGCGTCGTGCCGATCGAGATGCTCCCGAGGATCTCGCGGCCGAGGAGCTCGATCTCGTGCATGGACATCGTCGTGCCCGGCTCGATGAGCGGCCGCACCGTGGAGAGCGCGATCGCCGTCACGACGATGACGATGATGTCCGACGTCATGACGAACGCGAGCGTGTTCATCGCGACGGGCCCTGTCGCGCGCGTCTGGGAGAGGATGCCCAGCACGGCCGAGGGGCTGCGGGTGACCGCGATGACGCCCCAGAGGACGGCCACGCCGAACGCCGCGGTGCTCGAGAGCTCGGCCGCGAACGGGACGAGCGAGCGCGCCGCGTAGAAGACGCCCGTCAGCGCCACGAAGACGAGCACCGTCTGGACGACGTTGTGCAAGAGGAGGCTCTTCAGGCTCTTCTTGACCATCTCGAGCCGGAGCTCGGCGCCGCCCGCGAGCGCGATGAGCGCCAGCGCCAGCGCGTTGACCCGCGAGATCTCCTCGACGGCGTGGTGATCGACGAGCTTGAGGACGTGCGGCCCGGCGATGATGCCCGCGAGGATGTATCCCGAGAGGTGCGGCAGGCGGAGCGGCTCGACGAGCTCGCTCGCGAGCGTGCCCGCGAGCAGGAGGAACCCGATCGAGGCGATTGCCCCCGCGGGGCCTTGCTCGTGGGGGACCGCGCGCGTGGTCGCGTAGAGCACCCCGAACAGGATCACCAGCGCGACAGCGTGCGTGAGGTGGTTCAGCGGCCCCTTGGGGGCAGACCCGTGGTGGCGGCCGGCGGGCGGCGCGCCGTGCGGCGCGGCGGGCTCGACGGGCGCGACAGACGCGGGCGGCCCGGCGTCAGGGAGTGCTGCGGCGCTCACGGTGACGCTTCCTTCGTCGGTCGCACGCGCGTCTTGTAACCCTGTTGCGCGCGCCCGGACATCCCGAAGACCGCCCTCGCGGGCGCGTGGCGCGCGTCGCGCCCGTCGACCGAGGCGCGCCTCCCGCGCCTGCCGTCAGCGGGGCGACGCGCCGCCCCGCTGCACGCCGGCCCGCTCACCCGTCCACCTTCCCCGCCGGGGATGGGCGATCGCTCGGCCTCGGCGTCGCCGTCGGCGCCGACGCGGCCTGGACATGGGCCAGCGCGCGGCCGAAGAAGAGCGACTCGCGCTCGGGCGCGGCGAGCTCGCCGGCCTTGCGGAGCGCGGCGCGCAGCGCCTGCGGCCCGACGAACTCGCCGAAGACGGCCGCCGCCGCCGCGGCGAAGAGGACTGTGTGACCGACCGGGCCCGGGAAGCGCAGCGCGAAGGCGAGGCCGACGCTCATCGCCACCGCGCCGGACGAGAGCAGCCCGAGGCCGAGCCACGGCGACGCCTCGCGCGCGTCGGGCGACGCGGCGCGGAAGACGAGGCCGGTCGCGACCTTGCCCAGGGCCCGCACCACGAGCGCGATCGCCACGATCCAGGGCAGGAACGGCGCCGCCTTCGGGTTCACGTGCGCGCCCGCGAGCAGCAGCGCCGGCAGGATGACCGGCCGCTCGGTCGGCGCGACCATGGCGACGATCTCCTCGCGATGCCGGGAGACCGCGGCGATGGTCACGCCCATCGCGAACGTCGCGAGGAGCGGCGACAGGCCGACCCGGGCGCTCGTGCCGATCGTCAACAGCGAGGAGCCGAGCAGCACGCCCCAGCTCTGGATCAGGCGGAAATCGGTGCCGAGCAGCACGACCGCGATGAGGCCGAGCACCACGCCGATGAGCGCCGTCACGATCGTCCACCCCCAGAACGGGAGCGGCCAGTGCGCCGTCGCCTGCGGGACGAGGGCGAAGGCGCCGCCCATCATGAGCAGCGGCCCGAGGTCGTCGCAGTCGGCGATGTCGGCGATGAGATCCGAGAGCTTGCCGCTCGCGCCGTAGCGCTGCGTCACCCAGAGCACGGCGTGCCGCGTCGTCTCGGCGGAGACGGCGCCCACGCCCGCGGCGAGCAGCACCCGCTCGCCGCTCTCCAGCGACGGCGCGCCGCGCGCCGCCGCGAACCAGACCGCGGCCGCCACGGCGCAGCCGGTCGCGATGCTCATCAGCACGCCGAGCGCCATGCGGGAGGGGCGGACGCGGCGGTTGCCGACGAAGCCGAAATCGAGGCCGACGACCAGCGCGAGCCAGCCGAGCGCGACGCCCGCCACCGGCTCGAACGCGGCGAGCGACGAGGGCTCGAGCAGCCCGAGCGCCGAGGGACCCACGACGAAGCCGAGCACCACGTACTCGGCGCCGGAAGGGAGGCCGATGCCCCGGAGCACGCGACCGCCGACGAGCGAGCTGCCGAGGTACGACAGCACGAGCAGCCCCATCAGGAGCCAGATGGCGTTCACGAGGCGGCGCCCCGATCGACAGGCGCGCTGCGCCGCGCGCCGCCGGAAGACGCCGGCGCCCGCCCGAGNGCGCCGCCGGAAGACGCCGGCGCCCGCCCGAGCGGGATGCCCGCGGCGGCGAGGGCCTGCGCCACGGCGGTGAGCCAGCGGCCGCGCACGTCGTCGCCGTCGCAGGCCATCGTGGCCCGGAAGTGCGCGCCCCCCTCGTCGATCGCGACGAGCGCGGCGCGCGCGCGGCTGCCGAGGCCTGAGGCCGTCCTGAGCAGGAGCTCCCGCACGCGCTCGAGATCGGTCGAGGGGTCGACGCTGATCTCGACGGTCACGAGCGGCGGCCGGCCGCGGATGCGCGTCGGGTGGAACAGGCTGAGCAGGTGGGGCACGCGCACGACGCAGCCGTCCTCGTCCTCGAGGCGCGCCTCGATCAGCGTCAGCTCACGGACCCGCCCGGACCGGCCCCCCACGTCGGCGATGTCGCCGATGCGCAGGCGCCGCCCGTAGATCACCGAGAGGCCGACGGCCGCCGAGGCGATGAGCGGCGTGCTGGCGAGCGCCGCCGACGCGAGCACGACGAAGCCGACGCGCGTGAGCGCCCCCTCGTCGGTGCCGGTGATGAGCGGCGCCGCGAGGAGCAGCGCGGCCACGAGGATGCCGAAGCGGACGAGGACGCCGGTGGCGATCGCCAGATCGGAGGGGAGCCACCCGAGCGACGTCTCGCCCCGGCTGACGCTCCCGAAGAACAGCCCCACGAACCGGGTGAGGACGAGGAGCGCGAGCGTCGCGACGATCGCGAGCAGGAGCACCGGGACGCTCCGCGCGATGCGCCCCATGAGCTCCGACATCGGCGCGAGCACGAAGCCGGTGAGCTTCTCGCTGTAGTCGCGCGTGGACGCGAACAGCGAGAGCGCGAACAGGATCCAGATGTAGGCGATGCCCACCCGGACGAGGGCGCCCGCGACGCCGAGCGCGACCGAGAGCGCGCCCTGGGACGCGGCGGGCCGGAGCATCTCGATGCCGCGGACGCGCAGCGCCGGGAGCCGCTCCGGGTGCTCGGCGACCCAGGCGCGCGCCCGCGCGACGAGCTCGCCTACCTTGCGGAGCAGGAGCAGCGCGATGAGCCCCGAGAAGACGAGCAGCGAGAACGAGAAGACGCTCGTCGCGATGCGGCTCCTGCTGTGCTCCTTGGCGAGGACGTCGCGCACCGTGGCGGCGATCGAGGCGGCGTGGACGGTGACCGTCGCGGCGCCCGCGGCGGCGGCGTCCTCGGGCCCGAGGTGGATGAGCGGGCTCTCGCCGACGTAGACGACCGCCACGCCCGCCTGCTCGGCGATGCGGACGTCGGGGACCTTCTTCTCCTGGGCGGCGCGCTCCAGCACCTTCGCGGCCTCGCGGGCCCGCTCCGGGGGAGAGAGGTTGCCCCGGTGCACGCGGACGGCGAAGACCGTCCGGCCGAGCAGCTCGACGCGCGCCTCGGGCTGCTCGGCCAGCGGCGGCGGCGGCGGCTCGGCAGCGCGCGGCTCGCCCTGGTCATCGGCCGAGGCTGGCGGCGCGGGCGCCAGCACGACCTG
>NZ_JEMA01001219.1 GCF_001589285.1 Sorangium cellulosum | reverse complement strand
CGGAAAGCAGACCGCCGCGAGCCCCGCCGCCGCCGCGAGGACGCTCGCCGACGCCCGGAGGGCGCGCGCACGCCCGNCGCCGCCGCGAGGACGCTCGCCGACGCCCGGAGGGCGCGCGCACGCCCGCGGGGGCCGGCGGCGATCACGGCTGCTCCTGCGCCGGCCCTGGACCGCCGGCGTCCGGCGCGGCGCTCGCGTCGCGCTGGATCGTGCGCTTCCGCTCGAAGTTCCGGGCCGGGTCGACCACCTTGACCTCGCCGAAGCGGCTCAGCATCGGGCCGATCACCTGGGCGTCGCCCGAGACGACGACCACGGCGCGCGCCGGCCGCACGTGGTCCGCCGCGACCTTGCCCGCGAGGGCCGGCGTCATGTCGCGCAGCTCCTTGCGGAGGCCGTCGTGGTGGTCGTCCGGCAGATCGAGCACCTGCATGCCGGCGATCTCGTCCGCGAGCCCCGCGGCCGTGCCGATGCCGAGGCCGACGCCGGCCGACATCCGGCGCGCCGCCGCCTCGGTCTCCTCCTCCGACGGCGTCGTTGTCGCGAGCTGCTCCGCCTGGTCGAGCATCGCCTGCGCGGCGAGGCCCGTGCGCGCCGCCGGCACGACGGCGTGCACGACGAGCGGGACGGGCCCGTGCGCGACGTCGATCGTGGCCGCGGACGCCGCGCGCGCCGCCCCGCGCGGCTCGAGGAGCTCCCGGGGCAGGCGCCCCGAGGGGCCGCCGAGCACCTGGCCCGCGACAGCGAGCGCGGGCCACTCGGGGGCGCCGCGCTCGGGGCCGAGCACGCCGAGGAAGACCTCGCTCTCCGCGCTCTTCGGGCGATCGATGATCGTGATCTTGAGCGACCCGCGCGGCATCGGCTCCGTGAACGAGAGCGACGGCGGCTCGCCGGCGCGACGATCGGGGAACGCCTTCTCCACCGCGGCGCGCGCGGCCTCGGGCGTCGTGTCGCCCGCCACGACGACGACGGTGTTCTTCGGGACGTACCACGCCGCGTGGAACGCGCGGCAGTCGGCGGCGGTGATCTTCGGCAGCTCCGCCGCTGTCGCGCCGAACGAGCTGTACGGGTGCAGCTCGGTCGGGAGCACGTAGAGGTCGCGGAAGAGGATCATCTGCGCGCCCCAGCGGGCGTCGTTCTGGGCGCGATCCCGCGCCGCCTCGACGGCGCGCGCCTTCACCTTGGCGAGCTCCGCGGCGTCGAGGCGCGGCCGCTGCACGACGAGCCCGAGCAGCTCGATCGCCTCGGCGAGGCGCTCCCGCGTCGTGCGCAGCCCGATCACTGTCGCGTCGAGGCCGGTGTCCACCCACAGCGAGGCGCCGAGCGACTCGAGACGCGCGAGCACCTCGCGGCCGGGGAAGCCGCCGGCGCCGCCGTGCAGCAGGAGCTGGCCCGTCAGCGCGGCGAGCCCGGTGCGCTCGCCGTCGGCCGACGAGCCGCCGCGGACGACCACGCGGACCTCCACCAGCGGCAGCGCGCCGCTCACGGCCGTGGCGACGCGCAGGCCGCCCGGGAGCTCGGCCCACGCGATCGCGGGCATGCGCGCGGGCCGCGCGGGCCCGGACGGCGGGGGCTG
>NZ_JEMA01001218.1 GCF_001589285.1 Sorangium cellulosum | reverse complement strand
CTGCTGGTCCCCGTCGCCGCCGCCCACGAGCGCCACCGGCGTCGCGCCCCGCTCGGCGAGGGCCGCCGCGAGCACCTCGATGCCCCTCGCGGGCTCCTCGCCCACCACGAACACGAACGCGCCGTCGAGCGCCGCCGGCTCGGGCGGGTGGACGAGGAGCACCGGGATCTCGTTCGTCCGCGCGAACTTCGCCGCCGCTGTCGCCTGCTCCCGGCTCGACCCGGCGATGAGCACCGCGGCGCCCTCGGCGGTCAGGCTGCTCAGCGCCTCCTCGACGCCGCCCTCCCCGCCGACGTCGCGGCTCACGAGCCGCGCGTCCGACCCCGGCCTCAGCAACCCGAGCCCGTGCGCCACGCCGGCGGCGACCTCGACGCTGCGGCGCCGCGACTCGGGCGTGCGCGTCGAGAGCAGCAGGCCGACCGTGGGCGGCTCGACGCGCGCGGTCCCCGCGCCGGCCGCGATCTCGAAGACAGCGTCGCCCTGGCGGCCGAGCAGCGGGCCCGCCCGGTCGAGCAGCTCCTTCGCGAGCGCGACGTCGCGGCGCTCGCGGGCGACGATCGCGAGGCGCTCGGCCACCAGCGAGCGCAGGTCGACCTCCGGCTCCACGACCTCGCCGGCCGCCTGCCCGGCGCGCAGCGCGCTCACGAGGTGCTCGATCGGGACCTTGCGCAGCAGCGCCCCGATCTGCGCCCGGACCGCGGCGCGCTCGTCGTCGCCCGCCTCGCGCAGCCACACGCCCATCAGCTCGAGCGCCTGCGTCCACGCGCCCGCCTCCATCGCGGCGGAGGTGACCTCCTCGTTGAGGAGCGAGCGCACGTACGAGTCGATCACCTTGCTCACCAGCGGGCGCAGCACCCCGAAGGCGGGCTTCGGCTTGCCGGCGCGCCGGAGCGCCGCGCCGCGGAGCACGCGCGCGATGTCCTCTGTCGTGCCCGTCGCGCCGCGCCCCCGCGCCTCGATCTCCGCCGAGAGCGCCTCGGCGCGGCGGACGTCCCCCTGCTCCAGCGCGATCCACGCGAGGTGGGCGTCCGCGACGCGGATGAGGTCGTCGCCCGGGTAGCGCTCCCGGAAGGCGACGAGCTCCGGCTCGAGCGCGATGCGCTCGGCGCGCGCGCCGCTCGCGAAGCGCGTGAGGATGCGGTGCAGCTCTGCCTGGGCCGCGGGCGAGCGGCTGAGGGTCTGGCTCACCGGCGCTCCGCCGCCGGGCGCGCCGCAGCCGGCGCCCGCCGTCGCGACGCCGAGCGCGAGGAGGGCCGCGGCCGCGCTGAAGGCCGCGGAAATTCGGCCGAAAGTGTCGACTGGGTTCACCTTGACGTCACCCGGGCCATCCCATACACCCGCCCGGCCCGCCTTCCATCGAGGTCAGCGTGTCCGAGGCAACCCCCGCGAGATCGCTCTCTTCCGAGAGCCGCCGGTCCTTTCTCCTGCGCAAGCTGCATTCTCTCACCGGCGCCCTCCCCGTGGGCGGTTTCCTGCTGTTTCATTTCTGGACGAACGCGAAGGCGCTCCAGGGGCAGGAGCGGTTCGACGCGGCTGTCGCGGAGATCTCGCACATGCCGTACCTGCCGGTGCTCGAGATCGGGCTCGTCGTGCTGCCCCTCGCGTTCCACGCCCTCTACGGCGTCAAGCTGGCGCTCGAGGGCAGGCCAAACGTGGGCCGCTACACGTACTCGCGCAACTGGATGTACACGATGCAGCGGGTCACGGGGCTGCTCGCCTTCGCGTTCATCGCGCTCCACCTCTGGCAGTACTGGGCGCAGAAGTGGCTGGGCCGGATGGCGCCCGAGGAGTTCTACCCGCGGCTGTGCGCCAGCATGTCGTCGACGATGGGCGGCGTCCCGGTGATGGCGCTGATCTACATCTTCGGCATCGCGGCGAGCGTGTTTCACTTCGCCAACGGCCTCTGGGGCTTCTGCTTCTCGTGGGGCGTCACCGTGTCGCGCCGCGCGCAGCGGACGGCCGCGGTGGTCTTCGGCCTCCTCGGCCTCGTCGTCTTCGTGCTCGGCGCCAACACCGTTGTGTACTTCGCGACCGGCGCGCCGTTCCCCGGCACCCCGAGCCCGGCCGCGGAGGGCGCCCGCACCTGCGCGGACATCGCGTNGCCGCGGAGGGCGCCCGCACCTGCGCGGACATCGCGTCTCCGACCGCCGCGCGCGGCGTCGGCGCCGCCGCGCGCGGCGTCGACGCCGCCGCGCAGGGTGGGCTGGTCGCGCCGGCCTCGCACTGACCATCGTAGCGGCCGCGCCCGGGTGGGAGCGGCGCGGGAGCACTGGAATCGAACATGGCCGCGAAGAGCACGACGAGGAGCGAGGGGGGGAAGGTTCGGCGCGTTGTCGTCGTCGGTGGCGGCCTCGCCGGCCTGATGACGGTGATCAAGCTGTGCGAGGCGAAGGTCCCGGTCGACCTCATCTCCCTCGTGCCGGTGAAGCGCTCGCACTCGGTGTGCGCGCAGGGCGGCATCAACGCCTCGGTGAACACGAAGGGCGAGGGCGACAGCCCCCAGGTGCACCTGGAGGAGACGGCCTACGGCGGCGACTTCCTCGCGAACCAGCCGCCGGTCAAGGGGATGGCGGAGGCCGCGCCGGGCATCGTGAACATGCTCGATCGCATGGGCGTGCCGTTCAACCGGACGCCCGAGGGCCTGCTCGACTTCCGCCGCTTCGGCGGCACGCTGTACCACCGCACGGCGTTCGCCGGCGCGACGACGGGGCAGCAGCTCCTCTACGCGCTCGACGAGCAGGTGCGCCGGTTCGAGCTCGCCGACGTGACCGACGAGCACGGCGTGTCGATCCCGGGCGAGAAGATGGTCCGGAAGCACGAGTTCTGGGACTTCCTCGGGGCGATCCTCGACGACTCCGGCACATGCGTGGGCTGCGTGGCGCAGGACCTGAAATCGATGCAGATCCGCGCCTTTACCGGCGACGCGGTCGTGCTCGCGACGGGCGGCTGCGGCATCGTGTTCGGCCGCTCCACGCTGAGCGTCATCTGCACCGGGACGGCGGCGTCGGCGGTCTACCAGCAGGGCGCTGTGTACGCGAACGGCGAGTTCATCCAGGTGCACCCGACGGCGATCCCGGGCGCCGACAAGCTGCGGCTCATCTCGGAGAGCGCGCGCGGCGAGGGCGGCCGCGTCTGGGTGCCGAAGGGCAAGACCGACGCGCGGAGCCCGCGGGACATCCCCGAGAAGGAGCGCGACTACCTGCTCGAGCGGATGTACCCCGGCTACGGCAACCTCGTCCCCCGGGACATCGCGGCGCGCGCGATCTTCAAGACGTGCTTCCACGAGGGGCGCGGCATCTGGAACGCCGCGACGGGCAGGAACGAGAACGAGGTCTACCTCGACCTCACGCACAAGGACGAGAAGTTCCTCCGGGCGAAGCTCGCGGGCATCCTCGAGATCTACGAGAAGTTCGCCGGCACCGACCCGTACCGGAACCCGATGAAGGTCTTCCCGGCGGTCCATTACTCGATGGGCGGCCTGTGGGTCGACTACGAGGCGGACGCGCGGGGCTCGCTCAAGGCCGGGTCGCCGCGCAACCACGCGACGAGCATCCCGGGCCTCTACGCTGTCGGCGAGGTGGACTACCAGTATCACGGGGCGAACCGGCTCGGCGCCAACTCGCTGCTCTCGTGCATCTATGGCGGCCTCGTGTGCGGCCCTGCCGTGGCGAGCTATCAGAAGAGCATCAAGCGGAGCGCCCTGGATCTGCCGCGCTCGATCTTCGACAAGGCCGAGAAGCGCGCCGAGGCCGATTACCAGCGCATCCTGACGCAGAACCAGGACGCGAAGCAGCCGGAGAACGCCTATCGGCTGCACCAGGAGCTCGGCGACATGATGCTGCGCGACTGCACGATCGAGCGCGACAACGCGACGCTCGACCGGGTGCTCGAGAAGCTCGGCGAGCTCGAGGAGCGGGCCGGCCGGATCCGGTGCACGGACACGGCCCCGCGGGTGAACCAGGGGGCGCAGTTCGTGCGGCATTTCGAGAACATGCTGGTGCTCGCGCGGGTGATCGCCGAGGGCGCGAGGCGCCGCGACGAGTCGCGCGGGGCGCATTACAAGCCGGAGTTCCCGGTGCGGAACGACGCCGAGTGGCAGCGCACGACGCTGGCGCGGCACGAGGAGAAGGGCGCTGTGCGGTTCGTCCGCGAGTTCGACTACGTGTGCGCCGGCCAGTCGGTCCACGTGACCGACGCCGTGGACACGTCGCTGGTGGCGCCGCGGGAGCGCAAGTACGATCAGGCGGGCGCGGCGAGCGCGGCGAGCGTCGCGAGCGCCGCGAACGTCCAGACGACGGGCAAGCTGTCGCAGAAGAGCGTGTAGCATGGCCAAGGCGAGCGGAGACGAGGCGAACGGGGCGGCGGCGCCGGCGCAGGCGCGGGGCGAGGGCCGGCTGGTGCACCTGCGCGTGCGGCGGCAGGACACCGCGGATCGACCGGAGTCGCGGCGCTGGGAGGAGTTCAAGGTCCCCTACCTGCCGCAGATGAACGTGATCAGCGCGCTCCAGCAGATCCAGAAGGATCCGCGGACCGTGGACGGCAAGGAGGTGGCTCCGGTCGTCTGGGAGGCGGTCTGTCTGGAGGAGGTGTGCGGCTCGTGCACGATGGTGGTCAACGGCCGGGTCCGTCAGGCCTGCTCGGCGCTGATCGACCAGCTCGCGCCGAAGGGCGAGGTGATCACGCTGGAGCCGATGTCCAAGTTCCCGCTCGTGCGCGACCTGCTCGTCGATCGGAGCCGGATGTTCGACGACATGAAGCGCGTGCGCGCGTGGATCGACATCGACGGCACGCACGAGCTCGGCCCGGGTCCGCGCGAGTCGCCGGAGCGCCAGGAGGAGCGGTATCCGCTCTCCCGCTGCATGACGTGCGGCTGCTGCGTCGAGGCGTGCCCGCAGTACAACGACGGTACGAAGTTCGTCGGCGCGTTCGCGATCAACCTGGTGCGGCTCTACAACATGCACCCTTCCGGGGCGATGCAGCAGAACGAGCGCCTCGAGTCGGTGATGGGCGAGGGGGGTATCACCGATTGCGGCAAGTCGCAGAACTGCGTCGAGGTGTGCCCGAAGGAGATCCCCCTCGTCGACTCGCTCGCGCAGGTCGCCCGCGACACGACGAAGCGCATGCTGTTCGGGTGGCTGCTGAAATAGGCACTCATCCATCGAGTGGCCGGGCAGCTCGGCGAGACCTCCCGCGCAGCCAGGGATGGATGAACCTGGGCGACGAGGTACTACGGAAACGGCGTCCCCATCCCGAAGCCGAAGCCGCTCCCGAACCCCATCCGGACCGGCTCCGTCGTGGTCTGCCGCTCCAGCTTCCGGACGCGCATCCCGAGCAGGTGCGTGAGCAGCGTGCACGTCTGGTGCGCGCGCGGCGTCACGTCGCACCCCATCCAGGCGCCGAACGGCTGGCGCTCGCCGTCGTCGGCGTAGCGGATCACCGCGCCGCTCTGGGCGACCGTGAGCCAGGCGTTCGCCTCGCCCGGCAGCGAGGCGTGCAGCACGCCGATCGTGCCCAGCGCGTCGTCGTTCGGGCCGGTGACCCGCCCGTCCTGCTCCAGCAAGGCCACCGGCTCGGCCTCCAGGCCGAACACCCGCCCGCCGCGATCCACGTTGAGCTGGTGATCGCCGTTCACGAGGACCTTGCCGTCCGGCATGACGTCGATCGCCAGGTCGGCGTAGACCCAGCGGGCGCGGGGGATGTCGAGCAGCGCGCCGCCGCGAGCCCAGTTGGCCGGGGGCGTCGCGGCGCACGCCGCCAGGAGCGAGAGCGGCACGACGAGAGCGAGGCGTCGCATGCGCCGAGCATACCGCAGGAGCCGCCGGCGCGTCGGCCGGCGCGTCGGCTGACGTTCGGCCAGGGCTACACCTTCTCGGTCCCGGTCGTGCCGAGCAGGCCCGTCGGCTTGACGAGGAGCACCGCGATCAGCACCGCGAACACGAGGACGTCCTGCAGGCCGGAGTACGGCGTGAGCTTCGTCATCTCGCCGATGACCCCGATCAGCATGCCCCCGAGCATCGCGCCCGTGATGTTGCCGATGCCGCCGATGACCGCCGCCACGAAGGCGCGGTTGCCGATCACCACGCCCATCGTGGGGTACACCTGCGACTGGTCGAGGCAGTAGAGCACCGCGCCCACCGCCGCGAGCGTCGAGCCCGTGAGGAAGGTGAGCGCGATGATGCGGCTCGTGCGGATGCCCATCAGCCGCGCGGCCTCGATGTTCACGCTGAGCGCGCGCATCGCCTTGCCCGTCCAGGTGCGCCGCACCAAGAGCTCCAGCCCGATCATCACCAGGATCGACGAGACGAAGATCACCTTGCGCGTGTGCTCGATCGGCAGGAGCTGCGGATAGGCGCGGTAGCGGGCGGTGAAGAGGAGCTGCGCCAGGTTCTGGAGGAGCACGCTCATCCCGAGCGCCGTCACGAGCGGCGTGATCCGGGTGTTCGCGAGGCCCCGGCCCCGCGAGCGCAGCGGCGCATAAGCCACCTTCTCCACGAGCACCCCGAGGACGCCCGCGAAGGCCATCGCGCAGAGGGTGCCGCCCACGCCCGCGACGAGCGGCGCGTCCTGGGCGCCGAACATCGTTATCCCGAAGAGCCCGGCGAACGCGCCCATCATGAACACCTCGCTATGAGCGAAGTTGATGAGCTTGAGGATGCCGTAAACCATCGTGTAGCCGAGGGCGACGAGGGCGATCATCGACCCCTGGGCGAGCCCCGTGATCAGGGCATTCACGATCTTCTCCATGGAGACCTCTTCACCGCGCGTCCGCCGCGCCCGAGCGGGCGCGACGACTACTGCTTCGCGGGCTTCTCGTTGACCGTCGCGTAATACTTGAACTGCTTGTCCTTGATCTGGACGATCACCACCGGCTTGTCGGCGTTGCGGTTCTCATCGATGGTGATGACCCCTGTCGCGCCCTGGAAACCCTTGGTGTCCTGGATGGCCTGCCGGATGCCATCCGGCGTCATCTCCTTGGCGCGGCCCATCGCGTCGGCGAGCAGCTTGGCCGCGTCGTAGGCCTGAGCAGCCATGCTCGACGGCGTGCGCTTGTACCGCTCCGTGTACTTCTTCACGAACGCCTGCGAGTTGGGCCAGGGGACGTCGGGCGCATAGTGGTTCGTGAAGTACGCGCCGTCGAGCTCCTCCGCGGCGTCGCGCAGGAGCTCGTTCGCGTCCCACCCGTCGCTGCCGACGAAGATGTTGCCCGGCACGCCCGCGGCCTTGGCCTGCCGCGCGATGGGGCCCATCGAGGTGTAGTAGATCGGCGCGTAGATCATCTCGGGGTTCGCCGACTTGAGCTCGTTGATGTACGTCGTGAAGTTGGTCTCCTTCTTGAGGAAGCTCTTCTCCATGACGATCTCCCCGCCGAGGCGCTTCACCTCGGCGCGGAACTCGTTGGCGAGGCCGGACGAGTAGAGGTCGTCGGAGGCGAAGAAGAGCCCGACCTTCTTCTTGCCCAGCGTGTTCACGATGAACTGCGCGCCCATCTGGCCCTGCACGTCGTCCGTGAAGCAGGCGCGGAACACGAACGGGCCGACCTTCGTCACGTCCGGGTTCGTGGACGCCGGCGAGATCATCGGCACCTTCTTCTTGTTGGCGACGATGCCGCCGGCGCGCGACCGCGACGAGGCGACCTCGCCGAGGAGCGCGAGCACGTGGTCCCGATCGATGAGCTGGAGGACCTTGTTGGTCGCCTCCTCCGGCTTCGACTTGTTGTCCTCGTAGAGGACGTTGATCGGCTTGCCCTTGACCCCGCCGGCCTTGTTGATCTCGTCGATGGCGAGGTCGACACCCTCCTTGGAGTCGACGCCGAACGCCGTCTCCTCGCCCGAGAGGCTGAAGTAGGCGCCGACCTTCCACTCGGGGTCGTCCTTCGCGTGCTTCGCCGGATCGCCGCCCGAGCCCTCGCTCTTCTTGCCGCAGCCGAGCGCCATCGCGCTCAGCGCGAGCGCCCCGGCGATCATCCTCACCAAACCCCGTCGTCCGAGCATGTTGTCGTCCTCCCTGCCGCCGGGCCGCGCCGCGTGTGGGTCGCCCGCCGGTGGCCATGGCCGCGCGCTCAACCCATGGCCGAGAGCGCGTGTACTCGTCGCGTCTACCATTGTCCACGCGGCACGTCAGCAGGGTCGGGCCGCGGCGCGCTCCGCGACGGTGGACTCAAGTACTCGATTCTCCACGGATTCCGCCGGCCGAGCCCGCCGTCGACCGCGCGGGCCGCGCGCGCATCACGGCGCGCCGCGCAGAGGGACGCTGGCCCGCGCCGCGGAGCGAGCGCCGACGCGCGCGGCGCGGAGCGCGCGCTAGCCTGCGCGCCGCGCGTGGACGAAGTGCTCGACGTTGCCCTTCGGGCCGCGCACGGCGCTGTCGACCTCGTCGACGACAGAGAAGCCCGCGGCCTCGATGGCCTGCCGCGCCTCGGCGATCGCCGCGAGGCGGGTCGACTCGTCGCGGATGACGCCGCGGCCGCGGGCGGCGGCCTCGCGGCCCGCCTCGAACTGCGGCTTCACCAGGGCGACGAGGTCCCCCGACGGGCGGAGCAGGCGGGCGATCGCGTCGATCAGCCGCGCGATGCTGATGAACGACGCGTCGACGACGACGAGGTCGATGGGGGCGTCGAAGTCCTCCCGCTGGAGCTCGCGGGCGTTGACCCGGTCGCGGACCACGACGCGCGGATCGGCGCGGAGCTTGCTGGCGAGCTGGCCGTAGCCGACGTCGACAGCGAAGACCCGCGCCGCGCCGCGCTGGAGCAGGCAGTCGGTGAAGCCGCCTGTCGAGGCGCCCACGTCGACGCACGTCTTCCCCGCCACGTCGAGGCCGCGCGCCTCGAAGGCCGCGAGCGCGTGCTCGAGCTTGTCGCCGCCCCGCGAGACGAACCGGGGGCCCGCGGCGACGTGGAGCTCCGCGTCCTCCGGGAGCAGCGTCCCCGGCTTGTCGATGCGGCGGGGCCCGGAGGTGACCTTGCCGGCCATGATCAGCGCCTGCGCCTCGGTCCGCGAGCCGACGAGCTTGCGGGCGACGAGCAGCGCGTCGGCGCGCACGCGGGTCACTGCGCCCTCGAGGCCGGCGGGCGCACGAGGCCCGCGCCGCCGCCGGGGGAGAGGGGGACGGCCGCCGCGTCGGAGAGCGCCAGCGCGTCGCCGTGGAGCGCCCGCGCGACGGCGGCGAGCCCGTCGCCGATGCGCGGCCCGGGGCGCAGCGCGACGTCGGTGCGGAGCGGGCGCAGGCGCCCCTCGCGCACAGCGCGCAGCGAGCGCCAGCCGGGCGCGTCCCTGAGCTGCGCCAGCCTCGCGGAGCCCTCCTGCGCCTCGGCCTCGCCGGCCGCGCCGTCGAGCAGCACGTCGGGGTCGAGCGCGAGCAGGTGCTCGACGCTGATCGACGGGTAGGCGCCGCCGCGGGCGATCACGTTCTCGCCGCCGGCGAGCCGGATGAGCTCGTCGGCGAAGCTGCCGGGGCCCGCGGCGAAGATGGGCGAGGTGTCGAACAGCAGGGCGACCCGGACGCGCGGCGTGCCCTTCACGGCCTGCTCGACAGCGGCGCGGCGCGCGCGGATCCGGCCGATCGCCTGCTCCGCGCCGGGGGCCGCGTCGAGCCGCCGCCCGAGCTCCGCGAGCATGTCCTCGATCTGCGCGAGCGACTCGGTCTCGGGGAAGAAGGTCGCGATCCCCTGGCCGCGCAGCGCCTCCTCGAGCGCCGGCCCGGCGGGCCCGCGGGCGCCGACGACGAGGGTCGGCGAGAGCGCGACGACCGCCTCGATGCTCGGGTCGGCGTAGCCGCCGACGCTGGGCAGGCGGAGCACCTCGGGCGGGTGGTCGCAGTGGCGGGAGCGGCCGACGAGCGCCGCGCCGGCGCCGATC
>NZ_JEMA01001217.1 GCF_001589285.1 Sorangium cellulosum | reverse complement strand
CGAGGCGCGCCCCGCGCGGCCGCTGTCGCGCCATTTCCGCGCGCTGCAGCTCTTCGCCGGCGCCGCCGTCGTGCTCGTCGCCTCGACCGCTGTCGCGTGGGGCGCGCGTCGCTACATCGTGTCGAGCCCGCGCTTCGCCGTCCGCACCGTGCTCGTCGACGGCGTCCAGCGCCGTACGGCCGAGCAGGTGGCGAGCTCCGGCGGCATCGAGGTGGGCAAGAATATCTTCACGCTCGATCTCGAGCTCGCCAGCGCCTCGATCGCCGCCGATCCATGGATCGAGAAGGCGACCGTCACCCGCACGCTTCCGTCGACCGTCCACGTCAACGTCATCGAGCGGGAGGCGCAGGCCCTTGTCGCGATCGGCGGCGACCTGTACCTCGCGACGCGCGACGGCGAGCTCTTCAAGGAGCTCGCCGAGGACGATCCGGTCGACCTCCCCATCGTCACAGGGATCACCGGTGACCAGGTGGCGCGGGATCGCGCCGGCGTCGTCATCGCGGTCCGGCGCCTGCTCGACGCGGTCGAGGACATGGCGCGCGCGGGCATCGCCCGCCGCTACCCGATCCAGGAGCTCCACATCGAACGGGACGGGTCGGTCGTCGTCACCATCGGCAAGGAGGGGATCGCGCTCCACCTCGGGCAACCGCCCTACCGCGACAAGGTCGGCCAGGCGTCGCGGGTGCTCACCGAGCTCGCCCAGCGGAAGGCGAGCGCGTCGGTGATCTTCCTGGACAACAACGCGCACCCCGAGCGCGTCGTTGTGAGGATGAAATGAGCGCCTCCGCGCGCGTCGCCGTCGCCGGCGTTCGCCGAGCAAAACTTGGCCGGCTCCGCTGGCTCATGGCAGCGTCCTGCCCGCCTGACACGCGCAGGGGGCTCGTCCCCGCATGAGGTGGTGCACGCAATGAAGAGCCGGATGGAGACTTCTGAGATCGTCGTCGGCCTGGACATCGGGACGACCAAGGTCTCGGCGGTCGTGGGCGAGATCGACGCTGATGGGATCACCATCCTCGGGGTGGGCAACGTCCCGTGCCGCGGTCTGCGAAAGGGCGTGGTGAGCAACATCGACTGGACGGTGCGCTCCATCGCCGAGGCCATCGAGGCGGCGCAGACGATGGCCGGCGTCGAGATCCGCACCGTCTATGCCGGCGTCGCGGGCAGCCACATCCGCTGCCAGCAGTCGGACGGCGTCGCCGCGGTCTCGGGCGGCGAGGTCACGCGGGTGGACGTCGAGCGTGTCCTCGAGGGCGCGCGGGCGATCCCCGTCGACGCCGATCGTCAGATCCTCCACGTCCTGCCGCGCGAGTTCACGGTCGACAACCAGGACGGCATCCGCGACCCGGTCGGCATGAGCGGCGTCCGTCTCGGCGTGAAGGTGAACCTGATCACCGCCGCGACCTCGTGCGTGCAGAACGTCGTCCGCTGCGCGGAGCGCTGCGGCCTCACCGTGGCCGACGTGGTACTCGAGCCGCTCGCCAGCGCGGAGGCGGTGCTCTCCGAGGACGAGAAGGAGATCGGCGTCGCCATCATCGACATCGGCGGCGGTACGACCGACCTGCTTCTTTACGTCGACGGCGGCATCGCGCACGCCAGCGTGATCCCGGCGGGCGGCAACAACGTGACCGCGGACATCGCCGCCGGGCTGCGCACGCCGATGGGCGAGGCCGAGCGCCTGAAGCGCAACGCCGGCTGCGCCCTCGGCCGCATGGTCGGCGACGAGGAGGAGATCGAGGTCCCGGGCGTCGGCGGGCACATGCCGCGCAAGTCGGCGCGCCGCGTCCTGTCGGACATCATCGAGCCGCGCGTCGAGGAGATCTTTGCGGTCATCCGCAAGCGGATCGAGGACACCGGGATGCTCGAGCAGCTCTCGGCCGGCGCGGTGCTCACCGGCGGCGGCGTCCTCATGGAGGGCATGACGGAGTTCGCCGAGGAGATCCTCGGAATGCCGGTGCGCCTCGGCGTGCCGGTCGGCGTGCGTGGCATCACGCAGCTCGTTGCCGGCCCGCAGTACGCGACCGGCGTGGGCCTCGTGCAGTACGGCGCCAACGCGCTCGCGCAGGCGCGCGCGCTCACGCCGGTGGCGCTCGACGTCGGCCACGCCGGGCGCGGCGAGAGTCGCCGCGAGAAGGTCCGCGAGCGCGAGTCGCGTCGAGAAATCGTCGAAGAAATGGCGATTGAAAAGAGGTCGAGCGGGAGGTTCTGGAACTGGCTCAGAGCTGCATTCTAGGAATGACGTAGCAAAAGAAAGTTGTTAGAGAATTAGGTTTGAGAGGATCGAAGAGCGCACCGGCGATCCCTCTTGAAGGCGAAGTCAAGAGGGTTTGAAAAACGGCGCTCACAGGGGAAGAGGCGCCCCTCTGAGCACCGTCCGGAGCGAGGACGTCCTCGCGCATTAGGGTTCCGTGCCGCTCGACCTTCGCGGGGGTCGGCGCCGGGCCGAGCGGCTAGCTGTACATCCCCCGGGAGGAGTTCATGAGTTTCTCCATCGAGTTTGCCGACGAACACACCGGGTACGACGCCCGGATCAAGGTCATCGGTTGTGGCGGTTCTGGCGGCAATGCAGTCAACACGATGATCAACTTCGGCCTCGAGGGCGTGGAGTTCATCGTCGTCAACACGGACGCTCAGGCGCTGGGCTCGAGCCTCGCGCCGACCAAGCTCCACATCGGGGCGAGCGTCACGCGCGGCCTCGGCGCCGGCGCCGATCCCGAGAAGGGGCGCAAGGCGGCGCTCGAGGACGTGACCCGCGTGAAGGAGTGCATCCAGGGCGCGGACATGGTGTTCGTCACCGCGGGGATGGGCGGCGGCACCGGCACGGGCGCCGCGCCGGTCATCGCGCAGCTCGCGCGCGAGGAGGGCTGCCTCACCGTCGGTGTCGTGACGAAGCCGTTCTTCTTCGAGGGCAAGCAGCGCTCGCGTCGCGCCGAGCTCGGCCTCGCGATGCTCGCGGAGCACGTCGACACGCTCATCACGATCCCGAACCAGAAGCTCCTCTCGCTGGGCGACGAGGACCTCTCGTTCGTCGAGGCGTTCCGCAAGGCGGACGAGGTCCTCTATCAGGCGATCAAGGGCATCAGCGATCTCATCACGCAGAACGGGATCGTGAACGTCGACTTCGCGGACGTGAAGACGGTCATGTCGAACATGGGCCGCGCGCTCATGGGCACCGGCTGCGCGAAGGGGCAGGGCCGCGCCCGCCTCGCCGCGGAGATGGCCGTCAGCTCGCCGCTGCTCGACGACATCTCGGTCGAGGGCGCGACGGGCGTGCTCATCAACATCGTCGGCGGGCCCGACATGCGGATGCGCGAGATCGAGGAGGCCGCGACGCTCGTGCAGGAGCAGGCGCACGAGGACGCGAACATCATCTTCGGCGCGACGATCGACGAGAACATGGGCGAGATGATCAAGGTCACGGTCATCGCGACCGGCTTCGATCACCTCGTCGCCGAGGTCCCCCACCAGCTCGCGAGCGCCGCGCAGCCCCGCGCGACCGCGCACTCGATCGGCGCGTCGCTCGCCGCCGCGGCCGGCCCGATGTCGGCGCGCTCCGCCTCGAGCGCTCCTCCCATGACGCAGCGCCAGCCGCACCGTCATGAAGAGGTCGCGTACCCGACCACCCGCCGGCCCGCGCCGCAGGTCCAGTCGGCGGGCGGCGGCGGCGGCCCGCGCGATCGCGCGAGCTTCGTCCCTCCGCTCGACTCCGACTGGGACACGCCCGCGTTCCAGCGCCGGGGCCAGTAGCAGCCTCTCGGCCCGCGCGGAAGATCTCGCGAAGCCACGGTCCATCCTGGGCGTTCACGCTGTATTGCGCGTTGACAGGCGCGGGCGAGGACTTATGGTCAGCCGGCGCCTATGCCCCCTGTCGGGCAGGATCGACGCGGCGGTCCATCATTCATGAGTGAAAAGCGCGACTTCTACGAAGTTCTTGGCCTCGCGCGAGACGCGACGCCTGACGACATTCGCAAGGCCTATCGTCAGGCTGCGTTGAAGTACCATCCGGACCGAAACCCCGGCGATGCGTCGGCGGAGTCGCGCTTCAAGGAGGCCACCGAGGCGTACCAGGTCCTCTCCGACGAGGAGAAGCGCCGGCGGTACGATCAGTTCGGGCACGCCGGCCTCGAGGGGATGGGCGCCGGGGCCGACAGCGACATCTTCTCTCACTTCCAGGACATCTTCTCGGAGTTCTTCGGCGGCTTCGGCGGCGGGCAGCGCCGCCGGCGCGGCCCGGCGCGCGGCCAGGACATCCGGGTTCAGCAGCGGCTCTCGCTGCGCGACGCCCTGCTCGGCTGCAAGCGGGAGGTCGTCCTCCGCACGCCGGTCGCGTGCGAAGAGTGCTCCGGCTCGGGCGCGAAGCCGGGGACGAAGCGCAAGCCGTGCGGCACGTGCGGCGGCGCCGGTCAGGTCTCGACCTCACGCGGCTTCGTGATGTTCACCCAGACCTGCCCCGAGTGCTCGGGCGAGGGGTCGGTCATCAAGACGCCGTGCGCCGCCTGCAAGGGGTTCGGCGCGGTCGAGAAGACGCGGAAGGTCGTTGTCAACTTCCCGGCCGGCATCGACGGCGGCCAGCGGTTGCGGGTGCCCGGCCAGGGGATGCCGGGCGCCCAGGGGGCGCCGCCCGGCGATCTGTACGTCGATGTCGATCTCGCCGCCGACGAGCGCTTCGAGCGCGACGGTCTCGACCTCATCACGCGAGCGCCCGTCTCCTTCGTCGACGCGGCGCTCGGCAGCACGGTGAAGATCGACCTGCCAGACGACACGGCGGTCGACGTCGAGATCCCGGCGGGCGTGCAGCCTGGCGAGGTGATCTCGGTGAAGGGCAAGGGGGCGCCCCGCATCGATGGCCGCGGTCGCGGCGCGCTCCAGGTGATCATCCAGGTCGAGGTGCCGAGGAACCTCTCGCCCGCGGCGCAGGAGCTGCTCCGCAAGTTCCAGGACGAGGTCGCGAAGCACCAGCCCTCGGCCAAGGCGGCGACGGCATAGCGTCGCCGGCCTCGGTGACTAAGGTACAGCACCGGCGAGAACAGCGGCCGCGCGCATCACGCTGCGCGGCGGCGAGCGTCCAGCTGTTGCGCCGCGGTGCGGTTCGGAGACCGGCGCGCCGAGCGCGTGGTGCCGATCGCGCTCAGCGCGTGGTGCCGATCCAGGCGCCCGCGCACGCGAGGCTGAAGGCGATGGGAGCGAGCGCGGTCGCGAACACGACGGCGACGGGCGCGGCGAGCCCGAGCAGCACCAGCGAGCCCAGGATGGCGAGCGCCGCGGAGGCGGCCGGCTCCAGGACGCTGCCCGTCGACGAGGCCCGGGCGACGAGGTAGCCGGCGAAGGGGAATGCCGCGATCGCCGCCGCGACGAGCAGCAGGAGCGGCGCCGCCGCCGCGGTCGAGGCGTCGCCCCGATCCACCGCGGCGAAATCCACGCCGAAGCGATGGCCGAGCGCGACCGCGAGGGCGAGCGTGGTGGTCATCACCCCGACCGTGACGAGCGCGCCGAAGGCGATCCAGCTCAGCATCAGCGGCCGCTCGGTGCGGCGCAGCGCCTCGCGCATCGTGCCGAGCGACGGCGGCGAGATGTGCGGCAGGAAGCGGCGCTCCCGCCGCTGCGAGCTGTGCGGTGACGCGCTCCGGCGGAGCAGATCGCGCGCGGCCAGGAACGTCACGAAGCCGACGCCGAGGAGCATCGGCGCCGCGATGAAGAGCGCGACCGGCCGGCACGCGAAGACGATGTAGTCGTAGGCGCCGTTGAGCAGCATCGCGGCGAGCCACGCCGCGTTGAAGCGGCGGCCTCCCAGCGGCCGCTTGCGCTCGCGACCGAGCGCGTAGCCCCAGAGCGAGGCGAAGAAGAGGTGCGCCGGCACGGCGAGCGCGGCCCGCACGACGTCGATCGACGACAGCGGCCGGCCCCAGAGGTACATGGCGTTGTGGGCCGACACGAACCCGAGCGCCGCGGCGGCGGCGTAGACCAGCCCGTCGAACGGCTCGTCCACCGTGCGCAGCCGGGCCATCGGCGCGACCGCCGCCACCTTGAGCCCCTGCTCCAGCGGCGCCACGACAACGAAGAGGTAGATCAGCGTGACGGCGTCGAGCGTGCCGGCGACCTTGTCGAGCCCTTGCCAGCGCTGGAGGAAGCCCTCGAGCAGCAGCGCCGGCACGAACGCGATCGCGCCGAGCAGCGCGGTCCCCACCACGAACCGGCGCCTGCCATAGAGCCGCTGGGTCCCGAGGAGGAGCGCGGCCAGTCCCCCGAGCGGCGCGGCGACGGTGGCGAGCCAGATGAGCGCGTCGACTGCGGTCATGGGCAGGAGGGCAGGGGAGGCGACGCTCGCTCGGCGGCCGCTAGAAGTGGAGCCCGGCGACCGCGGTCAGGGCGAGCGCCGAGCCGACGCTGGAGCCCTCGGCCGCGAGCAGATCGGCCTTGGCCTGCTGGGGCGTGGCGGCGGCTTCGCTCCTGATGCGCTCGATCTGCGCGGAGGTGAGCCCCGGCCTGGTGAGCGCCAGGAGCTCCCAGCTCGCGTTCGCGCCGAGCGAGAAGACCGGCGACAGGTACACGTCGAGCCCGCCGGAGATCCGCCCGTAGAAGCCGCGGATCGCGATGGCGTCGGCCGCGCCGCGCACCGCGCTCTTGAAGCTGCCGAGGCCCGCGTACCCGAAGCCCAGGTCGACGTGCGGATCGAGCCTGCCGAGCGGCAGGTGCATGCCGACCTCGCCGCCGGCGCTGAAGAGCTGCCAGTCGTTGAAGAACCCGACCCGCCCGCGCGCGCCCAGCGTGAAGTAGAGGAGCCGGACGCCGACCCCGGCCCCGATGACCCCGCCGTTCGCCGCGCTCGAGATGAACCCGGCCGTGAGCTCGTCCTCGTCGATGTTGAACGTCTGGAGGCCGACGTTCTCGTAGCCTCCCTCGAAGTTTAGCCAGACGATCTCGAGCCCGCGCCCCGAGTCCTCTTGCTTCGCCTCGTCGAGGCGCCGCGCCGTGCCGCCGTCGGGCGAGGCGGGCTCCGGCTCGAGCGTCGTCATCGGGGGAGGCGGCGCCAGCCCTCCGGCTTGCATCGACGGGTCGTAGGGGTTCGGCTGGGCGGGCGCGGCGCCGGGGGTCGAGGCGGCGCCATAGGGCGTGGTCCCCGGGGCCGGCTGGCCCTGTTGCGCCGTGGCGAGGGACGCCGTGGTGGCTGCCGTGAGAACCGTGAGGAGACAAAGCGCGCGGCGAGCGATCATTCGTCCTCTTCCTGGATGTTCCCGTCGAGCCCGTCCAGCCGTCCCCTCGACTCCAGGTGCTCGGCATCCTCTGACGAGGAGACCAGTGGGCCAGGCACCCTGTAGCTCCCCTCGAGCCAGCGGCCGAGGTCCACCAGCTTGCACTGCGGCGAGCAGAACGGAAAGGCCGGGTTCTCGGGCCTGGGCCCCGCCGACTTGCGGCACATCGGGCACATTGCGCCTGCCGAAGCTCCCATGCGGCGTAACGTAGCAGTGTCCATCGCGGGCATGTAGCCCGCGCTCGGCGCGCCGAGCCGAGCGCGCGGGAGCGACGTTCGCTCAGCGCGCGGGGACAGCGATGTACCGGGCCGATCCGTTGCGCCGCACCCGGAACAGCAGGTCCTGGCGCCCCGCGGCGCGCAGGCGCTCGGCCAGATCGGCGCCGCCGCGCACCGGCACGCCGTTCAGGTCGAGCACCACGTCGCCCACTTCGAGGTGGCCCGCCGCCGGGCTCTGCGGCGCGATCGACTCGACCCGCGCTCCTTCCGGCGCGTCGCTCGCCAGCACGCCGAGCGGCGGCTGTTCGGCGCCCCTCTCCGCGCCATCGCCTCGCAAGAGCGGCCTCGGACGTTCGTGTGTCGCCGATCGCTCGAGCCTCACGGTGGCGCGCCGATCCGCGCCGCCGCGCTTGTACGTGAGCTTCACCTCCTCTCCGGGCTTCGAGCGGCGGAGCGCGCGCGCGAGCTCGCGCGCGTGCTCGACGCGGCGCCCCTCGAGCGACGTGATCACGTCGCCGGGCTGGAAGCCCAGCCGCGACCCGGGGCTCTCCGGTTCGACCTCCGTGATCAGCGCGCCCATCCGGCCTGGCAGCCGGAGCACCCGCGCGAGGGGCGGGGTCACCTCCTGGAAGGTGATCCCGATGCGCCCCCGGTCCACGCGGCCCGTCTCGCGCAGCTCGGGGAGGATCTCCACGACCTCGTCGATCGGCAGGGCGAAGCTGATGCCGCGGCCGTCGGTGTGGATCGCTGTCGCGATGCCGATCACCTGTCCCGCCGCGTTGAAGAGCGGCCCGCCGCTGTTTCCCGGGTTGATGGCGGCGTCGGTCTGGAGGAAGCCGTCGAGGCTCCCCGTGCCCATGGGCCTCGAGGTCGCGCTGATGATGCCCCGGGTCACCGTCGGCCCGAGCCCGAACGGGTTGCCGAGGACGAGGACGTCGTCTCCTGTCCGGACCGGGGCGCTCGATCCGAGCGACGCGACGCTCAGCGACGCCGCGCCGAGCAGCCTCAGCAGCGCCACGTCGAGCATCGGATCCCGCCCGACCACGCTCGCCTCGAAGGCGCGTTCATCCGAGAGCTGCACCTCGATGTCGAGCGCATCGCCGACAACGTGGTCGCTCGTCAGCACGAGCCCCTCCGCGGCGATCACGAACCCGGATCCGATCGCCCGCTCCACCCGCGGCGCGCCGTCCCGGAAGGGAAACCTCGGGGTCGCGCGCCCGTCCGGCATCGAGGAGACGCGCAGGGTGGCGACCGTCACCACCACGGGCCGAACCCGCTCGATCAGCGCGGGCAGGGGCGGCGCTGTCGCGGCCGGCGGCGCCTCCGCGCGGAGGATCGAGCACGGCGCGCTCGCCTCACGGTGTGACGCAGCGGGCGGTGAGAGCGCGGCCGCCCGGTCGCCGCAGGCGGCGAGCGATGCGGCTCCGAGGAACCCGACACACGCCCATGCGGCAGCGCGGAGCCGTCCCACGCGCCGGACGTAGAGCCTCGATGCGCGACCGCAAGGAGCGCCAGGACGCGCGAGGACCCGCGCTGGCAGGCGCCTCGCGCGCGGGCGGGCGACACGACGGCCCGCCTGGACGATGCGGGGCGCCGGGCGCTCAGCCGGGCGGCGCGCCTCGCGCGACCTCCGTGCGCACCACCTGGACCACGACCTCCACGACGCGGCCGCCGGGCTGGGCGAACGACGCCTTGCCGCGGCCGCCTTCGAAGCGCCACGCCAGGTCGGCCGGAGCGCCCGTCTCCCCGTCCTCCGCCCCGGCGCGGATGACGGCGCTGACCTCCAGGGTCTGCTTCCCCGCCGTCACGGCCCCGCGCGCCACGGCGAACGTCCCGCTCCCGAGCAGCGCGATCGTCCGCTTCGCCAGGTTGCCCAGGTGCCGAGCGAGCGGCTCTTCCCCCTCTGGGCGCCACGACGCGATGTGCCCGGCGTCGTCGATGTCGATCACGATGCGCGCCTTGCCGGCGCTGCCCAGCGGCAGCGTCGCCCAGCTCGGATCCGCCTGGCATGCAGGTGGGATGGCCCTCGTGAAGGCGCGCCCGAGGCTGCGCACCGCGCTGCTGCCGGCCGCTCCGAAATTGCCCTCGCCACCCTCTCCCGCGCCACCGCTCGTCCGCGCGGCCGTGGAGCGCGTCGGGTCGCCGGCCCGCTCGTCGGCCGCGCGCTCCTCGCCCTCTCCTTCGCGCCGGGGCGCCACGCTGGGCCGCGGCGTCGCTCTGGG
>NZ_JEMA01001216.1 GCF_001589285.1 Sorangium cellulosum | reverse complement strand
CTCACCGCGCGGCGCGCCGACCTCCCGCACGCTGCCGGGCGGCGCGCCGACCTCCCGCGCGCTGCCGGGCGGCGCGTCGACCTCCCGCGCGCCGTCGGGCGGAGCCAGGGCGCAGGCCCGTTCACGGTCGCGGCGCAAGGCGGCGCTGAGCTGAGGGGATTCCGAGGACACGCGGGGCCGCGCGAGCATTGCGGAAGGAACGGGGTGCAGGCAAGCGCCCCGTCGCCGGGCAGCGCGCGGCCGCGGCGGGGGCCCGGTCGAGGGACGCCACGAGCGGCGGGCGGGCGCCGGGCAGCGCGGGCTCCGCCGCGCAGCGACGCCGGGAGAAGAACAGGGCACCTCGGATCTCGGCGCGCTCGACCCCCCGGGGATCTCGCCCCGCGACGCCGCCGGCGCGCTGGACAGGAGTCCTTGCTCGCCCGGAGATCCTCGCGCAGCGCCGTTTACCGGAATGCTCGTGAGCGGGGCTCCGGCGCGCCCGTGAGGGGGTATGGATCGTGCCGTGTGTCCCGGGATGAAGCCTGAGCTGATCGAACGATACGCACTCGCCCATCCGCGCAACTCACACCCTGGCTCCGCGCCGCGGCGCGGCGCCCTGCTCGCCGCGCTCCTGCTCGGGATCTCGGCCTGCCAGGGCGCCGGCGAGGAGCCCGAACCGGAGGCCACCGGCGGCGCAAGCGCGGCTGTCGGCCTCTATTCCGGCATTCCCCAGGACGGCATCGTCCTCGGGGATCCGCGCGCGCCCATCACGCTGGTCGAGTTCTCCGATCTCCGCTGCTCGCATTGCCGGGATTATGCGCTCGAGGTGCTGCCCGCGATCCTCGAGCGCCACGTGAGGACCGGGCAGGTGAAGCTCGTGTTCCGGAACCTCACGTTCCTCGGCCCGGGCTCCGTGCAGGCCGCGCGCATGGCCGCGGCCGTCGGGATGCAGGACCGGCTCTGGGACTTCGTCGATCACTTCTTCCGGATCCAGGCGCGCGAGCGCCCGGCGATCACGGACGATCTCCTGCTGCGCGTCGCCTCCGAGCTGCCGGGCGTGGACGCCGCGCAGGCGATGGCCCAGCGCGACAGCGCCGAGGTCGCGCGGCTGCTCGCGGAGGCGCAGGCCGAGGCCGGGCGCCTCGACATCCGCGGCGTGCCGGCGGTGTTCCTGAGCCGGCAGGGGCAGGAGCTCCGCCGGCTCCGCCTCACCTCGATGTCGCCGGAGCCGATCTCCCGCGCGATCGAGCTGCTCCTGCGCGCGCCGCCCCGGCCCATGTGAGCCCGACGAGGCGGCGGAGGAGGCGAAGAGGCGCCGCCCCCCCCGCGCCTTTTGCTAGGCTCGCGCGGGGATGACCGCCTCGCCGTACGTGTTCCCTCCCCCGCCCCCCTCGCTGCGCGGCCGGCGCCGCGAGCTCGCGACGCTCACGGCCGCCCTGCGCGCGTCGCGCCCGACGCGCATCGCGCTCGTCGGCACGGGCGGCAGCGGCAAGTCGACGCTCGCGTGCGCGCTCGGGCACAGGCTCGCGCGCGAGCTCCCCGGCGGGATCCACTGGTTCCGGGTCGGCGCCTGGGACGCGCGCACGCTGGTCGGCATGCTGTCGCTCCGGTTCGGGGCGGGGCCGTCGCCCTCGCTGCCGGCGCTGCGGCGCCGCCTGCGGGCGCTCGGGGAGATGCTCATCGTGCTCGACAACCACGAGCACGACCGCGCCGTCGCCGAGCTGCTCGACGACCTGCGCGACGAGGCGGTGACCTGGGTCATCACGGCGCGCCGCTGCCTCGTCGCCGGCGTCTCGATCTTCCCGGTCATCGCGCCGCTCGTGACCTCGGGGCAGAGCCCCTTCCCCGCGGTCGCCTCGCTGACGCGCCTGCTCCGCTGGAACCCCGTCTCCCTGGAGCTCGCCGACGCGATCGTCACGAGCGGCGCGGCCGACGCCGACGAGCTCCGCGGCTGGCTCGTGGCGGGCGGCGTCGACCGCGTGCAGGTCATCGATCACGAGGATGACCTCCCCGAGGTCGGCCTGCTCGTCGCGTGGGTCTTCCGCGGGCTCGCGCCGGCGGCGCGCCGGATGCTCGCGGTGCTGGCCCACTCGAACGGCGACCACATCGACGAGGCGTCGCTCGCCCAGCTCGCGCGGGCGGGGCGGAGCGCCGGCGACGCGCTCGCCTCGCTGCGCCGGTTCCGGCTGGTGCAGGAGCCGTTCGCGGGCCGCTTCGCGCTGCACGCGACGGTGCGCCACGCGGTGCTGAAGCGCACGCAGCTCGATCAACGCCGCTTCTTCGAGCATTACGTCGCGCTCCTCGAGCGCTCGCCGGAGCGGCTCGACCTCGAGCAGACTCACCTGTTCGCGGCGATGGACTACGCGCATGACACGGGGAGCGTCGCGGCCGCGATCCGCGTCAACGAGCTCTTCTCGCGGCTCTCGCTCTGACGAGATCGGCCGGCGTCGGCGGGCGGCGAGCGCGCGCTCGATCGCCCTGTCACCGCGGCGCTTCCGGGCGCCCCACGTGCTGGCAGCAGAGCTCGACGAGGCGCTTCAGCACCCATTGCCCCGCGGGGCCCATCACGAGCCCCGGCCGGTGGACCAGGGCGAGCGCCAGGAGGTGCTCGTCATCGCCCCACGCGTCCGGCCGCAGGCGCACCAGGCGCCCCGCGCCGAGGTCGTCGCGGATCATGTGCTCTGGCAGGTTGCCCCAGCCGAGCCCGGCGCACAGGAGCTCTCGCTTGGTCTGGAGGTCCACGACGCGCCAGGTGCGGGGGGACAGGACGGCCTGCTCCGGCGAGCGCGCCGCGCCGCGCTCGCTCAGCACGATCTGCACGTGCTCGCGGAGCTGCTCGGTCGCGAGGCGCGCGGCGCTCTGCTGGGCGGCGGCGAGCGGGTGCGACCTGGCGGCGACAGGCACCATGCGCACCGACGTGAGGTGCCGGCGCTCGAGCCCCTGGGCCGGCGCGGCCGGCCCGACGACGCCGAGCTGGCACGTCCCGTCGAGGACCCTGTCGGCGACGGCGGCCATGCTCTCGGTGTGGACGACGAGCTCCACGGTCGGGTAGACGCGCGCGAACTCGACGCAGAGATCGACAAGCGCGGACAGCGGAAACACAGCGTCGACGCACAGCGAGACGAGCGGGTCGAGGCCGCCGGCGAGCCGCTGCGCCGCGCTGCTGAGCGCGTCCGCGTCGGCGCACACCCGCCGCGCGGCGTCGAGCAGGACGCGGCCCTGCTCCGTGAGCGCCGGGATCCTCGTCGAGCGGTCCCAGAGCACGACCCCGAGCTGGCCCTCCAGGTTGGCCATCGCGTGGCTCACGGCCGACTGGACGCGGCGGAGCTTCCTGGCCGCCGCCGAGAAGCTCCCCTCGTCGGCGACCGCGATGAACGTGCGGAGCTGATCGAGCGTGATGGAGTCGTGCACCGGGTACCACCATGCCACGGCTCGCCGCGCCGCGGCGGCCCGGCGTCCGCCCGCCGGCGGCGGGCCTTCCGCGCTGGTGAGGTCGACAAAAACAGCGCGGCGACCGGGGCAGGCGAGGAGCGTTTTCCCAAGGGGTCTACCCTCCAGCCGGCCGCGCGGCCCGCGGGCGGGTAGACCCCTTTTTTTACGCTCCTCGCCTGCCCCGGCCGCCGGCGCGCGCTCGACAGAGCGCGCTCGTCACGGCCTGGGACAGCCGCCGACGCCGATCAGAGCGGCGGGTTGGCGTTCTTCACGCACTCCACGAAGTAGTCGTGGAACCAGTAACCCGCCTCCGGCGCGCGCTGATCCGCGTCCTCGTAGCCGCAGAACAGGTCGTAGCGCGCCGCGCTCTTGTCCGCGGTGCCGTCGGAGTCACCCGGCGGCTTGACCCAGTAGAAAGCGTCGAGGCGCGTCGCGCCGCCCGGGTTCGCCCTGGGCCGCTCGCCCATGCCGGCGCCGATGTTGTTGCACCAGTAGCCCCAGTCCGCCCGGATGTTGCCGCGGCCGTTGCGGCTCGTGTCGATGATGAAGTGCTTGTCGCCGAGGCCCACGGCCGACAGCGCCTGACCGAACTGGTTGACGTAGTCGTACTCGCCGAAGCAGGGGTTGAACTGCTGATCGTAGCTCTCCGCGCCATCGGCGTACTTGAGCTGGGTGTAGTTGGCGACGTTGGTCGCGAAGCCGCGGACGTTGGACGGATTGCCGGCGAGGTCGAGGACCTCCTTGAAGATCGCGGCGCCCTTCTCCTGGTTGTCCGGCCAGCCGAGCCAGCCCGAGTGCGCGGCGTCGATGTAGTGATGGACGTGCGACATGCTGAGCTTCTTGAGCGCGTACGCGACGCCTTCCTTGTAGCCAGCCGCCGTCTCCTCGGAGCAGTCCTTCTGGCCCATGTTCGTCGCCAGGTTGGGGAGCGAGTCGGGCTCGATGACCGTGACGATGCGCAGGTTCGGCCGGGCGGCGAAGATCTCCGCGATCTTGTCGATGAACTCGGTCTTGTACCGCGCGGCTCCGCCGTTCTCGAGCCGGAGCTCGCCGTTCGACGCCTCGGCGAAGCAATCGCGGTTCGGCAGGTCGTACACGACGATGACCGGAATGACCGGCTTGCAGAGCTGGTTCTGGAGCTCGATCGCCTTGTCGAGGTGCCCCGCGAGGCGGCTGACCGCGGCGATGTTGTCGAGCCAGAACGCGGTGGGGATCTGCTGGACCTTCTTCATCTTCTCGATGAGGGCCGCGTCCGTCGTCATGTCGATCGACGACTGGACCTTGGCGATGTACTCCGGGTCCACGAACAGCGTCCCCCCGTCGAGCGGGTTGCCCGTCGTCGAGATGTCGACGGCAGTGGGGCAGGAGCCCGTGCCCGCGCCGGTGCTGCCCGTCGGGGTGCCCGCGCCGGTGCCGCCCGTCGGGTCGCCCGCGCCGGTGCCGCCGCCCG
>NZ_JEMA01001215.1 GCF_001589285.1 Sorangium cellulosum | reverse complement strand
GTTCATGGGGGGCTCGTCCTCCGCCGCGCCGCCTGCGCCGCCGATCCCGCCGGAGCCGCCGGNTCGTCCTCCGCCGCGCCGCCTGCGCCGCCGATCCCGCCGGAGCCGCCGGCCCCGCCGGCGCCCGCGCCGCCCTCACCGCGCGGCGAGGGCGTGTCGATGAGCGTATCGATGACGTAGAGCGCCGGCCCGGAGCCCTGCGCCAGGAACGGGCGCGGCGGGAGCGCCGGCCCGAGCGGCAGCGCGGCGAGCCGCGCGACAGGCCACACGACGGCCTCGTCCGGATCGAGCCTCCACGCGGCGGCGGCCCCGGCGTCCGCCACGGCCCGCCGCGCGGCGCCGTCGACGAGCCACACGGAGGTCGCGCCGTCGTCGCCGCGCACGAGCAGCGGCGACGCCGGGAACGCGTCGCCCTCGGGCAGCGCCTCGAGCGCCGCGTCGGGCGCGGTGGCGACGTCCCAGAACCGCGAGAACCCCCACGTGTCCAGCGCCTCGACGCCGCCGATCGGCCGCCGCACGCCGCCCGGCAGCTCGAGCGGGCACGAGAGCGCCTTCGGGCTCCCCTCGAGCTCGACCACCTCGCCGCTCAGCGCGTCGACGCCGTAGGCGCGGACAGCGTGCTCGCCCCCGAGCAGGCTGAGCGGCATCGGCGCCTCGAAGCCGTGCGCGCACGAGCCGAGCGGCGCGCAGAGGTCGTCCCGGTGCCGGTCCGCGGGGAGCATGTAGCCCACCGCGCCCGCGTCCGTCGCCGCGCCGTCGAAGTAGAGCCGCGCGCTGTCCGGCGCGCCCTCCGCGTCGGGGTCGCGGGCCCAGCCGCGGATGCCGGCGCAGCCCGCGGACTCCAGGGCTCCCTCGGGCGGCTCGTTGAGGAGCGCCCGGTACGAGGCCACGAGCGACGTGTAGGGCGGCACGTAGACCATGCCGACGCCGCTCACGGACTGCCGCACGTTGAAGTGCAGGTGAATCGTCGTCGGCGTGCCGCCGAAGACGTTGGACACCCGCCCGATGCGCTCTCCCCGCGACACGGCCTGTCCCGGCGAGACCTGGACATTGGACATGTGGAGATAGTCGTAGCGGGTCCCGTCGTCGCCGGTGAGGTACACCGAGTAGCCGCCGACGCTCGTGATGGTGCCGTCCGCGACAGCGACAACCCAGTACTTCCCCGCCTCGCACGTCGGCGGCCGGACGTCCTGCCCCTGGTGGCCCGCCCCGGAGGGGCAGAGCGGCATGTCCCACGACCGCGACTCACAGAAGTTGTCGCGCCACGGATAGGCGTAGTTGTCCGGATCGCACTGGCCGCCGGAAGGTCCCGCGCTCCCGCCTTTGCTGTACACCTGGGAGTTGGCGAACGCGGGGCCCTCCTCGAGGGGAAAGCGCATCGAGGGCACGTACACGACGTGGTCGGCGCGCCCCTCGCCAGAGCCCGGGACGAGCTCGCCCGCCGGATGGTACGAGAACGAATCGGCCGCTGCCGCGCGCGGCAGCAGCGCGAGCGCGGCG
>NZ_JEMA01001214.1 GCF_001589285.1 Sorangium cellulosum | reverse complement strand
CGCGCCGCCGTCCGCCGCCGCGCCGGCGCTGGAGCAGTACCGGTATTTCCGCGCGCTCTCCCTCGATCTGGAGGGCCGGCTCCCGACGCGCGAGGAGCTCGCGGAGCTCGAGTCGCCGGGCTTCGATCTCGACGCCTGGATCGAGCGCCACCTCGACGGCCCGGGGTACGTCGAGCGGCTCACGCGCATCTACATGGATGTCCTGCGGCTGGAGCTCGGCCCGGTGGGGCTGTTCACGCCGTCGGAGACGACGCTCCGCCGGGCGCAGGTGCTCGGCCCGGACGGCAAGCCGCTCCATGTCTATTACCGCCACAACCAGCGCCGCCTGCTCCCGGTGATCGACGGCGAGTTCTGCTTCTCCGAGGCCGAGAGCGGCCTCCGGGTGGCGAGCTTCGCTGCTGTCACGGGGACGCCCAGGCCCATCTCCCAGCGGCTGCTCGACGAGCGGACCACTGTCGTGCGCCCGTTCTGGCTCTACCGCGATTACCTCTCGGTCGTGCCGACGCAGCGTTACGGCGCCGGGTGGAAGGACCCGGACAGCGCCTATGTCCCGCTGCCGCAGCTCCTGTTCGAGCCGGACGGCACGACGCCGACGGTCGAGGTCCGGGTCTGCAAGGAAGAGGCGCAGACAGCCGACGTCGGCCGCATCTACGCGAGCGACATCCCCCCGTTGCCCCGGGGGGCGCCGCTGCCGGCGGGCCGCGCGCGCCCGCCGATGCCCGAGGATCGCCATGCGAAGGCGCACCGCGGCGAGCCGATCTCGTGCCGGAGCGCGCTCGCCTCGGTGATGAGCGTCGACTGCGGCTGCGGCATCGGCCTCGAGCACTGCCTGCCCGGCGACAGCTCCGGCAGGGATCCGCGCGCCTTCTCGCTGCCGGCCCACCTCCCGCTCGGCATCGAGGCCCCGATCGGCGCGGCGCCCCACACGATCTCCGGCTGGCACAAGTTCTGGTGGTCGCAGGAGGCGATTCATTTCATGAAGCACGTCTTCGGGGCCGACCGCGATTTCCGCGAGATCCTCACCGGGCGTTACACGTTCATCAACGGGCCGCTCGCGCAGTTCTATCGATCGAGCGCGCCCGCGGCGTGCTGCTCGCTGCACAAGTCGTTCGGGATGCGCGAGGACGAGGCGCCGCTGTTCTTGCCGGGCGCGGTGCCGCCTGTCGTCGCTCCGCACGACGTGTCGGACTGGACGTTCATCCCCGATCGCGGGCCGCGCGCGGCGGGGATCATCACGACGCCGGTGTTCCTCGCCAAATATGCCTCCCGCCGCGCGCGCGCGGCAGCGCTCTACAGCGCGTTCCTGTGCAAGAGCTTCATGGCCGAGCACGCGGATCTCCCGCCGTCGGACGAGCCCGACCTGATGGTCCGGCCGGGCTGCTCTAGCTGTCATGCGAGGCTGGAGCCGCTCGCGGCGTATTTCACGCGGGTCGAGGAGACGACGTGGACCTATCTCCCCGCCTCCAGGTTCCCGATCGAGAACCCTGTGTGCAAGCTGAACGCGGAGGGCAAGACGGGCCACTCGTGCCAGCGCTTCTACGATCCTGCGTTCTCGAGCCGGGAGCGCGGCGTGCTCCGGGGCGCCTATGCCTCACCGGACAACGCCGAGCGCGGCCCGGCCGGCGTCGCGGCCGATCTCACGCGCATGCCCGAGTTCGCTTCGTGCGCTGTCGAGCGCGTGACCGAGTCGTTCCTCGGGCGGCCGCTGCGCGACGAGGACGAGGCCCTGCTCCGCGCGCTCCGCGAGCGGTTCGTGTCGCGCGGCTACCGGATGCGGTCCCTGGTCGAGGCGATCGTCCGCTCGCCGGCCTATGCGCGCGCGAGCAACCAGCGGCCCGCGCTGGAGCGCGCCGGCGGGGGCGCGCGGTGATGCGCGGCCGGGTGAGGGCCTTTGCCCTTGCCGGGACGGCCGCGCTGGCCGGCGCCTGCGCCCCGCCGGAGGCGGTGGCGCCGCGGCCCGCCGCGCCGCTCCGGGAGACGGGCCGCGTCGCCCAGAGCCGCGCCCCGAGGCGGGACGTGCGGCTCATCCCGGCCGAGGCGTACCTGAGGACGTACCTCCGGCTCTTCGGCGGCCTCTCGCCCGCCGAGGTCGAGCGGCGCGCGCGGGGGGACGACAGATCGGCGCTCTTCGATACGTGGGGAGACTACCTCGCGGCGCTCGGGCTCCCGGATCACGGCATCGATTTCCCGCGCGGCACGCAGACCAACGCGCTCATGATGGCGGCGTTCGAGCGGCTCGGCATCGCGCTCTGCGACCGCGCCCTGGAGCACGACCTCAAGGCGAGCGTGCCGGTCCCGATCGAGCGCCGGCTCATCTTCGCCTTCGACCTGCCCGCGGAGGACCTCGACGAGCCCGCCTTCGCTCCGCGCTTCGACGTGCTGCACCGGACCTTCCTGAGCTACCCCGCGCGCCTCGCGCCGCCGGACCGGCAGGGGAGGTTCTTCGCGCTCTACCAGGGCACGGTGGCGCGGCACCGCGCGAAGGGCGCGCCGAAGTCGCGGTTCTCGCCGGCCGAGGCAGGCTGGGCCGCTGTGTGTTACGGGCTCGTGCGGCACCCGGAGTTCGTGCTGTATTGAGGGTTGCTCTTGCGTCCCGAGCCTCCGAGATCCGGTGACGGACGGGCTCGCTCACCTGTCCTTGCGCCTGGATTGCCGCCGCAGGTCGCGTGGCGTCGAGCCGGCCAGATGGTGCATGGTGTAATGCAGATTGCTTTTCGTGCGCAGCGCCATGCACGGGCACAAGCTCACTGTCCGGATTCCCAGGTCGCGACGCGTCGAGCTCAATCTTCCGGAGGAGGCGCCGGAGGGAGAAGCCGAGATCCTCGTGCTGACCCAGGAACAGCGAGAATCGATCGTGCGGGCGCGGGCGGCGTCAGAAGGTACCCTGAGGACCACCCGTGATGGCTCGTCTCGACCCCTGTCCTCGTTGCCATGCGCTCCCGCGCCGCGCGCTGCTCCAGGCCGCCGCGGGCGCGGCGCTCGGCCTGTNGCGCGCTGCTCCAGGCCGCCGCGGGCGCGGCGCTCGGCCTGTCGGCGGGCGCGCTCGGCCTGCCGGCGCGCGCGCTCGCCGCGCAGACCAAGTCGGCGGAGGACGAGTTCTTCGTCTTCATCCACGCGTCCGGCGGCTGGGACGTCACGCTCTGGGCCGACCCGCGGAACGAGGCCAGGGGGCTCGTCGACCCGGCGACGACCGACAACACCGACGCCGCGCCGCTCCGCCTCTGGGTCGACGCGCCCGGGCCCGGCGGCGCGAAGACCTTCGCCCCGGTGAGGCCGCAGGGCTCGAACCTCGCGTTCGGCCCCGGCATCGGCGCGCTCGCGGCGCTGTACGACCGGCTGTGCATCGTCAACGGGCTGGCGATGAACACCGTCAGCCACCCCGACGGCATCGCCTTCGCGACCACCGGCAGGCACCTCAGCGGCGGCCGCTCCACGTCGTCCAGCCTCGACGCGATCTGCGCGAGCGAGCTCGGCGCGGGCCAGACCTTCCCCGTCGTCTCCGTGCAGTTCCCCTCGTCGTTCGTGGGCGACCGCCTCGACCGCCGCGCCGCCCCGCTCATGGTGGCGGACATCGGCACGATCAGCCGCTCCCTCACCCGCGCGAAGCTCTACGACACAGCCGAGGACCGCGACGCCGTGACAGCGCTCCTCTCCGAGGAGGCCAGGTCGCTCGCCGCGCGATCGAGCACCACCGGCACCCTGGACGGCTTCGCGCTCCAGGCAGAAGGGCTCGCCAGGATGCTCAAGTCGGGGCTCCAGGACGTGTTCTCCAAAGGCAAGCTCGTCCAGGCGCACCCGGAGTTCAACCACACGGCGCGCTTCGCCAGGCAGGCGGCGGTCAACGCCGCGTTCGCGCTCGAGGCGATGCGGCGGAACGTGGTCCGCTGCGTGAGCTTCTCGAGCACCGGGTTCGACACGCACACGAGCAACTACCGCCAGCACGCGGCCACGCAGCAGGAGCTCTTCGATCTGATCGCCGCCCTCGTCCGCTCGCTCGACGCGACCCCGCACCCGACCCGGGCCGGCAAGAAGCTCTCGGATCACACCCACCTCCTCGTGACGAGCGACTTCTGCCGCACGCCGCAGATCAACACGGCGATGGGCCGCGACCACTACCCCAACAACTCCGCGATGGTGATCTCCCCCCGCTTCCGCGGGAACTTCTCGTTCGGCAAGACCGACCCCGAGCAGCTCCTCCCGGCCGCCGCGAAGGCGTTCCGGGGCGGCCCGCGCCCGATCGCCCCGCCGGACCTGCTCGCCACCTTCCTGTTCGCCTTCGGCATCGCGCCGCGCGAGCACCTGCGCGACGGCGAGGTGGTGCCGGAGCTGCTCCGGAGCCCGTGACGCGCCTCCGCAGCGCGGCCCCCCGCGCCCTTCTCGCGCTCGCCCTCGCCCTCGCC
>NZ_JEMA01001213.1 GCF_001589285.1 Sorangium cellulosum | reverse complement strand
GTTCGCGTCGGCGGCGACCTGCGCCTTGCTCTTGTCCCCCTCGCACCCCGCGACGAGCCCCGCCAGAGCGACCGCCGCGAACGTCGAAGCCGTGATCCCGCGCCACCGAGTGTGCATGACGGCGGGGTGTAGCCAAATCCCGCGCCATGTTCCAGCGCGCTCTTGCGCCGGCCGGCCGGCCGGCGATCGCGGCGCCTCAGCCCCGCCGCGCGGCCTTGAGCCCGCCGATGTACTCCAGGAGCTCGAGGGGCCGGAACGGCTTCGCGTAGTAGGCGGTCGCGCCGAGCGTCTCGGCGCGGGCGCGCGACGCGACGTCGTCGAGGGCGCTGATCACGACGATCGGCAGGCTGGAGGTGCCGGGATCCGCGCGGAGGCGGGCGCAGACCTCGAAGCCGTCCATGCTCCCGGGGAGCATCAGGTCGAGCAGCAGCACGTCGAACGGCTCGGTCAAGGCGAGCTCCACCGCCTCGCGGGCGGTGCCGACGCCGATGACCTCATGGCCGCTCGCGGCGACCAGCGCCTCGATCATGCGCCGGATCGCGTCCTGATCTTCGCAGAGGAGGATTCGCATGGTCGCGAGCCCAGGGAGGGTCGCACCCGCGCCGCCGCGCGGTCAAGCGGGAACGCCCCCGCCGCGCTGTCGAGCGGGAGCGACCCCGCCGCGGGCTACGCGCGGCGAGGAGCGCTCCTCGATCGCGCGTCGCCGGCGGGCGGACGCAGGGCGAGCTCGATGCCCACGCGCGCCCCGCCGCCCTCGCGGCGCTCGGCGAACGCGCGGCCCCCGTGCGCCTCGGCGATGCGCTTGCACAGCGTCAGGCCGAGGCCGAGCGAGCCGCGCTCGGCGCCGCCGTCGCTGCCTTGCGCCCGCTCGCGCCGGAAGAACGGCTCGAAGATGCGCGCCTCCTCGCCCTCCGCGAACCCGGGCCCGCGGTCCTCGACCTCGAAGACGACGCTGCGCGGACCGCCGGGACGGACCCGCACCCGATCCGCCCCGCCCCCGTGCGCGCGCGCGTTCTCGAGCAGGTTGGCGAGGGCGCGCGCGAGCAGCGTCGCGTCCGCCTGGAACGCCGGCGTCCCCTCGACGACCTCGAGCAGCGTGGGATCCAGCCCGGCGCGCTCCACCGCGCGGACCGCTGTCTCGGCCGGGTCGAGGCGGGTCAGGGTGAGGGCCGCGAAATCGAGGCGCGAGCTGGCCAGGAGATCGCCGACGAGCGCGTCGATCTCCATGACCTCGCGGTCGAGATCGTCGAGCACGGGCGCGCTCGTCCCGCCGCCCCCGCGGGCCATCTCGGTGAGCAGGCGGATCCGCGCNCCGCCCCCGCGGGCCATCTCGGTGAGCAGGCGGATCCGCGCGAGCGGCGTGCGGAGCTCGTGCGACACGGCGGCGAGGAGCTCGCGCTGGTCGGCGAGCTGGCGCTCGATGCGCGCGGCCATGTCGTTGACCGCCTCGGCGACGACGCTGACCTCGCCCTGCCCGTGGCGGTCGAGCCGGACGCGGCTCGACAGCTTGCCGGTGCCGATCTCGTGGGCGACGTGGGCGAGATCGACCAGGGGGCGGGCGAGGCGGCGCGAGATGAGACCGGAGGCCGCCCACAGGACGATGGCCACCGCGAGCAGAGGCAGCGCCAGGCGGAGCGACGCGCCGGAGCGGCCGCGCCCGGGGCAGAGGAGCACGGTGCCGAGCGGACCGGCGTCGCCGCGGACCTGCGCGCTCAGCGCCTGCACCCGGCAGGGCTGGCCGTACCGCGCGAGCCTCCGCCCCGTCGCGTCGAACAGCTCCAGATCGGTGTCGAAATCCTCGGCGATCACGCGGGCGAGGGCGTCGCGGGCCACCGGATCGCCCCAGACGCGTTGGAACTGGTGGCCCACGAACGACTGGGCGCGGGCGTGCTCGCGCCGCCAGCCGGAGTTGCCGACGCGATCGATGGCGCCGGTCGTCGCGATCGCGGCGACCGCGGTGATCAGGATTGTCGCGCCGAACCACATGAAGATCCGTCGGTGCAGCCGCGCGTTGACGAAGCGGCCGATCGAGACCTTCCGCCCGTTCTCGCAGAGCCAGGACCGGTAGCCCTTCACGCGCGGTCCTTGGCGAGCACGTAGCCGACCCCGCGCACTGTCTTGATGAGCTTCGGCGACCTGGGGTCGTCGGCGAGCTTCTGCCGCAGGTGCGAGATGTGCACGTCGACCGTCCGCCCGCCGACGTTGACGTCGCCGCGGCCGGCCTCCTCGAGGAGCGCCTCGCGGGCGACGACGCGGCCGGCGCGCCGCGCGAGGGCGACGAGGATGTCGAACTCGATGCCGGTGAGCTCCGCGGGCTTGCCCGCCACGGTGACCACGCGGCCGGGCACGTCGATCGCGATGTCGCCGGCCACGATCCGCTCGCCGGCGGCGTCGGGCGTGGCGCGCCGGAGCACGGCCCGGAGGCGCGCGAGCAGCTCGCGCGGGCTGAACGGCTTCGCGATGTAGTCGTCGGCGCCGATCTCGAGGCCGACCACGCGATCGGCCTCGTCGCCCCGGGCGGTGAGCATGAGGATCGGCATCGAGCTCTTCTGCCGGATGCGGCGCACGACCTCGATGCCGTCCATGCCGGGCATCATCACGTCGAGCAGGACGGCGTCGAAGGTGCCCGCGGCGAGGGCCGCGAGGCCGCGCGCGCCGTCGCTCGCGACGGTCACCGTGAAGCCGTTCTGCTCGAGGTAGCTCGCGAGCAAGCCGTGGAGCCTGGTGTCGTCGTCGATGAGCAGGAGCCGCAGCGCCATGGAGGGGACCCGGGTGCAGGGGCGGCAGCGCGCGGCCGCCGCTCCCCGTGTTTATAGCTCAGCGGCCCGCGCCGGTGTCGGCCTCTGACGGTCCGGATTGCGCGGGCGAGTCGCCCCGCGGCGATCGGCGATCGGCGCGCTCGGAGCGCTCTGCCTGCCGCGCGGCGTCCACGCAGAGGGACGCGACGTGCCGCTGGAAGGCGTCGCGGCGGGCCTCGGTCCGGCAACGCAGCGAGGAGAAGCCGGAGGCGAAGCCGAGGACGGTGCCGAGCACGAGCAGCGTGATGGTGATCTGGCGTCTCATGATGGTCTCGATGCCTCCTTCACGCCCACTCGCCGTGGGTCCTGTAGGGATCGGCGTGATGGCCGCGCCACCCGGCCCTGCCCGACCACAGATCGCGGAACGCGGGCGGCCCGATCTCGATGAGATCGGCGAGCTGCTCGCGCTGCCGGTCGTCGAGCACGGCGTGGATCTTCCCGAGCGCGCCGACCGAGGCCCGGCGCAGCGACTCGATCGCGGCGTCGTGCCGCGCGAAGAGCTCGCCGAGGCGGGTCTCGTCGAAGCTCGGGCTCCGCACCGCGGCGGCGACGTCCACGCGCGTGCCGCGGATCTCGCCCCGCTGCGCGTCGGCGGCGGCGCGGAGCTCGTCGATGGCCGAGACGATCACCTTCTCCTGCGACGGGGTGGTGCCGAGCCGGTCGAAGAGGAACGACAGGAAGAAGCGCCGCCGGAGGCCGAAGCCGCCGAAGCCGCGCCGGCGGTGGACGTGCGGCCCGGCGCCCCAGGGGCCGGCGCCCCAGGGAGCGCCGCCGCAATCGTAACGGCCACCGCGCCGCACCACTGCGATCAGGCCGATCAGACAGGCCGTTCCAACCAGGAATCCCAACATGATGAATACCCTCCGTGAGCGTCTCCGCTGTCGATTCGTGCACGGGGCAAGTGCGCGCGGCCTCGGTTCCTCCGAACGCGAGCGCGACCCCGGCGGCAGCGCCGGCGCCGCAGACGCGCGGCCCCGGACTGCCAGGGCCCGGGCCGCAGACGCGCGGCCCAGAGCCACGACGAAGCTGCGCAGGGCGTGTGAAGGATGTGCGGGAGCGCGCGTGAAGAAGAGTGAAGGCGGCGGATGCGGCGCCGCGATGGAGCGACGCGCCGCGAGCGAGCCAGGCGGCGCGGCGAGCGAGCGACGCCGCGATGGAGGGGCGCCCGCGACGGAGCGGCGCGCTACGTCCTGTCGGACGGCTTTCCGCTCTCGGGCAGCTCCAGCGCGTCGAGGCCGTCCAGCTCGGCGTCGAGCTTCTTCTCGGCGCCCGCGACAGCCCACGGGTTCGTGCGCTCGCTCTCCGCTCCGGTGTCCTCGTCGCCGTCGCCGTCCTCCTCTTCGAGGTCGTCGAGCGACTCGACCCCGGCCGCGGCCGGCGCGGCGCTCGGCGAGGACG
>NZ_JEMA01001212.1 GCF_001589285.1 Sorangium cellulosum | reverse complement strand
GGACGAGAGCCCCGCCGCGGCGCTCGACGCGGGGGACCTCCTCTCGCCGGAGGGGCGCCCTCACCTGGTCGTCGCGGCGGCGCGCGGCGACGACGCGGTGCTCCTCGCGCGCGTGGCGCGGTTCGGCCACCGCGCGCAGGTCGCCTCGCTCTTCGCGCACCTCGCGGGGACGACGGCCGTCCTCGGCCCCCTCGTGATCCCGGGGAAGACGGCGTGCCGGGTCTGCGCGGCGGCCGAGGCGCTCGACCCGCCGCTCGCGGCGCGCGCCCCGGCCGTCGAGCGCGGGTCGCCGCCGCACGCGGGCGCGATGGCGCAGATGCTCGGCCACCTCGCGGCGATGGAAGCGCTCAAGGTGCTCTCGGAGTACACGCCGTCGCGGCTCGGGGGCCGGGTGCTGATCCAGGACCTCTCGACGCTCGAGACGTCGCACAACACGCTGGTGAAGCTGCCCTGGTGCGGCGTGTGCGGCGAGGGGTGACGCGGGCGCCGAGGTGCTCTGTCTGCGGCCGTGAAGCGGGCTCGCCCCACGCCGCCGCCGGCCTGACACGCCATGATCGGCCGGCCCCTCGACGACCGCTGCGCGATCCCCGGGCGGGTCTGACGGGCGGCCGCCGCGCGCTCAGGCGGAGAAGGTCACCGGGAGCGCGCGGAGGCCGCGGATGAGCAAGCTCGGGATCCACTCCAGGCGGGGCTCGGCGACCGCGAGGTTTGGCAGCCGCTGGACGATCGTGTTGAGCACGACCTGCGCCTGGACGCGCGCCATCTGGGCGCCCAGACAGAAGTGCGTCCCGCCGCCGAACCCGACGTGCCGGGTGTCCTTGCGCAGGATGTCCATCCGGTCCGGGTCCGGAAAGCGGGCCGGGTCGCGGTTCGCCGCGTGGAGGAAGCCGAAGGCGATCTTCCCCGCCTCGATGCGCACGCCGCCGATCTCGACGTCCTCGCGGGCGCGGCGCGAGGACTGGTACCCGGCGCCGTCGTAGCGCAGGATCTCCTCCACCGCCTTGTCGATGAGCTGCGGATCCTCCCGGAGCTTCTGCAGCTGGTCAGGGTTGTTGATCAGGGCCAGCGCGCCGTTGCCGATGAGGTGCGTCGTCGTCTCGTGACCGCTGGCGAGCAGCAGCGCGCACGTCGATATCAGCTCGGCGTCGCTGAGCATGCTGCCCTGCTCCTCCGCGACCAGGAGCCGGCTGAGGACGTCGTCGCCGGGGTGCGCCCGCCGCTCGTTGATCAGGTCGCGAAGGAACCCCTCGAACCCGACGACCCCCTGATGGCCGAGCTCGATGGTCGCCTCGTCGGGCATCGGCGCCCCGAGCAGCCGGAAGAGGGCGTCGGACCACCCCTTGAGCCGCTCGGTGTCCGCCGGCGCGATCCGGAGCAGCCTCCCGATGACGACGCCGGGCAGCGGATACGCGAGGTCGCCGATGAGGTCCATGCGCCCGCTGGCCGACGCCGCGTCGATCATCTCGTCCGCGATCCGCTGGACCAGCGGGCGCAGCCCCTCGACCACCTGCGGCGTGAACGCCCTGGCCACGAGGCTGCGCAGCCGCGTGTGCCTGGGAGGGTCGGCGAGCACCATCCAGTGAGAGATGAACTCATCGTACCGCTTCAGCTTCTGCCGCAAGAGCGCAGGGACGCCGCTGGTGTAGTAATCGACGCGCTCCGCGGAGAAGCGCGGATCCCGCAGGATGAGCTGCACGTCCTCGTAGCGGGTCAGACAGTAGACGTCGAGCCGAGGGTCCCAGTAGACGGGGTCCTCGGTCCGCATGCGCTGGAGCGTCGGGTGTGGATTGGCGGAGAACTCAGGACCGAGAAGATCGTATCTTGGCGCAGCGCCATGGACTCCCATCGTGGACCGACTCCTGGTGAATGCGGGGGTACCATGTATCGTAGCACCGCTGCGGACAAACGGCCCCATGAGCGAGCACCTGGACGAACGGAATCAGAAAAACCGAGGTGCCAGGATGGAACGGAGGGTTCGGCCAGGCAATCCTGCGCGCTGGCCGCTGTAAATGTAGGGCAGCACGCCCGAGGTGTGATGACGTGCACAGCCGTCATCGCACGCTTCGACACGACGCCAGACATGCGGCCCACGGCTCGCAGGCGAGTCTGGAAAGTCCATACGTCACCGCACGTCGCGTGCGAAGCCCCACAGGCGTGTCACAGCCCAGGCCGCGCTCATCGACCGCTGGGCCCGCCATCACCCCTGCCCGAGCGCTTGAGCTCCCGCACGACGATCGCCCCGTGGTTGCGGCTCGGGATGTCAGGGTAGAAGTCGCTGACGATGTGATCCCTGTCGGGTACGGTGAACCCGTAGCCCCTGTACACCTCGAGGAACGGATCGAGGAGGCAGCCGTTCAGCTCCATGAACGCGTAGTCGCGCGCGTCCACCTCGCCGTGCCGCCGGCAGTAGGCGTCATAACCGGGGATCTTCGCCCCGGCGACGACGTAATCGAGGCCGAGCTCCTCGGCCAGCCTGACCGGCGTCTCGATGAGGAGCGCATAGCCCCGGGCCCCGCGCGCCTCCCGCCGGATCGTGCCCGACACGAGGTAGAGGGCGTTCGCGGTGGCCATGTCGATGTCCGGCAGGTTGCCGTTGTTGGTCACCTCATCCCAGCTCCTGAAGCCCTTGCGCCCGCTGCGCTCGTACCTCGTCGGGCAGCTCGTGAGCGTGCCGATGATCTCGCCGTCCTGCTCGAAGACCCAGAACCCCTGGGGGAATTTCGCGAGCCGGACGAGCATCGTCTCCCGGGTCGCCCGCTGGTACTCGGGCCAGTCCTCCTCGACCCGCATGATCGCATCGATGTCCGCGACGCTGGCTTGACGCGCCTTCACCATGGCTGACCTCCCCGTCGCGACCCCGGCCGCCCCGGCGTCGCGCGATCCATCCTCACAGCTTGCCGCTCCTCGTCGCCGCGACGAGCGCCAGCCCGTCGTGCCCCGGGTCGGACGCCACCTGGCGCGCGATGGCGTCCGCCGCGGCCTGCGCCTCCTCGAGCACCGCGCGCTCGTCCATCGTGAGCACCTGGCCGTCGCGCATCACCGTCCGCCCCGCGACAATCACCCGCTTCACCTCGGTGCCGCGCGCGTTGTACACGAGGTTCGGCACGATGTTCCGCACCGGGGAGTCGAGCAGCGGGGCGAGGCTCGGCTCGCGGAGATCGATGAGGATCAGGTCGGCCTGCTTGCCCACGTCCAGCGACCCGATCTGATCCCCGAGGCCGATCGCCCGCGCGCTGTCGATGGTCGCCATGCGCAGCACCTCCCAGGGCGGCATCACCTTCGGGTCGCGCCGCGCGATCTTGTTGAACAGCGCGGTGAGCCGCATCTCGTTGAACATCGAGCACGCGCTGTTGTCCGAGCCGAGGGCCACCATGCCGCCCGCCTGCTTGAAGGCGAGCGCCGGCGGCACGATGCCGTCGATGAGGCCGATGGCGCTGGAGCAGAGCATCATGCGGACGCCGCGGCGGGCCATGAGCTGCACCTCGTCCGGCGTCGCCTCGGTGAGGTGGACGGCCATGAGCTGATCGTCCAGGTAGCCGAGCTCGTCGAGGTACGCCGGGGTCCGCTGGCCGTGGCGCGCGAGCACCTGCGCGATCTCCCGATCTCCCTGGGCCACGTGCATGTGGATCATGAGGCCTTCGCGATCGGCGGCGCGCTTGATCTTCTGCAGGTGTTCCCGGAGAACGACGTCCGCTGCGACAGGCCCGAGCAGCACGGTGATGCGCCCCTCCGCCGCGCCGTTCCACTCGCGCGCGAACGCGACGGCCGCGTCGATGTCGTCGCCGACCTCCGGATCGAGCGGATAGAGCCCGTCGAGCTTCGCGTCCATGCCGAGCGCGCTGATCGACGCGGCGAGGCGACCCCGGACGCCCGCGGCCGCGTACGCCTGCGGCCAGCCGGGGAAAGGGGCGATGTGGTCGAGGAAGGTGGTTATCCCCGACTTGATCCCCTCGAGGAGGGTGAAGCGCGAGCGCGCGAGCGCGTCCGCGTCGTTCACGTACTTGTAGTAGATCCAGTAGGCCTTCTCGAGCCAGTGGTCCACGTCCTGCGCCACGCCGCGGATCACGTTGACCGGCGAGTGCAGGTGCGCGTTGATGAACCCCGGGAGCATGGCGTGGCCGGTCGCGTCGATCCGCTCCTCGGCGGTGAACCGCGCCGAGAGCTCCGCGGTCGTGCCGACCGCCGCGATGCGCCCGCCCTCGATCGCGACCGCCCCGTCGCCGACGTATCCCACGCCGTCTCCGCGCATGGTCAAGGCGTGTGCGTGCACAACGAGCGTGTCGGCATGTTCCATCTGAGAGCTCCTTATTCGGTTGCGACGGCGCGCCGGCGCCGAGTCCATGAAGCAGGCAAAGGAAGAGGGATGACGGAGATGGCGTGCTCGACGCTCAGGACTGTCCCAGCACCCTCCCTACCTTGCGCCACGACGGGCGCGATGTGACGCGCTCCCACCAGGCCGCCACGCCGGGCCGGCTCGACACGAAGTCGCCGCCGCCGGAGGCGATCAGGTAATTGATGTACGGCATGTGCGTGATGTCCGCGAGCGAGAAGCTCCCGCCGGCGAGGTACGGCTGGGTCGAGAGCGTCCTGTCCATGACGTCGAACGCCAGGGCCACGTCCTTCCTGGCCTTCTTCAGCATCGGCTCGTCGGGCGGCGGGGGGAAGTACACAGCGCCAGGGCTGCTCCAGACGAGGTTGTAGACAGGCCCGCTCCGGATCACGTCATAGGCCGGCCCGCTGAGATACGATTGCTCGGAGCTGATCCATTGCTCCATCCGCGCCCACTCCCGGATGTCGCGCGGCGTGAGCGAGGTGCCGGGGAGGCGCTGATCGAGGTAACGGATGATCGCCCGCGACTCGTAGAGAAGAAACCCGTCGTCCTCGAGCACGGGGATCTCCCCGAACGGGTGCCGCGCCAGGTGCTCGGGGAGCGTCTTGTCCTCGCCCTTCAGCACGTTTACCTCGACGAGCTCGGCCTCGTGCTCCTTCTCGGCGAGGACGGTCAAGACCTTCTGGGTACACGTGCTCTCCGGCATGCCATAGACCTTCATGGAAACCTCCTTCTTGCCTTCGCCGTTCACGTCTTCAATCGGCGCCACCCCCGACGTGGCCGCGGGCTCCGCGCCCGCGCGCCCGCGCGCCTGTCACCGACGTCCGTCGACACCGCGCTCCGCCGGCGGCAGGTGCTCGAGCAGGTAGCGCGTGAGGAGCTGGACCGTCGGATACTCGTACGCGAGCGTCGACGGCACCGGCTGGCCGGTGCGCGCGGACAGCTCGTGGCGCAGATCCACCGCCATGAGCGAGTCCATCCCGAGCTCGCGCAGCGGGAGATCCGTCGGGATGTCGCGCGCGTCCGGCAGCAGCAGGACCGCCGCCACGTCGGCCCGCACGGCGGCCTCGACCTCCTCCGTCCGCGCCTCGGCGGGGAGCGCCAGCAGCCGCTCGACCCAGGGCGTCGGCGTCCCGGGCGCGCGCGCCGCC
>NZ_JEMA01001211.1 GCF_001589285.1 Sorangium cellulosum | reverse complement strand
GGGCGCGCTGCCACCTCGACGCCATCCGCGAGGTCATCGGGCCGTGCGCCGAGGCGCTCCTGTCCGCGCCCGCGCCCACGGCGCCGCACCACGCCGCGTCGGGCCTCGGCGCCGCGCTCGTCTAGCCGTCGCGGAGCTCTTCCAGCACCTCGGCGAGGCTCGACGCGACGTCGGCGAGCGCCGCGTTCACCCGGTCCGCGTGCGTCCTGAAGCTCAGGATGCAGATCCGCAGCAGGAACCGCCCCCCGGCCACCACCCCCGTGAGCAGCACCCGCTGCTTCGCGTTCACCCGCGCGAGGAGGCGTCGATTCAGCGCGTCGAGCGCCGGCCCGTCGTCGACGCCGGGCGGGCGCGCCCTGAACGCGAGGAGCGACAGCTCGGGCTCCGCCGCGACCTCGATATGCGCCATCTGCCGGAGCGCGTCGGCCGCGCCGCGCGCGAGCGTGAGCTTCTCGTCGAGCTCGGCCCGGAAGACGGCGGCCCCGTGCATCTTCAGCGGCAGCCACACCCGCAGCCCGCGCGCGTCGCGCGACAGCTCGGGGCTGATCGCGCAGAAATCCACGAGATCGTCCTCTGCCTGCATCGGCGGCATGTACGACGCGGAGAGCGCGTGCGCGCGCCGCAACGCCTCGCGATCGCGCACCGCGAGGCAGCCCGTCCCGTACGGCAAGAAGAGGCTCTTGTGCGGGTCCAGCGTCACCGAGTCGGCGCGCTCGATCCCCCGCATCGCCGCGCGCCCCCGCTCGGTGAGCGCGAAGAAGCCGCCGTACGCCGCGTCGACGTGCAGCCAGAGGCGCTCGGCCTCGGCGAGGTCGGCGAGGGCGCGCAGATCGTCCACGGCGCCGGTGCTCGTCGTGCCCGCAGAGGCGACGAGCAGGAAGGGCGAGAGGCCGCGCGCCCTGTCGCGCGCCACCGCCTCCGCCGCCGCGTCGGGCCGCATGCGGAAGCGCCCGTCCACCGGGATCGCGCGCACGGCTTCCGGCGGAAAGCCGGCGAGGAGCGCGGCCTTCGTCACCGAGTGGTGCGCTTCCTCCGAGGCGTAGAGCGTCCCCCGCAGGAAGTCCGGCGGGAGGCGATCGCGGCGCGCGGTGATCACCGCGACGAGGTTCGCGAGCGAGCCGCCCGTCGTGAGGATCCCCCCGGAGCCCTCGGGCAGGCCGAGCATGGCGCAGAACCAGGCGATCACGTTGACCTCGATCTGCACGAGCAGCGGGGCGGCCTGGAAGACGCCCACATACCGGTTCACCGCGTCGGCGATCAGATCGGCCACCGCCGCGTGAAAGAGCCCGCCGCCCGGGATATACCCCATGTAACCGGGCGACGCGGTGTTCAGGCTCATCGGGATGACCTTGCCGAAGAGCCTCCGGAGGAGCTTCTCGTAAGGCATACCGCGCTCGGGCAGCGGCTCACGGAGCGAGCGCGCGAGCCGCTTGCCCCCCCGCGTCGCGTGCATCGGCTGCTCCGGCAGGCTCTCGATGTGCCGCACGATACGGTCCATCGCGAGCTCGACCATCTCGCGCATGACGTCGCCCGGCAGCTCGAGCGGGTGCGGGCTTGACTGCGGGCGTTTCGGGCGGGCCAACGCGCGCCATCCTACGTCATCGCGCGCTCCGGGTCGCGCGGCGTCCGGGCGAGGACGTGCGAGGACGTTGAAGGACGTGGCGAGACCGCGTTGTGCTGCCTGCCCGGCTCAGGGCTCGATGACGAGCGCGCCGAACGCCTCGGGCACGTGGAAGTTCGGCTTCTTCGTCCTCGGTGGGCTCCACGCGAGGTAGTTGCGCGGGGCCTTCCCCTCCATGCGGTACAGGTTCATGGGCAGCCGCTCCTTCGGGGCGAGCGCCTGCACGATGCCCGGCGCCGTGAGCAGCACCTCGATCACGGCCGTGCGCGCCGAGACGCGCCGGCTCGTCGCGATCGTGGCGCCGCTCGACCACGCCGTGTCTTCCTGGCGCGCGCCGCGATCGACAGCGATGTCGAAGAAATGCCCGAAAGGCCCGATCTCCACCTCGAAGTACCGCTCCGGCGAGGCGGGCGCCGGCGTCAGGAAGAGCTCGACGCAGTCCTCCGTGTAAAGCCCCTTCCGCTCCGCGCCGACCGGCTTCGATCGATCGGTGTTGAGCCCGGCGCTCGAGAGCTCGAAGAGCGCATAGAGCCCGTCCTTCGACCAGAGGAACCGCGCCCGCGTCAGGATCCCGGTGCTCTTGCCGGCATAATCGGTGTCCCACTGCACGGCCTTCGCGCGGCTCCAGGCCGCGTCGTCGACCTTCCCGTCGATCGCGATCTCCTCGCCCGGCAAGAGCCGCGACGCGCGCGCCTCCGGCTTCGCGGGCGCCGCGCCGGCCCCGGCGTNCCTCGCCCGGCAAGAGCCGCGACGCGCGCGCCTCCGGCTTCGCGGGCGCCGCGCCGGCCCCGGCGTCCTGCTGGCCGGCGGGCGCCTCCGGCGCGGGCGGCGGCGCGGGCTCGGGCCCCTTCGCGGGCTCTCCGGGCGGGGGCGCCTGGCCGGGTGGCTCCCAGTCGAGCCGGAAGGGCGCCATCGCCTTGTAGTGGACCGGCCTCGGGCTCTTCAGGAGGTCTGCGCCGTCTCCCGTGATCGCCGTCGCCTCGATGTCGAGCCCGAAGCGCTTCGCCGCGGCCTCGATGAGCGGCGATGTCCGGTGGCCGCCGAGCTCGCGCGCGAGCGCTGGGCTGTTCCACACGCCCATGAACTCCGCCACCACGCGGTCGACGCGCACCGGGTTCGTGCCGCCGATCGCCACCATCTCCGCGGTGGGGCGCAGGACCTGGAAGCCGTCTCCGCCCATCCCCGGCGCGCCGTCGCCGAGCACCGCGTCCGGCGTCGAGATCTCGAGCACGTCGACCATGCGCTCGGCGAAGACGCGGAGCGACGAGAGGTACAGCGCGCGGTCCTCCTGCCCGGCCGACTTCGAGTCGAGGTAGGGCTTGAGCTCCCTGTGCATCCGCCACTTCTGCTTGTAGGCGGGCGCGCTGTCCGACAGCATCACCGTCCCCTGCATGCCCTTGATGCCGGCCGAGATGACCGAATACCTGTGCATCTTGATCCGGGGGAGCGACAGGAACAGCCCGCGATCGAGGTGCTCGGCGAGCACCCTGGGCATGAGCAGCGTCGGCACGTGGCTCGCCTGGATTCCGCGGATGGCGAGCGGCTGTCCGGGCCTGTCTCCGGCGACGTCGTAGACCCCGTCGTCGTCCATGGCGACGAGCGCGACGCCCTCCTCCGCGGCCATCGCCTCGTAGCCGGTCCGCTGCGCGAGGTCCTTCCAGAACTTGTGCGAGTGGCCGCACCCCTCGGCGATCGTGATCTTCGTGTGCCCGCGCGCCTTGAGGCATTGCACGACGCCGCGCACGAACTCAGGCTGGGTGATCCGGCCGGTCACGCCGTCGTCGCCCTTGTGCTTCGCCGGGTCCTTCACGCTGTCGAACCCGCAGACGTTCGGCTTGAGGAGCACGGGGGTCGCCGCGGGCCGCCGGGGCACCACCGCCTCGCAGAGGCGCTTGCCGAGCTCCAGGGGGCCCTGGCCGCGCAGCACGGTGACCGGTGAGTCGTCGGCCTTGATGCGCGCGACGTGCCGCTTCCGGAGGGCGGCGCCGTCGATGCTGTCGGACGCGATCACCGAGGGGCCGGCCTCGTACCGCTGCGACGCGCCCGCGACGACGTCGCTCGACGCGCTCGGCAGCGCGGTGGGCACGGCCGGGTGCGCGGAGGCGGCGGCGAACGAGGAGGCGGTCGCCGAGGC
>NZ_JEMA01001210.1 GCF_001589285.1 Sorangium cellulosum | reverse complement strand
GTCGCCGCTCGGGGCTGCGCCGGAACCGCAGCCGCCCTGGGGGCGGCGGGTNGCTCGGGGCTGCGCCGGAACCGCAGCCGCCCTGGGGGCGGCGGGTTGCGCCGGAGCGGCCGTCGCCGCTGCGGGCTGCGCCGGAGCGGCCGTCGCCGCTGCGGGCTGCGCCGGAGCGGCCGGCTGCGCCTTCGCGGCCTGCGTAGCGGTCACGCCCAGCGAGGCGATCGCCGCCAGCGCGGTGCACCTGGTCCAGCGCATCACGGCGCCCTCCTGCTCTCGTTTTCGTTACCGCCGACCGCGGCCTCGTCGGTCGCGGCCTGCTCCGAGAGAGGCGCGTCGAGCGCGCACCTCGTCCCGCACTTCTTGCAAAACACGGCGTCTTCGTCGTTCAGCGTGCCGCAGGCAGCGCACGCGGTCGTGCGCGTCGCCCCGCGGTCGTCCGTCGCCACGGCGTCGTCGCGCTCCGCGTCGAGCGCCGTCTCCTGATCGCGCTCCTGCTGCTCCGGCCGCGTGGCCTTGACGCGCTTCCGCTTCGCCGGCCTCGGCTCGGCGGCGGCGTCCGTCTCGCTCGCGGCGGCGTCCTCGTCCTGCTCCGGCGCCTCGGGCGCGCCGTCGTCGTCCTGGAGCCCGGCGCGCCGGAGGTGCCTCGCGACGAGCGCGGCGACGTGCTCGCGCCGCGGCTGCGCGTCGGCGTCCAGCAGGCGGAGCAGCCGCTTCGCCTCGGCGCGGTACTTCGCGACCAGCTCGGCGTAGTCCTCCTCGCTGATCTTCCCGACGCTGCGCTCGAACTCCAGGTCCTTGAGCGCCCGCAGCACGGCCTGCTTCTGCTCCTCTTCCGTGCGCGGCGCGCCGATCGCGTACGCGTCGGCGCCGCTCAGCGGCGTCTCCCCGAGCAGCACGCGGAGGCTCGCCCAGAAGATGGCGATGACCGCGACGAGGGCGCCGCCCGCGAGCACGAGGATCGCCGCGGGCGGCCCCGCGACGAGCCCCGCGACGCCGGCGCCCACGAGCGCCGCGAGCGGCACCCCGAAGCGGGCGTAGTGCACGATCTGCCGCTCCAGCGGCGAGTCAGAGCCGCGGCTCACGGTCTCGTGGACCGCGGCCGGGGCGGCGCTCTTGGCAAGGTTTTCGGCGCTCATTCGCGGTCGAGGCTCTTGAGCTCGTCGTCGAGCTTGTCGTCGTAATCGTCGCGCGCGCCGGGGCCAGCGCCCTTCGGGGATCGCTGCGCCGCGGCGGCGCCCACCTCGTCGCTGCGCCGCTTCCAGCGGCGGAGCGTCACGATGACGAGGCCGGCGCCGAGCACGATGGCGCCCAGCGGGAAGAGGTAGAGCAGGCGCTGGCTGCCCTTGTTCGGCGGCACCGCCAGCGCCTCCGCGCCGAAGCGCTCGGCGTAGGCGGCCTGGATCTGCTCGAGCGTGCGCCCCGCCGCGAGCTCGACGCGGAGCGCGTCCCGGCGCTCGTGCGCGGTGCCGCAGGTGCACGTCCCGAGGGTCTCGCGCGGGCAGCCGCACGTGCAGATCAGGCTCCAGAAGAGCTGGCGCTCGGTGTCGTTCTGGATGCCGACGGTGCCCGTGCGCACCATCCCCTCGCCGAGCTGCTGGCCGTGGGCGAACTCCGGCGAGCGCAGCATGACGACGAGGGCGATGACGCCCGCGACGAGGAGGGTGACGCCGTGGATGAGTTTTCGGGTGCGGCTCATTCGAAGGCTGGCTGCATCGGCTCGGCAGCGGTCGGGAGGATGGCATCGATCACGGGCGCCTGCCCGGCATGAACGGTCCCGCCGGCCGCCGGGGCGTGGCCCTCGACGCCGGCGCCACCAGGCGCGACAAGGGTCGGTCGACCGAACCCTTCCTGGATCGGGTGTCCGTAGGCCTGCGACGGACCGCCGGCGAGCAGGAAGGCGAACACGACGGAGGCCGTGACCGACCCTGCCGCTCGTACATAGCCGAACGCCCCTGCCTCCTCGAGCGCGATGTCGGGCCACATCGCGATGAGCGCCCCGAGGACGAGGATCCCGGCGCCGAACCACATGAACGAGATCAGGTTGTTCACGTGCAGCTGGAACGAGGCGACCTTCGTCTGCGGGTTCGCCATCCCGATGATCACGTAGAGGTCGTTCTTGAGCGTGATGTGCCGGGCGACCTCGGTCGACGGCGCCTCCGGGGTCGCCTTGTAGATGTACTTCGCCGGGCTGATCCGGCCGACCGGCGCGCCGTGCCGCTCGACGTCGAGGTCGGCGAAGACCATCCGCTTCTCGCTGTCGACCTCCATGCGCGGGCCGACGTAGACGAGGCGATACTCCTCGATCTCCACGGCCTCGCCCGGGTGGAGGCTGATCTCCTTGTCGACGCCCCACGCGCGGCCGGCGAACCCGAGGAACATCACCGCGATGCCGACGTGCACGATGTAGCCGCCGTAGCGGCGCCGCGACCTCGCGACCAGGTTGTAGAACGAGGTGAAGAACGACTCGCTCCCGCGCTTCTGCCGCGCCGCGATGCCGCGGGCGAACTCCTGGACGACCACGGCGACGTTGAAGGCGGCGAACGCCACCGTGATGAACGGGTAGGTCGACGCGAGCTTGGCGAGCGCGTCGCCGAGCTGGCCGGGGTAGATCGGGTCCACGGGGACGAACGGGGCGAAGCCCACCTTCTTCCCGAGCGTGAGGTGGAGCGCCACCGCGATCACGGTGACCAGCACCGGCCAGCGGAAGCTCTTCCGGAAGAGCTCCGGCGACGTCTTCCGCCACCCGAGCAGCGGCGCGACGCCCATGAGCAGGAAGACCACCAGCGCGACCGGCGGGAGCCACATGTTGTAGAACGTCGGTCCGAGCGTCGACTTCTGGTCGAGCAGCCACTCGCTGATGCGCGGCCACACCGTCGCGACAGCGATGAAGATCATGATGCTGAAGAGGCCCCAGTTGTTGAAGAGGAACGCGGCCTCGCGCGACAGCAGCGACTCGAAGTTCCCGTCGCTGCGGAGACCCCTCAGGCGGTAGATGAGGAGCGCCGTCACCGCGACAGCGGCGGGGAGCCCGAGCCACGTGACGAACCACAGCGCGGCCCCGTCCGGGTCCTGGCTCAGGAAGCTCGCCGTGATGTGGACGGCCGGGACCGAGATGATCACCAGGAACACGAGGAAGCTGATGAAGCCCCAGCTGTTGAACGGCGGCTTCGCCTCGCGGGCGAGCGCGGGCTCGAACTGGTCGTCGCCGCGCAGGCGCGGCAGGCGGTAGATGATGAGCGACGCGCACGTCGCGAAGATCACCCCCATGAAGTAGACGAAGAAGATGCCGATGCCCGACCGCGCGAAGGAGTGGACGCTCGCGATGAGGCCGGAGCGCGTGAGGAACGTGCCGAAGATCGTCAGGAAGAACGTCATGCAGATCAGCGAGACGTTCCACACCTTCAGCATGCCGCGCCGCTCCTGGATCATCGTCGAGTGCACGTACGCGCTCGCCGTGAGCCACGGCAGGAACGCCGCGTTCTCGACCGGGTCCCACGCCCACGGACCGCCCCAGCCGAGCTCCTCGTAAGCCCAGAGCATCCCGAGCACGTTGCCGATCGACAGGAACAGCCAGGAGAAGAGCATCCACTTGCGCGTGGCGATGATCCACTCGCTGTCGAGGCGGCCCGTGGCCAGCGCGGCGATCGCGAAGGCGAACGGCACCGCCGAGCTCGTGAACCCGACGTACAGGCTCGGCGGGTGGATGATCATGTAGAAGTTGCGGAGCTGGTAATTCAGCCCGTTGCCGTCGAGGGGCGCGCCGGCGACGCTCGTCTGGAACGGGTTCGTCGAGAACACCATCAGGATCGCGAAGAACATCATGATGCTCATCAGCGTCGCGATGACGTAGGGCTGGAGCTCCAGGTACTTGCGCCGGAGCCAGTAGACGCAGCCTCCCGAGAACAGCGCGGTCAGGAACATCCACCAGAGCAGCGAGCCGTCCTGCCCGCCCCAGAGCGCCGCGATGAGGTACGGCGTGGTCATGGACCTGTCGCTGTACTGGGCCACGTAGGCGATGCGGAAATCGTGGCTGACGAAGGCGTACGCCAGCACGAGCACGGCGAGACCGACGAGCGCGATGGTGCCGTACGCGCCGAGCCGCGCCGCCTGGAGCAGCCGCGGCCGCCCGCGCGCCGACGCGAGCCCCACCGCGAACGTGTACGCCGCGGTGACCAGAATGGCGTAGAGGACGCCGGTCCCGAACTCAGGAAGGGATTGCCACATCGTTGTGGGGCCAAGCTTAGGCTTGCCAGGCGCGCAGGGCCAGCGCACCGCAGCGCGTAGACGAGCGTTCGCCGCGGTCGCGGGCGGCGCGCCGGCGCCCGCGCGTCCCCTCCGTCCTGGCCCCGGCGCATTTTCTGGCTGAGCTGCACGCGCCGCGCCCCGCGCGCCACGCCTGCCTGCGTGGTGACGGAGAGCGCATCACGACGTCGTCGCCGTTACGATTCGCCCTCCTCGCCAGCGCCGTGCGTCATGTCGAGCTTCCCGGAGAGGCTTCGTTTCAGGCTCGGCGTTGCGCGCGGCGCACTATACTCGGAGCATGGCGATCGATCCCGCCGGCACCCGCCCGACCGATCTCATCTACGACTGGAACGAGGTCGGCCGCGTCGGGCGGGTCATTCCGAAGGACATCGGTTTCTTTGACGAGACCCTGCGCGACGGTCTGCAGAACCCGTCCGTCGCCGACCCGAACATCGAGAGCAAGCTCAAGCTGCTCCACCTGATGGCCAAGATCGGTATCCACGTCGCCGACGTCGGCCTGCCCGGCAGCTCGCAGCGGGCGTTCGAGGACGTGCTCCGGATGTGCAAGGAGGTCGCGGACAACAACCTGCCGCTCCGGATCGCCTGCGCAGGCCGCACGGTCGTCTCGGACATCACCCCCATGATCGAGATCTCCCAGCGCGCGGGGATCCCGGTCGAGATCTACGCCTTCATCGGATCCAGCCCGATCCGGCAGCTCGCGGAGGCGTGGGACGTCGACCTCATCGCGCAGCGCAGCGCCGACGCGATCGACGCGGGCGTGAAGGCCGGGCTGCCTGTGGCCTATGTCACGGAAGACACGACGCGATCGCGCCCCGAGGTGCTGGCGACGCTCTTCAAGGTCGCCATCGACCACGGCGCGTCCCGTTTGTGCCTGTGCGACACCGTCGGGCACGCGACGCCCGACGGGGTGCGCAACGTGATCAACTTCACGCGGGCCATCGTCGCGGGCGCCGGGGCGTCGGTCGGCATCGACTGGCACGGGCACAACGACCGCGGGCTCGCGCTCGAGAACGCGATCTGGGCGCTCCAGTTCGGCGCGGACCGGGTGCACGGCACCGCCCTCGGCATCGGCGAGCGGGTCGGCAACGCCGCCATGGAGCTCATCCTGCTCAACATGAAGCTCCTCGGCCTCCTCGAGCACCAGGACCTCACCCACCTGCTCGAGTACTGCACGACCGCCGCGCAGGCGGTCGGCTGGGAGGTGCCCATCAATTATCCCCTGGTCGGACGGGACGCCTTCCGCACGGCGACAGGCGTGCACGCGGCGGCCATCATCAAGGCCGAGTCGAAGGGCGACGCCTGGATGGCCGACCGGATCTACTCGGGCGTCCCCGCCGGGATGTTCGGGCGGAAGCAGGAGATCTGCGTGGGCTACATGTCCGGCGCCTCCAACGTGAACTACTGGCTCAGGCAGCGGAAGATCGAGCCATCGAAGGAGCTCGTCGACGCCATCCTGGCCAGGGCCAAGGCCACGGATCACATCCTCGGCGAGGAGGAGATCCAGGCCGTGATCGAGCAGCACCGCGGCCGCCAGGCCTGAGCCGGCGCGGCCTCTGCCCGGGCCCGGCCCGCCGCGGGAACGGGCCCGGGGCGTTCGGCGTTTTCGCGGATCCGGAGTAGAGATCCAGGCCGTGGCCGAGCAGGACAAGCAACCCGCAGCGGAAGCCGGCCGGCCCGAGCGCCGGTCGCGGCTCGATACCGTCCTGGCCGCGATCGCCGCGCTTGTGTGCTTCTTCGCCGCGACCACGCTGCGCGATCTCGGCCCGCGGTTCCTGCCGCAGGCGCCGATCCCGGCGCCGCCGGTGCCCGCGTCGGTGGAGGGGCGCGCGGCCGAGCTCACCGCGACAGTGCGCGACGAGCAGGGGCGCCCGCTGCAGGACGCCACCGTGCGCGTCTTCGCGATGCGCGAGGACCGCGCCTATTTCGCCGGTGAGCAGAGGACCGACGCGGCGGGCGAGGCGCGCTTCGCCGGGCTGCCGTCGGGCGAGGCGTGGGTCATGGCGTACGGCGCGGAGCGGGCGCGCGCCTCGACGCGCCTCGCGCTCGAGCCGGGCCCGCGCGCCGTGGACCTCGTGCTGCGGCCCGCGAAGGTGCTCGAGGTGCTTGTCGTCGACGACGCGGAGCGCCCGATCGACGGCGCGGAGGTCGCTGTCGCGACCGCCGATCCCCTCCCCTTCGTGGCGACGACCGAGGGCGGCGGCCGCGCCCGGTTCGATCGGCTCGGCGCGACGCCCTACGTCGTGCGCGCGTCGGCCCAGGGGTTCGAGGACACGGTGCGGACCGGCATCGTGCCCGGGCCGGTGCCGCTCCGGCTGCGCATGGACCGGCTCGGCGCGCTCACCGTGCGGGTGGTGGACGCCGAGGGGCAGCCCGCCGACGGCGCGACGGTGCTCGCCGCCGGCACCGGCCTCTGGCCGGCGCGCAGCACGACAACGGACGCGACAGGCGCCGCGCGGATCTCCGGGCTCCGCGACGGGGTGTACGACCTCAAGGCGCGGCGCGGCGGCGCCGTGAGCGCGACGGCGCTCGCCGTGCCCGTGCGGCGCGGCGAGGGCAAGGAGGTGAAGCTCGTCCTCGGGCCCGGCCGCCACGTGCGGCTCCTCGTGACCGACGGCGACGGCGAGGGCGCGCCGCCCGTGAAGGGCGCGAACGTCGTGCTCGTCGAGCACGGCCTGTCGGCGTTCCCGCTGCACGGCCGCACGGGCGACGACGGGTCGGTGACGCTCGGGCCGATCGCGCCGGGGTACGCGAGCGCGTCGGCCCTGGCGGCCGGGTTCGTGCCGCGCAACGCCGTGGAGGTCGACGCGGGCGCGACCGAGGCGCGCATCCCGCTGCTCCGCGGCGGCGCGATCGTGGGCGAGGTCGTCGACGACCGCGGCTACCCGGTGCCAGGCGCGACGATCGAGGTCGTCGGCGCGGACGCCGAGGGGATGCCCATCGACGAGACAACCGCGATGTCGGCGTTCAGGGACGAGCAGTTCGAGCGCGCCCTGCCCGGCCCGGCGCCGCTGATCCCCGCGGGCGAGCTCGGGGTCATGCCGGGCCCGATCCCCGACCTGCCGCGGGGGGACGTGTTCATCCCGGCGGCGTCGGTGCGGTCGGGCGACCCGTGGGTGACGCGCGCCGACGGCACCTTCCGGGCCGAGCCGGTCACCCCGGGGCGCGTCCACGCCATCGTGCGGCACCCGGAGTACGTGGAGACGCTCAGCGAGGTCGTGACGCTGCAGCCGGGCGGCGAGGCCCGCGTGCGCGTGGTGATGCGCCAGGGCGGCCTGCTCGAGGGCCGCGTCCTCGAGGAGGACCGCAAGCCTGTCGCGGGCGCGCGCGTCGAGCTGGCCGCGACGACCGGCTCGCTCGAGCGGGTGACGTACTCGGCGGACGACGGCACGTTCGCCTTCGCGGCGGTCCCCGACGAGGTGCTCGTCTCGGTGTCGCGGCCCGGGTCGCCAGGGGACGTCGTGGCGCGCCTCGTCGTCGAGGTCCCGGAGCGCGACCGCAAGGAGATCGAGGTCGTCCTCCCGAAGGTGCGCGAGGCGGTGGCCATCCACGTGACCGACGACCGCGGCTACCCGCTCGACCGCGTGGAGCTGCGCGTCCTCTCGCTCGACGTCGCTGTCCCGCTCCGCAAGACGCTCTTCACGGACGACGGCGGCGACGCGCTGCTGGCCGACGCCGCCGGGCTGCCGCTGCGGATCAGCCTCGTGCGCTCCGGCAGGGCGCCGCGCGTCGAGCAGGTCGACGCGGCGCCGAAGGAGCTGCGGCTGGAGATGAGCGGCGCCCTGAAGGCGACGGGCACCGTGACGGGGCGCGGCGGGCGGGAGCGGCTCGAGGGCGCGCGGATCACGCTGTTCTCGCCGACAGGGCCGCGCCGCGCGACGAGCGACGCGGAGGGCGCCTTCACGCTCGGGGACCTCGCGCCGGGCCAGCTCCGCGTCACGGTGAGCCGCGACGGGTTCGCGCCGGCGACGCTGCGGGTCACGATCGCCGGCGATCCGGATCGCCCGACGGACCTCGGGCGCATCGACCTGCTCGAGGCGGGCGAGGTCGCCGGCGAGGTCGTCGATCAGCGCGGCGATCCGGTCGCGGGGGCCCGCGTGGCGCGCGACAGGGTGCCGACGTACCTGCCGCTCGGCCCGCTGCCGCCGGGCGTCGTGACCACCGACAGGGACGGGCGGTTCCAGCTCGGCGGGCTGCCCGAGGGGACGGCGGTGATCGAGGCGTACAGCGCGGACCTCGGGCGCGCCGAGTCGCAGCCGGTGCAGGTGCGGGCCGGCAGGACGACCGATCGGGTCAGGATCGCGCTGCCGGGAGACGGCGCGCGGCAGGATCCGAAGGGCGCGGGGAGCCTGGCGGTGACGCTCGGCGAGGAGCGCCGGACCGTGACCGTCGTGGCGGTGCCGCCGGGGAGCGAGGCGGAGGAGGCGGGCGTCGAGCCCGGCGATCGGCTGCTGTCGGTGAACGGGGTCGAGGTGCGCTCCATCGAGGAGGCGCGGCGGCGGCTCACGGGGCCGCTCTCGGAGGACGTCGTTGTGCTGCTCGCGCGCGACGGCGAGCGCGGCGAGGCGCGGTGGCTCACGCGGGTGCGGCGGGAGAAGGTGCGGCGGTAGGCGGCCGGGGCGCCCGGCGGCGGCGCTGGCCGTGCGCGGCGCGCGAGCGCGCGCTGGCCGACGTCAGTTCTTCGCCTTGGCCATCACGATCGCGCGGCCGTCGCCGATCTCCCAGCGCAGCGAGTGATCCGTGGCGAAGCGGAACTCCGCCTGGTCGAGCCCGCCCTCGGGCCGGAGGAACGCGACGGTCACCTGATCGCCCTCCGCCTTGGTCACCTTGAAGGTCCCGCTGCGCGGCGTCTCCGCCGGCACGGTCACCGTGACCTTGCTGCCGTTGAACTCGATCGCGGTCCCCTTCACCCACCCGGTCGCCTTCGTGAGCTGCTCCACCGGGGCGTTGTCGATGGACTCGCCATACCAGCGCCCCTGCAGGCGATCGCGAGGGGTCTTCGAGCAGCCCGCCACAGCGGTCAGCGCCATCGCCAGGGCCAGAGCGGTCTTGATGCGGTTCTGCATGGGCCTTCCTTCGGGGCCTCGAGCAGCCCCGGATGTGGAAAATCCTAAGAAGAACGGAACGTTTGGGCCAACAATGTAGGATATTTCGGCACACTTGCCGACCCGCTGGGGTTCGTCGACGGAGATGGCCGCCGCGGCTTCTGAGGAGGGCGAGTTCGCGCTAGGGTTCCGCCCGAGGAGCGCGCGGCAGGCGCGCTCCTTCACGGCGCGACGACCTTGAGCACGCTGTTCCACGAGAAGCGCCTCGTCCCCCTCGAGCGGACGCGGCTCCTGAACTCCATCGTCGAGCGCGCGGGCGACCGGTCGGAGGGGCCGCCCGTGATCGTCTTCGATCTGGACGGCACCCTCATGGACAACCGGCCGCGGGTTGTCGCGATCCTCCACGAGCTCGCCGAGGAGTGGCGCCGCAAGCACCCGCACGCGGCCGCCCTCCTCGAGCGCGCGGCGCCGGACGGCATCGTGTACGGGTTCCCGGACAACCTGCGCCGGCTCGGCGTCGACGACGAGGCGCTCCACCTGCACGCGTTCGAGTTCTGGAAGGCCCGCTTCTTCAACGATCCGCACATCCGGCACGACGTCGAGGTGCCGGGCGCGAGCCAGTACGCGCGGGCGTGCCACGCGGCGGGGGCGACCCTCGTGTACCTCACCGGGCGCGACCTCCCGAACATGGCGCTGGGATCGTTCGCGAGCCTGCGCGATCTCGGCTTCCCGATCGGGGTCATCGGCACGGAGCTCGTCGTGAAGCCGCGGTTCGAGATGCCTGACACCGAGTTCAAGAGGAGCGTCGCCCCGCAGCTCTCCCGGCTCGGGCGGGTCATCGCGGCGTTCGACAACGAGGCGGCGAACTGCAACCTGATGGTGGAGTGCCACCCCCGCTGCACAGCGGTCTTCCTCGACACCCAGTACGCGCCCGATCCGCCGCCGCTCGATCCGCGGGTGAAGGTGATCCACACCTTCGAGCGGGCGCCGTGATCCGCGCGCGCGTCGCCGCGGCAGGGCTGCTGCTGGCCGCCGGCGCCGGGTGCGAGCCGTCGCGCCACCCGCCGGTCGACCCCGTGGAGGCGGGCGCGAGCCCGAACGCGCGGATCCTCCCCGCGCCGCTCGCGAGCGAGACGCCGGACCTGCTCGACGCGTCGACCGCCGAGGTCAGCGCGAAGCTCGTGTCCGACGACTACGGCCGGCTCGTCATGTCCGAGGCGAGCCAGCATTCGCCGCTCCCGCTGGCGCCGGCGGCGCCGCTGCCGGAGGACACGCTCGCGCCCCGCGAGCTCCCCGGCGTCGCGCTCGAGGCGGCCTTCCGCTGGCGCGACGTGCCGCAGCCGCCCAAGGCGCCCCAGCTGGCGGCCGCCGGGCTCCAGGCGGCGCAGGCGGTCACCGACCTGACGTGGAAGATCGAGCTCGCGGAGACGGGCCGCATGCGCGTCCAGTTCACGTCGCGGGCGCTCCCGCTGCCCTCCGGCTCGGAGCTGCGCGCCCGCCACGACGTCCACGGCGAGGTCCTGCTGTGGCCGGGCTTGACCCAGTACCGGGTCCTGCCGCCGGGAGCGCTCCGCACGCTGCTCGGCGAGCGGCGCATCGACGTGACGCCGCTGTCGACGGGCTCGGCGCGCCCGATCGGCGAGGGCAAGCGGCTCGATGTCGACGTCCGCAAGGTCGAGATGCACGCGAGCCTCGGCGCGCTGTACCTGGAGCTCGGCAGGATCCCCGAGGCGGGCGAGGGCGGTCCCCTGCTCTGCCGGGCGCTGCTGGAGATCCTCGGCGTCGATCCGAAGTCGCCCGAGTGCGTGGCCGGCGAGGTGCCGCTCCACGCGAGCTACGCCTGGCAGGGCGGCGGCGGCGTCGGCTTCGAGGTCACGTCGGTCGCCCGGCGCACCGACCTCGTCTCGACCGACATGCTGATGCCACCCCCGAGCGCCGCGTACGCGGCCGCGGGGCTCCCGTCGGCGCAGGGCGGCGTCTTCCTGTCGCGCGACGAGCTCGCGGCGATCCGGACGGAGCCGCTCCCGCTGCCGGCGAGCGTCGACCCCGGCGCGCCCGGCGAGGGCTTCGTCGCGGTGAACCAGACCGACGCGCTGCTCTACCTGCTCGTCGACGGCATCCCCGCTGTCGCGGTGCCCCCGATGAGCGAGCGCTACGTCAGCGGCCCCCAGCGCGGGCTCTACGTCGTCCAGTGGCGCACGTTCCTCGGCGAGAGCATCGAGCCGCCGCAGACGGTCGAGATGCCGGCGCGCCTCGTGCGCAGCGCGGCGGACGGGGACGCGGCGGACGGCGGCTGAGCGGGCGCGGCGGCCGGGGCTCGGGGCGGAGCCCCGAGGGAGCTAGCCGGCGGCCGGGATCTCGGGGCTCCACAGGAGCTGGGCGATGTCGTCCGGGATCCTCGTCAGCGTGAGGCTCGAGCCGAGGCACGCGAGGAGGATGTCGCCGTCGCAGATCACGTCCTCGCCCCGGAGGATGCGGTAGCTGAAGCGCGCGGTGACCCTCTGGATCTCGCGGCAGGTCGTCTCGACAACGAGGGTGTCCCCGAACCGCGCCGGCTGCCGGTACTTGAGCCGCAGCTCCGCGACGGCGAGGTGAAGCTCGCGCCGCACCATCTCCTCGTAGGAGATCCCGCGGCGCTGCAGCCAGTCGATGCGGCCCGCCTCCAGGTACACGACGTAGTTGGAGTGGTGGACGATGCCCATCAGATCCGTCTCGCAGAAGCGGACGGCCAGCGGCATGCGCGAGGTGAGGTGCGGGGGCGCGTCGGGCGGAAGGGGCGGCATCACAGAGGGCGCCGAGACTAGCTCAGTTCCGGCCCGGGCGGGCCCGGGCGGCGACGGAGCGGCCGCGCGACCCGGAGGGTCCAGCGGCCGGGGGCGAGGGGTTCGCCTCGGCGCTGGCCGCGGGCGCGCCGCGGTGCTAGCGCGGCCGCCATGGCGAACGTCCGGACGCTCCTGTCCGCCGAGCAGATCGGCGCCCGCGTGCGCGAGCTCGGCGCGCAGATCACCAGGGACTACGCGGAGCGGAGGCTCGTGCTCGTCTCCGTGCTCAAGGGGAGCTTCGTGTTCACCGCCGACATCGCGCGGCACATCGACCTCCCGGTGCGCATCGAGTTCCTCGGCGTGCGCAGCTACGGCGAGGGCACCGACTCGACCGGCGTCGTCCAGATCACGCAGGACCTCACCCGCCCGATCGAGGGCGAGGACATCCTCCTCGTCGAGGACATCGTCGATACGGGCCTCACGATCTCGCACCTGCTCCAGCTCTTCCGCACGAGGATGCCGAGCAGCGTGAAGGTCTGCGCGCTCCTGCACAAGCCGGCGCGCGCGCGGGTCGAGGTGCCCGTCGACTACCTGGGCTTCACGATCGAGGACAAGTTCGTCGTGGGCTACGGGCTCGACTGGGCCGAGCGTTACCGGAACCTGCCGTACATCGGCGTTGTGGAGGCGACGTGAGCAAGCGGCTCTTGATGCTCGAGAAGATGACCCAGGGCGGGTCGAAGGATCCGTTCCACTGGTACGCGCTCGCGCTGGAGTACGCGGGGCTGGATCGGCACGACGAGGCGCTCGCGACGTTCAACGCGCTGCGGGCGATGGACCCGAGCTACGTGCCGATGTACCTCATGTGCGGGACGATGCTGGTGAAGGCAGGCCGCGCCGACGAGGGGCGCGCCTGGCTGAGCGACGGCATCGGCGTCGCGCGCAGCAAGGGAGATCAGCACGCGCTGAGCGAGCTCGAGCAGGCGCTCGCCGGCGCGGGCGGCGCCGAGGACTGACGGCGCGAGGGCGCCGCGCGGGGTGAAGCCCGGCGCGGCGCCTCAGCCGCCCTCGCCCTCGCCGCGGATGCGGCGGAGGCGCTCGCCGATGGTCCGCTCGTAGCCGCGGTCGGTCGGCTCGTAGAACCGGCTGCCGGCGAGCGGCTCGGGCAGGTAGGCCTCGCCGACAGCGACGCCGCCCGGCTCGTCGTGCGCGTAGCGGTAGCCCTCGCCGTAGCCCTCGTCGCGCATCAGCCGGGTGACGGCGTTGCGCAGCGTGAGCGGGACCGGGAGCGCGCCGTGCTCGCGCACGGCGGCCTGCGCGGTCTGCCACGCCGCCTTGCACGCGTTCGATTTCGGGGCCGTGGCGAGGTACAGCGCCGCCTGGGTGAGCGGGTAGAGCCCCTCCGGCATCCCCATGCGCCGGAACGCGGCGTCCGCCGCGACGGCGACCTCCAGGGCGCGCGGGTCGGCGTTGCCGATGTCCTCGGAGGCGAAGATCATCATCCGGCGCAGCAAGAAGAGCGGGTCGTCGCCGGCCTCGATCATGCGCATCAGCCAGTAGACGGCGGCGTCGGGATCGGAGCCGCGCATCGACTTGATGAAGGCGCTGATGACGTTGTAGTGCTCCTCGCCGGCCTTGTCGTAGAGCAGCGTCTTGTGCTCGCTCGCGCCGGCGATGAGCTCGCGCGTGATCGTCGAGGCGCCCGCGCGCCCCGCCTCGTCCGCGGCGATCTCGAGCGTTGTGAGCGCCCTGCGCGCGTCGCCCTGCGCGAGCGCGGCGATCGCCGAGAGCGCGTCGTCGTCGGCGCCCACCGCGCCGGCGAGCCCGGCGGGCGACTCGAGCGCGCGGCGCAGGAGCTCGACGAGCTCCGGGGCGTCGAGGCCCTGGAGCCGGAAGACCTTGCACCGGGAGAGCAGCGGCGCGTTCACGGCGAACGACGGGTTCTCGGTCGTCGCGCCGATCAGCGTGATGGTGCCGTCTTCGACGTGCGGGAGGAACGCGTCCTGCTGGGCCTTGTTGAAGCGGTGGATCTCGTCGACGAACAGGATCGTCCGCTTGCCCTCGTACGAGCGCGCGGCGCGCGCCTGGGCGAGGATCTCGCGGAGCTCCGGCACGCCGCCGAGCACGGCGTTGAAGGGGACGAAGCGGGCGTTCGTCGTGTGCGCGACGACGCGCGCGAGCGTTGTCTTCCCGGCGCCCGGGGGGCCCCACAGGATCATGGAGGGGATCCGGTCGGCCGCGATCGCGCGCGCGAGCAGCTTGCCCGCGCCGAGGAGGTGGCCCTGGCCGATCATGTCCGCGAGCGTGCTGGGGCGCATGCGCTCGGCGAGGGGCACCGCGGCCCTGAGCTCGGGATCGCGCTGCCGGGCGGCGTCGAAGAGGGTCGGCTCGTCGCCCGCGGGCCGCCGCCGCGGGCCGCCGCCGCGCGCCGCGCTCATTCGAAGACCGACCGCGCACGCGCGCGCGCGTGCGTGTCAGCGGACCGCTCCGAGAGAAGGACGTCCACGGCGCGGCGCGCGCCCTCCGGATCGCGCCCGACCCAGCGCACGGTGCCCGCGCCGTCGACCACGAACGTCAGGGGGACCTGCGCGACGCCGTAGGTCGCGGTGAGCCGCTGATCGAGGTCCGCGACGATGGGGAACGTCGCGCCGAGCGCGTGGGCGGACGCCTCCGCGGCCGCCTCCGAGTCGTCGACGTTCACGCCGATGACGGCCACGCCGTCCGCCTTGCGGTCGCGCCACAGCCGGTCGAGCGCCGGCATGGTCCGGCCGCACGACGCGCACCACGACGCCCAGAAGTCGATCACGGTGACCCGGGTCCTGCGCGCGCCGGGCACGCCGACCGTGACCGCCGCCGTCGACTCCACGCGGAACTCCGGCGCGGCGCTGCCCACGAGCGGGTGGCGCACGGACGCAGGCATCGCGCCCGGCCCGCAGCCGAGCGCGAGGAGCGCGCACGCCGCGGCCGTCGCGGCGGCGCCGGGGGCGATGACCGAGCCGAGGCGCGGCGCGGCGGACCTCACCCGCGGGCTCCGAAGATGGCCGTGCCGACACGGACGAGGGTCGCGCCCTCGGCGATGGCGGCCTCGAAGTCGTGCGACATGCCCATCGAGAGCTCGGGCAGCGCCTCCTGGCCGCCGTGCGCGTCGCGCAGGGCGCGGAGCTGCGCGAAGAACGGGAGGACGTCGGTCGGGTCGTCGAGGAAGGGGGCGATGGTCATCAGGCCGACCGGGCGGAGGTGCGCGCACCGGGCCACCGCGCCGAGGAGCGGCGCGAGCTCGCCGGGCGCGCAGCCGCCCTTCGAGGCCTCGCCGCCGACGTTCACCTCGAGGAGCACGTCGAGCGTGCGGTTGGTCGCGGCCGCGCGCCGGTCGAGCTCGACGGCGAGCTCGTCGCGGTCGACCGCGTGCACGACCTGCGCGACGCGCGCGACGATCTTCGCCTTGTTGCGCTGGAGCCGGCCGATGGCGTGCCACACGATCCCGTCGAGGTCGGCGAGCGCCTCGGCCTTCTCGACGAGCTCCTGCGCGTAGCTCTCGCCGAAATCGCGCTGCCCGGCGGCGTAGGCGGCGCGGATCGCCTCGGCCGGCTTCTCCTTGGAGACGGCGATGAGCCGGACGTCCTCCGGCCTGCGCCCGGCCCGCGCCGCGGCGGTGGCGATCCGGCGCCGCACCTCTTCGAGCCTCGACGCGATGTTCCCAGGGTCTTCCGACATCACGGTGCACGATACCTCGGGCGGCCGCCGTGGACACGCAAGTGCACCCCGCAGCGGGCCCGGCAGCGCGCTCGCGACCCGAGGCCAGCCCGGGGTGTCGGATCCATCCGCCCGGGCGGCGTGCCAGAGTGTGCCTGAGGGCCCCCTCGGCAGCGGGGGGATCACGCTGCTTCCTGAGATTTTCGTGGGATATTGCGTGGCATGTGGATTGCGAGGTTGCACGCACCTGCCATGCGAAGCCTGCTGTTCCTTACCCTGGTCCTCGCGGTTGGATGCACGTTCAACCCGCAACCCGAACCGCCGTTCCAGGACGACGGGGACAACGAACCGGTGCCGCCCGCGGTGACCGGCACAGGGGCCGGTAGCTCGACGGGCGCGGGCGTCTCAGCCGGCACCGGGGGCGGCGGTGCCGTCGGATCGACCAGCGCCGGTGCCGGGGGCAACGGGGGCAACAGCACCGGGGGCGATGCCACGGGCGGCGGCGGTGGCGGCGAGGCCGGCGCTGGCGGCGAGGGCGGCGAGGGCGG
>NZ_JEMA01001209.1:1296-1392 GCF_001589285.1 Sorangium cellulosum | reverse complement strand
GGCCGCGCCCGGCGCCGCGATCAGGGGCAGGAGACGTCGTTGGGCAGGCCGGGGGTGGGCGCCGCCGCCCGGAAGCGGCGGCCGTCGCGGCGGCCG
>NZ_JEMA01001209.1:0-1282 GCF_001589285.1 Sorangium cellulosum | reverse complement strand
GGCCGTCGCGGCGGCCGTCGGCGCAGCGCTGGATCGACTGCGTCGTCGACAGCGCGCCCGTCGCGCCCTCGTCGACCTGGACGCGCTGGGGCGCCTCCGGATCGCTGGAGATCAGCGCGCTCAAGAGGTCTTCGTCGGCCGCCTCGCCCGTGCCGTAGACCACGGCGTCGATGAGGCGCGTGGCCGTGAGCGGCGTCCCCGTGGGGAAGGCCGCGGGCAGCTCCTGGTACAGGGCGACGGCGTCCGCGCCGTTCTCCAGGTTGTTGGCGGCCTGGGTCGCGTCGAGGAGCACGGTGGGCGCAGGGGTCACGGCGGGGTTGCCGACGAGCAGGAGGCCGTCGCCGTCCGTCGTCCCGTCGAGCTCCACCGCCCGGTACGACGCGTCGCCGCCCGAGGCGTTGCCGTTGTAGAGCACGAGCGTGTAGCCGGCGAGGCTCACGTCCGCCACGCCCGTGCTGACCTCGATGAACTCGCGGTCGTCGTTCTCCGGCGCGGTCGGCGTGTCCGCGTCGAGCTCGTTGATCTGCAGCCGGATCACCGTCACCGCGAACGGCGTCCGCAGCGCGCCCGGCCGGGTCACCACGATGTCCCCCCGGCCGATGTCCGTCGCGTCCGACAGCGCGGGGATCGTGATCTGCGTGTCGGAGTCGATCGTGAACTGTTGCCGCACGTAGCCCACGGTCACGGTCGTCGCCCCGGTGAACCTCGTGCCGGTGAGCACGAGCGAGCCTCCGACGGCGATGACCGGGTAGTTGACCGAGGTGACCCTCGCCGCGGGCCCGCAGGCCGTGCAAGACGAGCCGCCGCAGTCGATGCCGCCCTCGTCGCCGTTCTGGATGCCGTCGTTGCACGCGGGCACCTGGCAGACGTTATCGATGCAGACCTCGGTCGGGCAGTCCGAGTGGGACAGGCATTGCACGCAGACCCCGGCGGCGTTGCACAGCCCTCCGTCGGCCAGGGAGCACCAGGTGCCCACCGCGACCGGCGCGTGGACCGGGGAGCCGTCGCGGCACGAATCGACGGTGCACTGGCTGCGGTCGTTGGGCACGTCGTCGTCGTCGTCGACCTCCACGACCACGCCGTCGCTGTCGCAGAGGCGCTCTGCGCAGTCGCCGGCCATCTGCATCTCCGCGGGGGTCCCCGCGGCCACGGGCCGGGTGGCGCACGCTCCGTCGACGCACGCAGCGACCGCGCACTCGCTCGCGGGCTGGTCGCAGTCCGCGTCCTTGGTACAGGTTGCGCCGCCGGAGCCGCCGCCGTCGCCCGAGCCGCCGTCGCCCCC
>NZ_JEMA01001208.1 GCF_001589285.1 Sorangium cellulosum | reverse complement strand
AGGAGGCGCCGCTGCACGCGGAGGCGCCGCTGCACGCGCAGGTGGACGCGTTCCAGCGCGGCCTCATCCAGCGGGCCGTGGCCCGGCACGACGGCAACTGGGCCGCAGCGGCGCGCTCGCTCGGCATGCACCGCAGCAACCTGCACCACCTCGCGAAGCGGCTCGGGCTCCGCTGAGGCAGCGCGCGCCCGCCGCCGCGCCCCGGAGCGGCGGCGGCCCGGCCTGGAGCTCCTCATTCCTCCAGGATAAAGCACATCCCGTCGAGGCAAATACAGGTGTCGGACCAGCCGCAGTCCGTGCAATCGCTGTCCTCGTTGCATTCAGCGCCACGGCACTCGCCTGCGCCGTCGCACTCGGACAGCCCGTCGTTGCACGGGCTCCCCGGCGGAGCGGGCTCCTCCACGCAGCCGCCGGCGATGCAGAGGCTGTACTGACAATCCGTCTCAGGGCAATCAAGGTCGTTCACGCACCCCGCCGACACGCATCTGCCGGCCTCGTCGCAGACGCCGCCTGCACACGACGATCCTGGCTGGGGCGCGTGCCTGGGCGTCGTCCCGTCGCAGTCGTCGGCGGTGCACGGATTGCCATCGTCCGGAAGCTCGTCCGCGGGGACCACGACCCGGGCGCCGTGACCATCGCAGACGGTGCGCTGACAGTCGCCGTCCGCCGGCTCGATCTCGGTGCCTTCCGGGAGCGGCGCCATACCACACCGGCCGTCGACGCACGCCGGGATCTGGCATGACTCCGACGAAGCAGGGCAATCGGACGGCGTGGTGCAGCTCCCCCCGGAACCAGGGCTCGATCCGCCATCTCCGACGGAGCCGCCGCCCCCCTGATCACCGAAGCTGCGCTCCTGGGCTTCGCAGCCGACCACGGAGGCAGAGAGCGTGGCGAGCGCGGCGACCAGGAGGAGTGGAAGCGATGCGGCCACGTTGCGGCGAGTACAGCAACGCTGCCTATTTCCAGGAATATGAGGCGACGACATGGGCCGTATTGTAATGCAGATAGCTCCCCCGGGCGAAGCTCGCGGCCACCCTCACAGCGAGCGGGGCGCGCGTATCCAGAGGTCCTCCGCGAGGCCCGTGGTGGCGGCTCATCATGCGTTCTGCGGATGCGGCTCCTGCGCTGGATGACGCTGGGGCTCCTCTGCGCGGCCCGCGGAGACGCGGCCGAGAATCCACGAGCCCGCCCGGCTCGGCGCGAGACGACCCCACGCGCTCGCCCGGGCGACCGCTCGCGCTAGGCTGGCGCCGAGCAGCCCTGCTCGCGCCTGAGCCATGCAACCCAGCCTCTTGATCCTCGTGCGCCACGGCCGCACCGCCGGCAACCGGGCCGGCCCCGGGACACCGATGAGCGGGTGGACCGATACGCCCCTCGACGCGCAGGGCAGGCACGAGGCCGAGGCGCTGGGCCGCCGCCTCGCCGCGGGGCCGGCGTTCGACGCCGTGTACGCGAGCCCGCTGAGCCGCGCGATCGAGACAGCGCAGATCGCGGCGGGCGCGTGGGGCCCCGTGCGCCCGCACGACGGGTTGCGCGAGATCTCCTGCGGCGACGTGGACGGCGCGCCGATGGAGGACGTCAAGGCGCGCCACGCCGCGCTCTGGGAGGCGAACCTGCGCCAGGACGACGACGACTTCCGCTGGCCCGGCGGCGAGAGCTACCGCGAGCTCCGCGCCCGCTGCCTCGCCGCCGTCTGCTCCATCGCCGCGGCCCACCCGGGGCAGCGCGTGCTCGTGGTCACGCACGCGGGCGTCATCGGCCAGATCCTCGGGGCGCTGCACGGCATCCCGCCGGCGCGCTGGGAGGCGTTCCGGCCCGGCAACGCCAGCCTCACGGCGGTCTCGTGGCAGGGCGAGCGCGGCGTGCTGCTGCGCTTCGACGANCTCGTGGCAGGGCGAGCGCGGCGTGCTGCTGCGCTTCGACGACCGCGAGCACCTCGACGGCCGCGAGCACCTCGACGGCCGCGAGCGCGTCAGCTCCAGCACGCGTCCGCCCGACGGATGACGCGCAGCCAGTCCGCCGCGTTCCGGGCCGCCGCCGCGCGCGCCTCGGGCGCAGCGCCGGGCTGGCCCGCCGCGCCCGCGCCCGCGAGCAAGAGCGAGAGGTGGTACCCGAGCGCCCCCGCGAGCGCGTTGGACGCGGCCGCGAACCAGTAGGCGTCGCGCAGCGGCCGCGTCAGCGCGGGAGAGAGGCCACGCGCCACGAGGTAGCCGCCGAGCAGCGTGTCGTGGCGGCGCCTCGCCTCCGGCTCCCAGTAGCCGAGGGCCTGGAGCCACGCGCTCACGTCCTCGAGCGGAGAGCCGACCCGCGCGCGCGCCCAGTCGAGCAGCACCGGCTCCGCGACGCCGCCGCGCCGGCGGATCATGACGTTGCCCGGGTGCACGTCGCCGTGGATCACGGCGCTGCCGAGCGGCTGGAACGCGAGGAGCTGGCGGCGCATCACGGGCAGCGCCGCGACGACCCGCCGCAGCGCGGGCACCGCCCGGGCGAGCGCGGGGACCTCGTCGCGAGGCACGCGCTCGGCCAGCGAGAGGGTGCTCCGCGCGGCGGCGAGGTTCTCGGCCTCGTAATCCCACGCCGGCAGGGGGGCTCCCGTCGCCGTCTCCCCGTGGAACCGCGCCAGCCGGTCGAGCACCCGGGCGGTGTGCGCGCTGTCCGTCCAGGGCCAGGGGTGCGCCGGGACGATCCGCTCGAGGAAGAGCAGCCAGCGCCGGCGCCCGAGCCGCTGCGCTCCGAGCAGCTCGGGCGAGAAGCGCCGCGCGACGGAGTTGGACAGCCGCCGGTAAACGGTCACCTCGCGCGCCGTCGCGCCGCGCGCGAGCTTGGCCACCAGCGCCACGCGGCGCGGCCTCGCGCCGCCCCGCAGCCGCGCGGTGATCAGCGCGACGTCCGAGCAGAGCCCGCCCTGGATCGGGCGGATGTCGATGGCCGCGTCGCAGAGCGCATCGCCGTGCCGCGCGACGAGAAAGGCCGCCACCGCGGCGAGATCGAGAGCATCCTGCGTCATCCATCACCTCCCGGACCTGACGATGCGTCGCGGCCAGCTCACATTCCACGCTGCGCATCCGGATCGAGCTCACCGCTCCGCGGCGGGCGCTCAGGGTCCTCCGCAGCGGGACCCCGGCCGGTCCGCAGCGAGGCACCGGGCCTGTCCGCAGCCAGGCACCTCGGCTCTCCCCGCAGCAGCGCAGCCGGCGCGCGGAGCGCGGCGGCGCCCCCGGCCGGGCGAGCTCGTTCGCGCTGGATCCGATGGCCCGGACGAGTATCCTCCGGCGCGGGTGTCGTGGCCGTGGAGCGCCGCGACAGGTAGTCACGGGACGGTCGGGCCGCCTTCCCCAACGCGCGACGTCGCTCGCGTCCTGGCGGTCCATTGCATCGATCCCATCCTCAGCTCGCCCCCGGAACCTGGGCCCCCGCGCGGCGCCTCGCCCAGCGCGTCCTCGGCCCGCTCGATCGCTTCCTCCACATCGAGGCGGCCAGCGGGATCGTCCTCCTGATCGCGTCCGTCATCGCCCTCGCCTGGGCGAACTCGCCCTGGGGCGACGCGTACGAGCACCTCTGGCACGTCCCGATCACGCTCGGCGTCGGCTCCTTCGTGTTCACGCAGTCCCTGCACTTCTGGATCAACGAGGGGCTGATGACGATCTTCTTCTTCGTCGTCGGCCTGGAGATCCGGCGCGAGATCCACGAGGGAGAGCTCGCGGATCTCAAGCGCGCGGCGCTGCCGGTCGCCGCGGCCGTGGGCGGCATGATCGCGCCCGCGCTCCTCTACCTGTCGCTCAACACATCGCCTGTCTCGCGCCACGGCTGGGGCGTCCCGATGGCGACGGACATCGCTTTCGCGGTGGGCGTGCTGGCCCTGCTCGGCAACCGCGTGCCCCCTGCCCTGCGCGTGCTCCTGCTCGCGCTCGCGATCATCGACGACATCGGCGCGATCATCGTCATCGCCCTCTTCTACTCGTCAGGCGTCGCGTGGACCGGGCTGCTCATCGCCGCCGGCGGAGGGCTGGCCGTGCTCGTGCTCCAGCGCTTCGGCGTCCGCCGCCCCGTGGCCTACGTCGTCCCCGGCGCCGTGCTCTGGTTGGGCATGCTCCGCGCCGGCGTCCACCCGACGATCGCCGGCGTCGTCGTCGGCCTGCTGACGCCTGTGCGCTCCTGGTTCGGCAGCCACGGCTTCCTCACGGCGGCCCGCGGCGTGGTGGACGAGGTCGGCGCGCTCGCCGGGCGCGAGGGCCACCGGGCCGACGAGCTGTTGAGCCCCCTCCGGCGGATCCAGACGGCCCAGCGCGAGGCGCTGCCGCCCGTCGTCCGGCTCCAGGCGGCGCTCCACCCCTGGGTCGCCTACGGGATCATGCCGCTGTTCGCCTTCGCCAACGCCGGCGTCCGCGTCGACGGTACGTCGCTGGGCCACGCGGCCTCCGGGACGATCCTGCTCGGGGTCATGCTCGGGCTGGTCGTCGGCAAGCCGCTCGGCGTCTTCCTCGCGAGCTTCGCGATGGTCCGGCTCGGCGTCTGCGCGCTGCCGCGCGGCGTCGGCTGGCGGGGGATCGCCGTGGTGGGCTGCGTCGCGGGCATCGGCTTCACGATGGCGATCTTCATCGCGGGCCTCGCCTTCAACGACCCGGCGCAGCTCGCCGCGGCCAAGCTCGGCATCCTGCTCGCCTCGGCCATCGCGGCGGTGAGCGGCCTCCTCGCCGGCCGGCTCGTGCTCTCGGGGGTCCAGGTGCCCGGCGCGGCGCGGTCGCTCCAGGAGGCCGAGACGTCGGCGGAGAAGTAGCCGCGGCGCGCGGTCGGCCTCAGCGAGCGCCG
>NZ_JEMA01001207.1 GCF_001589285.1 Sorangium cellulosum | reverse complement strand
CCGCGCCCCCGGTGGGCGAGGACCCGGACGCGGGCCCGCTCTCTGTCGGCGCGTACGCGCGCCTCGTCGACAGCGAGCTCACCGAGGAGGACCTCCGCCTGCCGCTCCGCTTCCTCGAGCTCGGCGTCGACGTGCACCGCGAGCTCATCGAGCGGCGCGCCTGGATCTCCGCCGCGGGGTTCGGGCGGCTGCGCGACGGGCCGGAGAGCTTCGGCGCCGAGGCGCGCTTCGACCTGAGCTCGCGCGGCTGGGTCCCCGGCGCGGCGCTGAGCGGCCGCGTCGTGTTCCAGCCGGGCGCCTCCGACGCCGTGGGCGGCAGGGCGAGCGCGAGCGCGTTCTGGTCGATCCCCCTCGGCGAGCTCACGCTCTCGCCGTGGGCGGGCTTCACGTACCTCGCTGTCGACGAGTCGCTCCGCGGCCTCTCCGGCGCCGACAAGGACATCTTCACGCCGTACGCCGACGAGCACCGCACCCAGGCCTCGCTCGGCGCGCGCCTGCGGCACCGTCCGTTCGTCGACGCCCTCGTCACGGCGGGCACGTCGCTGCGGCTCAGCCCGGTGCCGTCGACGCTCGACCGCGTTGACGCGACGCTCGACCTCGACCTGCTCCCGGGCCGGGGCCTCTGGCCGTGGATCCAGCTCGGCTGGCTCGCGAGCTACCGGCCCGAGAACGAGACGCGCGACGAGGCCTTCCTGCGCAACGCGTTCACCGCGGGGCTCACGTTCTGGAGCTGGCTCTCGCGCGGACACCGCGTCTCGCTCGGCGCGGAAGGCACGTTCCTGTTCGACATCCCGAGCCCTGCCCAGACCTCGCCGCGCCTCTCGGCGCTGCTCTTCGCCCGCTACGACTTCACCGCCGGCCGCGGCCTCCGCGACTTCCCGCCGCACGCGACGCCGTTCCGCGACCGGCAGGAGGAGGGGAGCGGGATGATCGAGCGCGAGCGGCCCGCGGTCGAGCCCTCGTGGGAGGACCCGTAGAGCAGCGGGAGCGGCCGGCGCCGGCGCTCCGCGGCAGCACCTTGCGGGCTGCGCCTCGGTCATGCGGCTGCGACGTGAGCGCGCGTTGATTTCTCAGCCATTCGATCGAGGTCAATCACGCTGGTTCCCCGCTGGGTCGCTGCAGCGCCCCTTCTCTTCATCGCGCGGTCGACCGATTCCTGCTTTGCTCGCGCCACGCCGAATGGCGCGTTTGGTCGCTCCTTGGAGAGTCTGTCTCCCGGAACGTTCGAGGAAACTTTCAATCCCTCCGAACAGTTCCTCGGCATATCGAAATTCCGATGCCCAAGGTGAAGTCCAACCTGGACCTGTGGATGAACGAAGCGAGGAACGGCGAGCGATTGCTCTGCATGCCGTCGGGAGACTGAACGGCACACCCAACGCCACAAATGCATTAACGCTCTATCCCCTGGGCTGTTCAGCGACTTGGAGCGCAGGAGCATTGAGCCGAACGCCATGCCGACATGCGTCACTCCGGAGCGGACCTATGCTGCAGCCCGCGTGTTTCTCCCGCACGCCCACGGAGACGCTGAGCTGGCCGAGCGCGTCCGGCGGTTCGACGGCTTTCCAGTCTCGACCCGCCCGTTGATCGTCCGCGGTACGCGGTGTATCTTCTTGGGCATGGACGCTGAAGCTGCGAGCTCCGCCCCGAATGCAGCATCCACGACCGCTGCCGACGTGTCGGAGGGGACGCGCCTCTGGGTGGACGGTCGACTGGTCACGAGCCCGGCCGAGGCCTCCATCGCGCTCCAGCGGGTCCGTGCCCTCAAACAACCGGGCCCCCACGTCGGCAAGGACCTCACGCCCGATGCCGGCGGGACGCGCCCCAACAAAGCGCCTGAAGCGCCTCCTGCTGGGTCCGGCGACGTCGATCCGCTGGCTCTCCTCCAGATCGCGGGGGATCTCTTCCAGCAACTCCGCGTTAAGGAAGCCATCAGGATCTACGAAAGCGTCGCATCGATACCGAAGGCTCGAGCCGAGGCTAATGTCGGGCTGGGTTGGTGCTACCTACACCTGCGCGATTTTGACCGATCGATCCGGCGCTTTGAAGAGGCCCTGGACGCACAGCCAGGGTTCGGCCGTGCGCTCTACGGTGCGGGAATCGCATTGCTGGAGCTCGGGCGCCTGGAAGAAGCGGCTTCGTACGCGCAACGACTGGCGGGGTTGCCCGGCAAGGAGGAGCGGGCTCGTGGGCTCTACGTCCTCGGGCTGGTCGACCGCGCGGGCGGAGCATGGGAGCAGGCGGCTGCGCATCTGGAGGAGAGCCTCGCGACCTACCCCCATCGCCGCAAAGCGCAGCCCGGCTGGAGCGAGATCCGTCATCGGTATGAGCTTGCGCTGTGTTACCGGGAGTTGAACCATCCCGAGCGAGCTCTCGAGCACCTCGCGTGGGCCGCGCGACACGAGCGGAAGCCGGGCCCCATCGCGATCGACCTCGCCAAGCTCTACCTGGAGCTCAAGCGGTACGACGAAGCGGAGACCCAATTCCAGGCCGTGCTCAAGCACGATCCGCGGAGTCGACCGGCGCTGGTCGGGCTCGGGCGCGTCCACCTGGCAAGAGAGGATTACAGGGGCGCGATCCAGAACTTTTCAAAGGTGCTCTCCCGGGCGAGCAACGATCTTGACGCGCTGAAAGGAATGGCCGATTGCTATAAAGGTCTGGGAGATCTCGATCGTGCGGCAGGGTACCTTGAGCAGCTCGGCCAGCTCTACAAGACGCCGCGGGTGCAGATGGAGAAGCGTCTGCAATCACTCCAAAAAGAGCGGCAGATGCGCGACGCAGAGCTGCTCCGGATGCGCAACATCGCGGCGCTGAACATCATGGCGACCGGCATCGCCCACGAGCTGCGCCAGCCCCTCTCGCTCATCCGCTTGGCCGCGCAGAACGCCCGTCTGGATTTGAAGAAGGGTATCATGTCCCACATCGATGCGGATCTTGCGGACATCGACGAAGGCATTGTGCGCCTCGACAAGGTCATCACGCTTCTCCGCGACGCGGCCACCGACGATTTCGCCACAGACGAGACCGTCGAGCTCGACGCCGCGATCGACGCCGCCCGGCTGCTGTTCGATGCGCAGCTTGGCCTCCGCGGCATCCAGGTGATCGTCGAGCATACGCGCGGCGTGCGTATTCTGGGTAGCCGCGTGGCGCTGCAGCAGGTGCTCAGCAGCCTTATCAGCAACGCGCGGGATGCGCTCACCGAGGCCCAGGTCAAGCAGATTCGCATCTCGGCTGAGCAGGAGAGTGACAAGGTTTGGATCAACGTCAGCGACACCGGTTGCGGTATGTCGGAGGCGGTTCGGGAACAGGCGCTCGACCCGTTCTTCACCACGAAGAAGAGCGGTGGGATGGGGCTTGGTCTGTACTTCTGCTATAACCTCGTTGCGCGGATGAAGGGGAATTTGCGAATCAAGGAGACGTCGATAGGGCGAGGGACGACTATCGAGATCCAGCTTCGCCGAGCAGAGGGAGAAGACCGTGGGTGAACCGAGAGTGCTAGTCGTCGAGGATGAGGTCGATATTCGGAGGCATGTCGTCCGCGCGCTCGAGCGCGAGGGGATGACTGTCGATCAAGCTGGAGACGGCGAGGAGGGTTGGAACATTTTCGAGAGGGAGCTGCACCCGGTGGTCATCCTGGATTTGCGCATGCCGCGGCGCGACGGGATAGAGATGCTCCGTCTCATCCACAACAGGAGGCCAGAGACACAAGTCGTCATCCTGACTGGTCATGGTGGCAAGGACGATGCCATCCAGGCGTTGAACCTCCATGCGGCGGCCTACCTCGAGAAGCCGCCCGATATCGATGCTATTATCGAAAAGGTGAGAGCGGGGTGGGCTGAATATCAGGATCGTATAGGTGTTCCGGAAGTCGCTTTGGGCGCGACGCTTGAGCCGCCTCCAGACCTGGAGGAGGTACGCCGCGTCCTCGCGGGAGCGCGCGCCATGCCGAAACAGGAAGATGAGTAAGGGAAGATTATGGGTGCATATCTTCTCGATACCAACGCGCTCGTTTATCATTACGAAGGCGATCCCATAGGGCGGCAAATCGACGCGCTGCTGCGCGTTTCTGGGAACCGATTCTACGTGTCCACCCTCGCCTTGGTGGAGATCCGCTCAGCGTTGGCGGCAAGGGTTCGGGATGGGAACCTGACGCTGGAAGGCTATCAACTTGTTGTGAAGCGCTTTGCTTACGATATCTCATCCCTGGGTAAATTTCATGCCGAACCACTTCGGCAGAAGTTCGTCGATCCGTGCATCCAGCTGCTCGAGGAGTACGCCCTTCGGCAGCGCCTCGGATTGCGAACGCTGGACTGCCTGCACTTGCGCGTGGCCCTCGACCTGAAGCAGCGCGAACCGGAACTGCACATCGTGACCGCCGATCGCGCGTTCGCAAACGTGGCATGTCTGGCGGGCGTGACTCCGTTGCTTCTGGAAGCGCCCACTTAAGTTCTACACCCTCTGCCCTCGGGGACGAGGTGGCGGCCCGCGTCGTTCACGATGCAACTGGCCGACTGCTCGGTATGACGCCAGCGCCGGAGCGGCGAGCAAGCTTGGACCGAGCGTCGAGCGCGCCGCTCGCGGAGAGCAGGCCTTTCGCGGTTACCCGCGCCGCGGAGTCCTCGCGCATGGATTTCTACGACGAGGTGGCGAAGCGCTGGTGTGCCCGGAGGAGAACTGCCGCGCCAGCGATGCGTCCGCGAGGGGGGGCCGCCGGGCGGCCGGGGTTGACGCGAGCGACGCTCGCGCATAGCGTCCGCGTGTCTCGTGCTCCCGTCACTGCCGTCAAGGCTCGCCGGCGCCATACAGCAAGGTGATCTCTGATGCCCGGTGGAAGACCCAAGCCACCCGAGCCCACTTCCGACGGCTGGTCGCCCCGCACCGAGGCCTCGGTGTGGATCGGGCTCGGGTTGCTCGGCATCGGGGTCGTGTGGTTCGCGGTGCGCGCCATCGAGATCGACAGGTCGCTCGACGCCGCGAGCCGGCAGCTCGCGAGCGCCGGGCCTCCGGGCGCGCCGCCGCCGCCCGCGCCCGCTCCTGACGCGGGCGCAGAACCGCACCTCGCGCTGGCCTGGACCGAGGGAGCCCCGCGCGAGCCGGCGGAGCCGCTGGCGAGCGTGCGGCGGGAAGCCGAGGAGCTGCTCGCGCGGCGCCTCCCTCACGGGCTCCGTCGCGGGGCGGTGATCCGCGCCGTGGCCGAGGCCGCCACGGCGCCGAGCCAGCCGTGTGTTCTGGCGCTCGACGTGCGGGCGGCCGGGCGGCCGGAGGCCCGCTTGTACCGGTTCGACGACAACGCCACGGGGCGGATGGTCGACGAAGACGGACGCGAGCCGGTGCCGAGCCCGTGGCAGGCGCCGCTCGCCACCCTGCGTCGGACGTCGCCGTTCAACCCCAAGCGGATGCACCCCATCCTGCACCGCGTGACGCCGCACGAGGGCACGGACTACGGCGCGCCGTCGGGAACCCCTGTCTATGCCGCGCTCGAGGGCACCGTCTCCTGGGTGGGGCCGCATGGTGGTCACGGCAAGTGGGTCGCGATCCAGCACGACAACGGCGTCGAGACGGGCTACGCGCACCTCTCGAGGTACGCGGCGGGCCTGAAGCGCGGGGACCACGTGGCGACCCATCAGCTCGTCGGCTACGTGGGGTCGACCGGGCGGTCGACGGGGCCGCACCTGCACTTCAGCGCGCGCCGCAACGGCGCCTACTTCGACGCGGAGACGCTGCTCGCGACGCGCCTGCGGGAGCTCCCCGCCGATCAGCGCGACGCGTTCCTCGCCGAGAAGGGTGAGCTCGACCGCGAGCTCGACGGCATCGGNAAGGGTGAGCTCGACCGCGAGCTCGACGGCATCGGGGATCCTCTCCCCGCCGCGCCGCGGCCCGGCGGCGCGGACGAGCCGGCGTCGCCGGCGAACGATTCGGTGTCGCAGCCGCGCGCGGCCGCGTCGGGCGCCCGGCGCCAGCGGCGGTGACGGCCGGCGAGGCCGCCCGGCGGCCTTGTCTCCCCCTGCGCGTCGGCGAGCCCTATGTGCGGGGACGCGTCCGGCGACGACGCGCGCGGGCGCAAGCGCGCCGCAAGCCTCGGCCACCCTCGGGAGGTGCAAGCACAGATGGACACAATGCACGTCGACCTGTTGATCCGGATCGCCGCGGGCGCGGCGCTCGGGGGCGTCATCGGATACGAGCGCGATCGCCACGGCCGCCAGGTCGGGCTCCGGACGCACCTGCTCGTCGCGATGGCCGCGGCGACGTTCATGGTCATCTCGGTGAAGTTCGTCTACTTCCAGCATTACGGAAAGGAGGATCTGGTCTCCGTCGACCCCTCGCGCATCGCCGCGTCGATCGTCGCCGGCATCGGCTTCCTCGCCGGCGGCTCCATCCTGCGCACCGGGACCACGGTCCAGGGCATCACGACGGCGGCGGGCCTGTGGCTCGTGACGGCGATCGGCATGTGCTCGGGCGCGGCGATGTACGTCGAGGCCGTCGTCGTCACGCTCCTCGGCGTGCTCGCGCTCACGGCGCTCCGCCGCTTCGAGGACAAGGACGACCGCAGCACCCGGCGACGGATCGCCCTCGTCCTCGGCGAGGAGTCGGCCGGCGTGGCTGACATCATGAAGGCGCTCGAAGCGCTCGGGGCCGTCGTCTCGGACATGGATTACGAGCGCCGCCTCGACGACAAGCGGCGCGTCAACGTGACGCTCGACGCGAGGATCCCGAACACGATCGGCGTGGAGACGCTGATTGACCAGCTCGCAAAGCAGCCCGGGGTCCGGCGAGTCCACGTCCAGGCGCCCACGTGACGGAAGCCGCTCTGCGCACGGCCCGCGCACCTCGCCCGCCGTGTCGCCGAGAGCGCGCGCCGGATCGCGCGACGCGGGGGCGCGCAGCGTGACCGTACGGTGGGACCGGTGATGCCGAGAGCCCTTGTTCCTGGCGGGACGGTTCCGCGGGATCGAACCGTCGCGAACCGTCGCTTTCCCCGGAGCTTCAGGGCGACATGACGACGGATCGCTCCCCCTCGGAAGGCATGGACCCAACCCGGGCCCACTTATCAAGCCCAGGGTCCGGGGAGATCGCCGTGACCGATCCGCCGCCTCGCGCCGCCGTGGTCGCATCGCTCGCCGGCACCCTGTGCCGCGCCGTCGCCCTCGGGGATGAGGTGGCGGCCCGGGTCGTTCACGGGGCGATCGGTCGGCAGCGAGCTGACCGCGGACCGCATCGGTCTGCTAGCTTGCCAGGACCTGGACGCCGCTGTTCGGACATTCATGGCGCTATCCACCGGAAAGCCTGCGCCAACGTTCGCCGGCCACGAGCAAGCGCACCTTGCAAAGTGCAAGGAGCACGCGGCGCAGCTTCTCAGGCAGAAAAACCGCGGAGAAGGCGACACGCACCCAGAAGTGGACGTGCGCGTCTTCGCGCTTTCCGCGTTCGCCGAGAGCGACGTGTATGCTGCGCTCACCGGCCGCGGTGCCGGATCCCGCCGCCTCGTCGACATAGACCGTATCCTTGAACGTCTCACCGGACCTTCAGAGAGCGCACGCGATGAAGGGCTTCTCCGAATGCCACCATCACTGGTCGAAAAGGCCGAAGAAGAGTTCAGCTCGGCAAAGCAACGTGTTACGGCTGCGCTTCGAACGGGTTTCACCGACTTGCGCAATGCCGCGACGGGTTTCATGGGCGATGCGACGCGGCGCTGTGGTCGGGACGTTGTTGAGGAGCGCCCGCCTTGCCGTTCCGAGCATGGAACGATCGCGGACCCCACGCTGCTACCAGACCCCTGCCTGGATGATCTGGAACGGCGGTTCACCGATTTGAAGCGTCGCTTCGACCACGACGCGGTTTCCGGTGCTTCACAGAAACAAGCACCGGAGCCTGGAAGCGGCCACGTAGAAGACCTTGAAAGGCAGTTCGCCGAGCTGGAGGCTCGAATGGCCGCCCGCGGCTGTTCTGAGGAGCCAAATGGAGATTCAGATTGAATCGCGCGGACCATACGACGGCGGAAATGTCGAACATGCCAATGTAGCTGGCAAGCGTGCTCGGTGGCAGAAGGTTCTCTATGCGATCCGACACCCCCTGGAGAAGCGACGCTCTATCAACAACTTATCCATGCATCGACGATGAGGCACCCTTCACTCCAGAGCCTGCGGGGGGAGGGGGGCGGCGGAGACGCGTGCGCGAGCACGGCGAAGGCCAGGAGCGTGGCGACGAGGAGCAGGCGCCGGGAGAGGCGGGGCATGGGAGAAGCCCCCCGACGAAATAGCACCACGGTCACGCGCTCGTCGACTGCATCTTCACAAGCACGCGAGGCCCAGCGTCGTCGCCTCGACGAGCTCGCCATGCCCGCGGGCGAACGTCTCGCGAAGCGGTCGACGCGCGCTCCCTGAGCCACGCCGAGTGCTAAGGTCAACCGGTGCTCGCCCTCGTCCTCCCCACTCTTGCTGCCCTCGTCTTCATCGTCAGCCTATTTTCTTTTTCTAGGGCCTGCGTCCAGCTCCGGCGGAGCAAACAGAAGCTAGAGGACCGATCAGGTTGAT
>NZ_JEMA01001206.1 GCF_001589285.1 Sorangium cellulosum | reverse complement strand
GGCGCCGCGCCCGGCCGTGTCCGCCACGCCCGCGTCGCCGCCCGTGAGCCAGACGAGGCCGCCGCCCACGGCCGACGCGGTGCCGGCGAAGAGCGCCGCGCTCTTCAGGAGCTCGCGCCGGCGCAGGGTGTAGAGCGCTGGAGGGGTGATCTCGTCGGAGGGCGGCTCCTTGGGCAGCTTGCTCATGCCCCCATTCTACGATCGGGGCGGGCTCCGGCCGCCCCCGGCGTCACGCGGCCGTCGACAGGAGGCGGAGCGCCCCGCCGGGCGCCTGGTGGATCGCGGGCAGCGCGAGCATCTGCGCGATGCGCGACGAGCGCTGCTCCACGCCCCGGGCGAGCGCCGCCCGCTCGCCCGCGCCGCGCGCGGCGAGGAGCGCCAGGACGTCGGCCCAGACGCGCTCGCGCCAGCGCGACAGCATCTCCATGGCCACCCAGGTCGCGAGGTCCGGGGCGTTGTCGCGGAAGAAGGCGCTCAGGGGGCAGCCGTGCCGGGCGGCGAGGCGCGCGAGCGCCTCGGCGACCGAGCGGCGGAGTATCGTATTCACCTCGTCGTGATCGTGCTTGAGCCGCGCGAGCATCCTCGGATCGTGCGTGTGCCCGAACTCGACGATCGTCGCGTGGATCCCGAAGACCAGATCGTAGTTGATGTGGGCGCTGAACCCGAGCAGGGCGTTCTGCACGGGCGGTGTGAACCGGGATGATGTGCTCGCGTACGCGATGTGCCACGCGCCGCAGTCCTGCGCCGCGCCCCGCTCGCACCAGCGGAACGTCTCGAGGTACCGCTCGCAGAAGCGGCCCGCGAGGCGCGAGATCCACGCCGGCTCGAGGAACACGCCGTCGCGCCGCTCGACCTGCGCCGCGACAGCGCGCGTGACGATCCCGTAAACGTCCGTGAACGCGGCGCGCCTGTCGCCCGCGGCGATGAGCCGCTCCGTCACGGTGTCGAGCACAAAGGCGGCATCGTGGACGCTCTTCGGAGACAGGTTAAGGCCGTCGATGCTGCTGCTCATGAAGTCCCCTCCTACTTCTTCGCTCGTCAAACAGACCTGATCTGATGCTCGAACTCCCGCATCCGACCGCCTCGCCTCGCCGTCGCGGCGCTGAGCTCCGCGAGCAGGGCCGCCGCGCGCGCAGCGCGAGCTGCGTGGCAGAGGCGCCGTCCTGCGGTTCGCCCGGCCCGGCCCGGTCTGCGGTCCCGGTGTGCGTCATCGCCATGTCGAAGCGGATCTACCGACCCGCCGGGTGAGAGATCGCCGCGCGCAGTGCCCGTGCTTCTCCTGCTGCCGGCCCCCTCTTGACCCAGCTCCGCGCAGAAGAGCGATGATTCGATGCGATCCTGGCGCACTCGCAGCGGGAGCCCCCCCCTCGCTGCGGCGCTCTAAGTTCAACTTACTCTACGACATGCTGTGGGGTGACCACAATTGTCTTATGACGCATGATCCCGTTCGGGACAGCTTCCGAGGCTATTCGAACTAGCGAGCTCGAACAAGCTGCTGTTGACCCTGACACGTTTCTTTGTCACGCGGGAGAGCCCCACGTCATCTTCCCGGTTGCGCTGCTACTGGAGCGTCGAAGGTCTGTCGCATTCAGAGAGAGACCACTCCGTGAGCGCAAGTCGCGGCGAGATGTTCTTGAAACAAGCCGAGTGGTTATCCCATGTTGGCTGTACGGCCCGGCCGACAGGAGCGATGGTTGTCTGGGAGGTCCCTGAGCCGACTCTAAGGAAACTCCCGATGAGTTTTCCACAGGAGCCCCGCAGATCTCGCGTGCTGGTGTAAAATTCTCTCAGGAACGGCGGATGGGGTCAGGGCCGCCACGAACGTCCTGGTCGGCCGCGCGGGCTGCTGACGCGGCGGGGGCTCCGGGATCCGCCTGTCATCGCGCGGCGTGCCCCCGGGGGGACGCCGGCGCCTAGGCGACGCAGCCTGCGCCTTGCGGCATGAAGGGCCATCCTGACGCGGAAAGCAGCGCCGACGGGCTCGCCCGGATCGGGCGAGCAAGGGCTCGTCCATGGCGCGCCGGACCCGGCGGCGCGCGGCAGCGGCGCGGGAGCAAGGCCCGCCGGCGTCGCAGACCGTCCGTGACGGCGCGATTCCGCCGCGGCGTGAAGCGGACGGGTCGACGTGGAGGGAAGGGGCTCCGTGATAAGGAGGGGGGACAGCGCGCGCCGCGGCCTCCGGGCGAGGGCCGGCGGCGCGGCGCTGCCGGGCGGCGTCAGCCGGTGCCGCCCTTGGCCTGCGCGTCGCGGTGGCGCAGCGTGGCGAGCAGGTAGTCGCGGTTCATCTGCGCGATCACGTCGAGCGCGATCTCCTTCGGGCAGACCGCCTCGCACTCGCCGATGTTCGTGCAGTGGCCGAAGTTCTCGACGCGCATCTGCCCCACCATGTTGAGGCTCCGCTGATCGCGCTCAGGCTCCCCCTGCGGCAGGATGTTGAGGTGCGTGAGCTTCGCCGCGGTGAACAGCGACGCCGACGCGTTCGGACAGGCGGCGACGCAGGCGCCGCAGCCGATGCACGCCGCCGCGTCCATGGAGCGGTCGGCGATCGGCTTCGGCACCGGGATCGCGTTCGCGTCCGGCGCGCTGCCCGTCGGCACCGAGATGTAGCCGCCCGTCGCCACGATCCGATCGAACGCGCTGCGGTCGACGGCGAGGTCGCTCACGACCGGGAACGCCTGCGCCCGCCACGGCTCGAGCCACAGCACATCGCCGTCCTTGTAGTGACGCATGTGCAGCTGACACACGGTCGTACCACGGAGGGGGCCGTGCGCCTGGCCGTTGATCATGAAGCCGCACATGCCGCAGATGCCCTCGCGGCAGTCGTGATCGAACGCGATCGGCTCCTCGCCCTTGAGGATGAGCCGTTGATTGAGCACATCGAGCATCTCGAGGAAGGACATGTGCTCGCTGACGTCGGGCACCTCGTACGTGACGAACCGGCCCGCTTCGTACTTGCCCTTCTGCCGCCAGACATGGAGGGTGAGGCGCATTATTTGTAACTCCGCTGCGTGGGGTGAACCTCGTTGAACTGGAGCGGCTCCCTGAAGAGCTCCTGGGCCTGGCCTTCGCCTCGCCATCCCCAGGCGGCGACATAGGTGAAGTTCTCGTCGTCGCGCCTCGCCTCGCCCTCGGGCGTCTGGTGCTCCTCGCGGAAGTGGCCGCCGCACGACTCCTCGCGGAAGAGGGCGTCGCGGCACATGAGCTCCGCCAGCTCGAAGAAGTCGGCGACGCGCGCCGCCTTCTCGAGCTCCTGGTTCAGGCCGGTGTTCGTGCCCGAGACGCGCACGTCGCGGTGGAACTGCTCCCGGAGCTCCGGGATCCGCGCGAGCGCGCCCTTCAGCCCGGCCGCGTTGCGCGCCATCCCGCAGTGCTCCCACATGATCTTGCCGAGCTCGCGGTGGAACGAGTCGACCGTGCGCGAGCCGGTCGTCGCGAGCAGCTTGTTCAGCCGCGCGCTCGCGTCGCGCTCGGCGTCGCGCACCGCCGGGTGCAGATCGTCGACCCGCTCGAGCTTCGTCGACGCGAGGTAATCGCCGATCGTGTAGGGGATGATGAAGTAGCCGTCGGCCAGGCCCTGCATCAGCGCGCTCGCCCCGAGGCGGTTCGCGCCGTGATCGGAGAAGTTCGCCTCGCCGAGCACGAACATGCCGGGGATCGTGCTCATCAGGTTGTAGTCGACCCAGAGCCCGCCCATCGTGTAGTGGATGGCCGGGTAGATGCGCATCGGGACGCTGTACGGGTCGTCGCCGGTGATGCGCTCGTACATGTCGAAGAGGTTGCCGTAGCGCTCCGCGATGGCCGCCTTACCGAGGCGCCGGATCGCGTCCGAGAAGTCGAGGTACACGCCGAGCTTCGTCGGCCCGACGCCGCGGCCCTCGTCGCACACCGCCTTCGCCGCGCGCGAGGCGACGTCGCGCGGCACGAGGTTGCCGAAGCTCGGGTAGCGGCGCTCGAGGTAATAGTCCCGCTCGCCCTCGGGGATGAGCTCCGGCGCGCGCGTGTCGCCCGGGTTGACGGGCACCCAGATGCGGCCGTCGTTCCTGAGCGACTCGCTCATGAGCGTCAGCTTCGACTGGTAGTCGCCCGAGACCGGGATGCACGTCGGGTGGATCTGGGTGAAGCAGGGGTTGCCGAAGAGCGCGCCGCGCTTGTGCGCCCGCCAGATGGCCGTGGCGTTCGACCCCTTCGCGTTCGTCGAGAGGAAGAAGACGTTGCCGTAGCCGCCCGAGGCGAGGACGACAGCGTCGCCGAGGTGCGTCTCGAGCGCCCCCGTGATCAGGTTGCGGGTGATGAGCCCGCGCGCCTTGCCGTCGACCACGATGAGGTCGACCATCTCGGTGCGCGGGTACATCTTCACCTTGCCGAGGCCGATCTGCCGCTCGAGCGCCTGGTAGGCGCCGAGGAGGAGCTGCTGCCCCGTCTGGCCGCGCGCGTAGAAGGTCCGCGACACCTGCGCTCCGCCGAAGGAGCGGTTCGCGAGCACGCCGCCGTACTCGCGCGCGAACGGCACGCCCTGCGCGGCGCACTGGTCGATGATGTTCACGCTGATCTGCGCGAGCCGGTAGACGTTGGCCTCGCGCGCGCGGTAGTCGCCGCCCTTCACGGTGTCGTAGAAGAGGCGGTAGATGCTGTCGCCGTCGTTCTGGTAGTTCTTCGCGGCGTTGATGCCGCCCTGCGCGGCGATGCTGTGCGCGCGGCGCGGAGAGTCCTGGAAGCAGAAGCTCTTCACGTTGTAGCCGAGCTCGGCCAGCGTGGCGCTCGCCGCGCCCCCGGCGAGGCCGGTGCCGACGACGAGGACGGTGTACTTCCGCTTGTTCGCCGGGTTGACGAGCTTCAGGTTGAAGCGGTGCTGGTCCCACTTCTTCTCGATGGGACCGTCGGGGATCTTCGCGTTGAGCTGCATGGTGGGGGACGCTCCGGGCTCAGCGGACCAGGCCGAACAGGACGGCCAGCGGGATGGACGAGAAGCCGGCGACGAGCAGGATCGACGACGCGGCCGCGAACTTCCTGAGCGCCGGCGTGTAGCGCGGGTGGGCGAGGCCCATCGACTGGAACATGCTCCACGCGCCGTGGTAGAGGTGCAGCCCGAGCAGGCCCATCGCCACGACGTAGGCAATCGCCACGGGCGCCGAGCTGAAGCCCTTCACGACGTTGTCGTAGGCGTCGAGCGGCACGAAGTCCGGGTGCACGGTGCCCGTCGTCAGGTGGAGCAGGTGATAGAGGATGAAGGCGGCGAGGACGCCGCCGCTCAGCAGCATCGTGCGCGCCGCGAGGTTCGGGTGCCTGTGCCCCTTCACCTGGTAGCGCACCGGCCTGGCAGCGCGGCTGTGCAGCGCGAGCGTGATGCCGGTGTAGAGGTGGACGACGAGAGAGGCGAGCAGGAGCAGCCGCGTCCCCCACAGCAGCGAGGGGGTCCCGTGGAGGAAGGCCGCATAGTCGTTGAACTTCTGCCGGCCGAGGAAGACCTGCAGGTTGCCGGCCATGTGGCCGATCACGAAGCCGAAGAAGACGACGCCGCTCAGCGCCATCGCGAACTTCTTGCCGACGAGATCCCGGTAGAAGAGCGCGACGCGCTGGGCCCTGGAGGGGAGAGTCGATGGGGCAGCAGTGGGGCTCATCGCTCCCCTCCTTTAGTGGGGCGTGAACGCGTTCGCCAGAGGGAATCTCGCGCACGATCGCCGAAGATTTTGCGGGCGGCGGCCGCTGATCTCGGGCCGCGCGCCGCCCGGGGGAGCGCGCCGCCCGAGCCGCTGCGGGCGGGGGCGCGTCAGGCGGCGCGCGGGCCGCGCGCGCGCCGTACCTTGTGACCGTAAAACGCGAGCGCGAGCTCGATCGCGAAGATGCCGATGGCCTGCTCTTCCTGGCTGGTGAACGCCGGCAGGCGCTCGTCGCGGAGCACCACCAGGCCGCCAAACGAGCTCTCGCCCAGCCGGAGCGGCGCCACGATGGCGGCGCCGAACCGATCGCCCTCCGCGGTGCAGAGCAGCTCGGGGGTGTCGTCCGCGCAGAGGCGGACGGGGGCGAGCGCGCCCTCGACCTGGCCGGCGAGCCGCGCGATGAACGCCGCCGGCACCTCGGCGCCGCAGGCCGCCTGGTAGAGCGCGGCCCCCTGGTCCAGCGCGAGCGAGAGAGCGGCGCCGGTCGTGTAGACCACCTTCGCCGCGAGGTCCACAGCGCGCTCCGGGAAATCGTCGCGCGAGAGGGACGCGGCGAGGGCGGCGCTCGCCTGGTGGACGGCGGCCACCGCATCGAGGTGGGTGCGCAGCATCGCCGACCCGAGCAGCTTCTTCATGTCCTCGATGTCGTACGGCTTCTCGAGGATGCCGTAGGCGCCGCTCTTGATGCACTCGACGGCGGCCTGCGCGCTGGAGTACGGGGCGCCGACGATGATCTCGAGGTCCGGGCTGATCGCCTTGAGCGCGGCGATTGTCTCGCCGCTCTCCATGTCGGGCGCCCTCACGTCGGCGACTGCGAGGTCGAACCGGCGCGCCCTGACGAGCTCGATCGCGGCGAGGCCGCTCTCCGCGCAGGTGACGTCGAAGCCGCCCTCGCGGAGCTCGACCGCGAGCCGGTCGAGGACCCTCGCCTCGGCGTCTACCACGAGCACATGGGGTCGGGCCTGGCTCACTGATGCCTCCTCCTCTGGTGTCCACAAGGGGTGGCCGCGCCGCCTCGCCGTCCGGCGCCGCCGTGATCGTTCGGTGACCACGTCTCGGTCGTGGCCGATGTCGCTCTCCACCCGGCGGGGCTCTCTTCGCTCTCTCCCCGACCGTCGAAAGTCCGCCTACGGTCCAATAGAGCCGGTATTCCAGCGAAACGGAAGCTGAAGCGGCGCGCGTTTCCTTTCTCCTTGACAGGGCGCCGCGTCGCGCCTTCAGCGCGGATGTGCTCCGGTGTGCCGACGGCGGCGGGCCGTGAGCGCACCGTGAGCGCGCCTCACCGGCGAGCCGCGCGGCGGAGGTGCGCGCGTGAGGGCCGATCTCGTCGCTCTCGGCGAGCGCGCCGCGCGCGCCTCGCCG
>NZ_JEMA01001205.1 GCF_001589285.1 Sorangium cellulosum | reverse complement strand
CACAGCGCGTGGGCCGCCGCCATCTTGGCGCCCGTGGGGAGGAAGCTGACGATACCTGTTCCGTGCGCCTTCTGCATGGCGCGCACGTCACCACAGGCCCGCCGGCGCCACAAGGCGCGGCCGCGGGGCATACGACGTCGCGCCGCGCCGGCCCGTGAGCCCGTCGCCCGCGCGCTCCTGACGCGCCGCGCGCGCCGCTCACACCTCGTGCAGCTTCACCCGGCGCCGCAGGTGGTTGAGCAGATCGATGCGGGTGACGAGCCCGACGAACTCGTCGCCGTCGGTCACGATGGGCACGAGCCCCGCGTCGAACATCGGCAAAAGATCCCGGATCGGCGTCCGCACGTCGACCGTCCGGAGCCGCGTCGTCATCGCCGTCTCCACCGGCTGGCGGAAGCGCGACACGTCGTCGACGGCGGCCAGCAGGAGGTCCGACTCGTCCACCAGGCCGACGATCTTGCCGTTCTCGAGGACGGGGAGCTGCGACACGTCGTAGAGCTTCATCCTCGCATAGGCGACCAGGAGCGCGTCCTGCCGCTGCACCGTGACAACCGCCCTGTCGGCGTGGCGGCGCGAGATCACGTCGCGCAGATCGCCTGTCGGCTCGCGGTCCGTGAAGCCTTGATCGGCCATCCAGAAGTCGTTGTACATCTTCGACAGGTACTTGTTGCCGCTGTCGCAGACGAGCGTGCAGACCCGCTTCGGCGACGACTGCTCGCGGCAGTAGCGCAGGGCCGCCGCGAGCAGCGTCCCGGAGGACGAGCCGGCGAGGATGCCCGTTTTGGAGAGGAGCAGCCGCGCCGTCTCCAGGCTCTCGCGGTCGGAGATCGTGTAGGCGTGCTGGACCCGGGAGAGGTCCAGGATCGGCGGGAGGAAGTCCTCGCCGATGCCCTCCACGAGCCACGAGCCCGCCTTGCCGAGGTTGCCCGTCTTGACGTAGCCCGCCAGCACCGAGCCCTCCGGGTCGGCGAGCACCATGTCGCAGCGCGGCTGCGCCCTGGCGAAGTAGCGCGAGAGCCCGGTCATGGTGCCCCCCGAGCCGACGCCGCACACCATCGCGTCGATCCTGTGGCCGAGCTGCGCGGCGATCTCCGGGCCGGTCCCTGTCTCGTGCGCGAGGGCGTTCGCGGGGTTCTCGAACTGGTTCACGTAGAACGCGCCCTCTTCCCGCGCGATGCTGGCCGCCAGGTCCTGGTAATAGCTCGGGTGGCCCTTCTCGACGTCGGAGCGCGTCATCACCACGCTCGCGCCGAGCGCCTTCAGGTGAAAGACCTTCTCCTGGCTCATCTTGTCGGGGATCACGAGCGTCAGCCGGTAGCCCTTCCGCGCGGCGACGAGCGCGAGGCCGAGCCCGGTGTTGCCCGCCGTCGCCTCGACCAGGTGCCGCCGGTCGCCGCCGAGCTGCCCGGCCCTCTCGGCCGCCTCGATCATCGACAGCCCGATACGATCCTTGATGCTGCCGCCCGGGTTCTGGCTCTCCATCTTGAGGAAGAGCTCGCACGGGCCCGTGTCGAGCTGAGTGACCTTGATCATCGGTGTGTGGCCGATGAGAGAGACGATGTTCTCGGCGGGCGGAGGGGTCGGCATCGGCGTCGTCATGAGAGCTCAACGGTCACACGACGCGCCCCGCCTGTCGAGGTGTTCGGCCGGCGATGACGCGCGCGTCAACGCCGGGCAGCCCTGGAAAACAGACAAAGGTCCGCTATCGTGGAGTGTACGCCGCGGCGCATGTGTGTTGGGGGCGCACGCGCCGCGCGTGCCCACGGCGCAGCGCGCGTCAGGCCGCGGGGCGCACCGCCTTCTTGAACGCGGCCGGGCCGAGCGCGTTCAGCACCTCGCCGCGGCGGAGGCCGCCGCGCCGCGCCGTGCCCACGCCGAAGCGCAGGTTGTGGAGGGCGTTCGTCGAGTGCGCGTCCGTCGAGATCACGAAGCGGATACCGCGCTTGCGCGCCTCCTTGATCCACCGGGGCTGCATGTCGAGGCGGTAGGGGTCGCCGTTCACCTCGACGGCGGCCCTCGACTCGGCCACGGCGTCGAGCACCTCCTCGACGTGGCACGCGAACGGCTCGCGCCGCTGGATGAGCCGGCCGAGCGCGTGCCCCCAGATCTTGAAGACCGGCTGCTTCATCGCGTTCACGAGCCGGCGCGTCATCTGGTCCGCGTCCATCTTCATGCGCGAGTGGATGCTCGCGATGATCACGTCGAACTGCTCGAGGATCGCGTCCGGATAATCGAGGCTCCCGGACTCGAGGATATCCGACTCCGTGCCCCGGAGGAGCTTCACGCTCACGCGCTCCTGCACCCGGGCGATCTCGTCCCATTGCTGCTTCAGCCGGTCGAGGCCGACGCCGCCCGCGTAATGGGCGGCGGGCGAGTGGTCGGTGATGGTGATGTATTTCATCCCCATCGCCTCGGCCTCCAGGGCCATCTCCTCGATGGTGTTCTTGCCGTCCGAATACACGGTGTGACAGTGCACCATCCCCTGGATATCGCCCTCCTCGATGAGCTCGTCGTCGCCGCTGTCGCGCGTGGCGGCGGCGACGAGGTCCTCGGCGCCCTCGCGGAGCTCGGGCGCGATGTACGGGAGGCCGAGGTGCCGGTAGAGATCCTCTTCTGTCTTCACGGAGAGGCGCTTGCTGCCGCGGAGGAGCCCTCTCTCGTCCAGCGTGAACCCCAGCTCGCGCGCGAGCGCGCCGAGCGCGGACAGGTACGCGGGCGCGCCGGTCCGGTGGTGGAGCGCGGCGGCGTAGTACCGGGGCGGCACGCAGAGGAGCTCGCCCCGGAGGCCGCCCGAGAACCTCACCGTGCACCGCGCCTCGTCGCGCGCCTCGACCTCGGCGACGCGCGGGAACCGGGCGAACCAGTCGACCACCTGCGCGGCGTCGTCCGTCGCGGCCACGACGTCGAGCTCGGCCACCGTCTCTTCCCAGCGCCGGATCCCGCCCGCGAGATCGGCCTGCCCGGTCGCCTCGCACCCGCGCATGTGGGCGAGGAGCGGCGCGGCGAGCTCGAGCGCGTCCACGAGGAGCACGCGCTCGTCGTGGGTCTCGTGGCGGTGGATGCCCTCGAGCAGGCTCGACTCGATCTTCGCGCCGAAGCCCTTCACGCCGCGGACCTTGCCGGTGAGGCACGCCTGCTTGAGCTCCTCGACGCTGCCGACGCCGAGCGCCTCGTGGAGCGCCTTGATCCGCTTGAGCGTCATGCCCGGCACCCGCGAGAGCTCGAGGACGCCGCGGGGCAGATCGGCGCGGAGCTTCTCGAGCTGCTCGGAGCGCCCCGTCTGGTAGAGCTCGGCGATCTGGGCGGCGAGCGCCGCGCCGACGCCCCGGATGTCGGTGAGCTTTCTGGCCTTGATGAGCTCGCCGAGGTCGTCCGTGAGCTCCTCGAGCGCGTCGGCGCCGGTCTCGTAGGCGCGCGCCCGGTAAGGGTTCTCTCCCTTGATCTGAAGGAGCATGCCCATCTCGCGGAGGGCGCGGGCGATGTCGAGCTTGTCGAGCATGGATGGCCCTCAACGAATATAGCACCCGCGCGCTGGAGGCCATCCCGCGCGGCCGCTGGCAGCGTGGCAGTTTGCCACAAGGCGCCGGCAGCGCGTCTCCTCGCACGACCCGCGTGGAGGGCTTACAGGGCTCACGGCCCTGGAGGGTCGCGCGCGCACATCGCCGAGACATAGTAGTGGCGGCCGCTGGTCTCGTAGGGTGCGCGGTAGGTCGTCGCCTGCCGGTATCCGGGGGCGACGAAGCTCCCGCCGTGCGCGACGCGCAGGGCAGCGTGGTTGTCCAGGCGGGAGCAATCGATGCACGGCACGAGCGGGCGGTCGTCGTCGGCGGCGTCGCGCGTGACCTTGTAGGCCTCGCCCGCGAGATCGAGCTGACCCCACCGCCCGGCTCCCCGCGGAAACGAGCCGACGGGCGCGAGGTCGTCGGTCGTGCAGTGGAGGAGATTCCACGGAGGGAACGAGCCCTCGCACGGCACCGAGCTCGTGCCGTCGCCCTGGCAGCAGAAGGCCGCTTCGTCGGGGGTGATGGGGGATGAGCCCCACGGATACAGCCGTTGCTCGTCGCCGCCGGCAGCGGCGTAGTTCATCTCGGCCTGGGTCGGCAGGCGCCCGCCGTCCCACGCGCAGAAAGCGAACAGCTCGAGCCATGTCGCGCACACGATGGGCTTGTCCTCGTTCGCGGCCGGCGCGTCGGTCCAGGTCGGCCAGCCGTAAGGATCGCAGATGAGCGCCTGCTTCAACGCGGCCGTTGTCGCCGGGAGCAGGGTATTCCACGAGGGGTCCCACCCGCTGTCCGGAATCTTCGGGTGCGCCCCCGCGCCGGCCGGCGGCGGGCTCGCCTGCGTCGGGCCGCCGGCCTCGTCCATGTAGCGGCGAAACCGCCCGACCGTGACAAGGTACCTGTCCAGGTGAAAGCTGCTCACGCTCGCCGGATATCGCGGGTCGTTGAGCCGGTTGAACGTCCCGCCGGGCACGAGCAGGCTGGAGCAGCAGTCGTCGTCGTGACCGAGGCCGCAGCGGTCGTCGGCGCCAGGCGTGCCGCCCGCGCAGCTCGGCGGGGGCGCCGGCGCGCTGTCGCGTCCGGCGTGAACGGGAGCCCCTGCGTCGTGCTCCGCCGCGTCGCCGCTGTACGCGTGGCTGGCTCTCAGGATCGCCGCAAGGGCGCAGAGGGCGAGGAGCGCCGAGGTCGGCCGTCGAGGAGATCGCATGGCATCCGAGCGGTTAGGTGCGAGCGCCCCCGCTCCGGTTCCGCGACGTGGCGCCACGACGCGAGCGCTCCCCTTCTTTCAGGTTCCTGGATGAGCCCGGTCGTCCACCTGGAGATGGGTCGCACCCGTCTCCAGGTGGACACCGCTCCAACAAAAGATGGGGCGCACCCGTCTCCCGGTGGACACCNAACAAAAGATGGGGCGCACCCGTCTCCCGGTGGACACCCCTCCAGCAAAAGATGGGTCGCATCCGTCTCCGGTGGACACCCCTCCAACCCAAAGACGGGTCGCACCCGTCTCCCGGTGGACGTGCCTCCAGCAAAAGATGGGTCGCACCCGTCTCCCGGTGGACGTGCCTCCAGCAAAAGATGGGTCGCACCCGTCTCCCGGTGGACGTGCCTCCAGCAAAAGACGGGTCGCACCCATCTCCGCGCTGGAGAGGCGGCCTTCCGCCCCTACTTGCACCCCAGCCGGCACACCATGGTCGCCGTGTAGGCGCACCCGTGGTCGCCCCAGATCGAGGAGCTCGGGCCCGTGCACCGGAACGCGCACCCGCGCCCGTCCGCTGTCGCCTCGGCCGTCAGCCGGTAGCCCTCCGCGTTGCAGCTCCCCGTCGACGACAGGCAGCTCGCGAGCTGCGGCTCGCACTGCTCCGCCACGTACCCGGCCGGGCACGTCCAGTCCACGCTCGCGCGCCCGTAGTCCGGCGACCGCCCCGTCTCGGTCGCGATCGGCTCGTGCTTCGAGAAGGTCGGCATCCCGGTCGTCACCTGCAGCGGCACAACGACGGCCCGCTCGCGCGGCACCACCGGGGAGGCCGGGTCCTTCGGCTGCACGACGAAGGTGTCCCGCCGCGTCTGCCGCTCGCAGCCGGCGGTCTCGCCCTCCGGGGTCCACGAGAACGTGAGCTCCGCGCTGCCGTGCGCGGGCACCTCGACCGTGCGCTCGCCGTGGGTCACCCGCACGTCGACCTGCGCCCGGTTCGTGATGAGCGCCTGCGCCGTCCCGGCGGCGCCGTAGGGCACCACGCCGAGGTCGACAGGCAGCGGCGCGATCTCCGGCTCGGCCAGCGAGAAGCGGCACACGTCCGCCACCGGGTAGATCGCGTACGCCAGCGGCACCGCCTTCTTCACCTCGAGGCGCAGCGCGCCGAACGCCTGCCCGCCCTTCGCGCCCGCCACCGGCGCGCCCTCGACGCCCTCGATGGCCAGCTCCCCGACCGAGGTCATCGTCACGCGGCGGTCCCCCGCCTCGAGCCGGGCCTTGAACAGGCCCATCGCCGTGCCGTGCGCCTCGCCGGCGGTCACGTCGGTCTCGTACGCGACCATCGCGCCGCGCTTCACGGCCCCGATGAAGTGCGTCGCCCGGCCGCACGCGCAGCCGCCGCCCGTCGCCGGCACGACGCTCTCGGTCGGCTCGAAGAACTGCGGGTCCTCGTCCGCGACAAGCGCCATCGCCACGAGCCGCAGCCGGCGCCTGTCGAGCGTCCCGCCGGCGCTGAAGTACGCCGGCAGCTCGACGTCGGCGCCCACGAGGACCGAGTCGACGGCGATGCCGACATAGCGGAAGTCGATCGCGCGCTCGCCCGCCCCCGGCGCGGGCGCGCCCGTCGCCGCCGCGCTCGCGGGCGCTGTCGCCGACGCCGCGCTCGCGGGC
>NZ_JEMA01001204.1 GCF_001589285.1 Sorangium cellulosum | reverse complement strand
CAACCTGGTGGACAACGCGGTGAAGTTCTCGCTGGCCGGGGAGGCGGTCNGGTGGACAACGCGGTGAAGTTCTCGCTGGCCGGGGAGGCGGTCGTGGTGACCGTGGAGAGCGCGCCGGGGGAGGGGGCGAGGTTCGTGGTGGAGCTGCCGGTGCGGCAGTCGTAGCAGGAGAGCCTCTCCGGCTGCTCGCGGCGCCCGCCGGCCGCACGACCCCGCTACGGCCGCCGCGGCGCTTCCGGCAGGCGCGCCGCCCCTGCGCGGGCGCCTGCGAGCACTGTGTCGATCGCCGCGGCGGCGTAGGCCTCGCTCACGTCCTCGCCGCGGTGGACGAGGCGCCCATGGGTCGCGCCGAAGATCAGGTCGAGGAGGAGCTCCGTGTCCACGCCCGCGGGCAGCTCGCCGCGCGCGATGCCTCGCTCGACAAGCGCCCTGCGCACCTGCCGGCTCCGATCGCGCAGGGCCCTCAAGATCGCCTCGACCTCCGGGTCCGCGCGCTCCGTCTGGAGCATCCGCACGATGCCCCGGCCCGTCGGCGTCTGGTACATCCGCACGGGCCCCATCACCGCGGCCAGGAGATCCCCGCGCAGCGTGCCCGTGTCCGGCGGCTCCTGCTCCTCGTTCGCCGCGCGCAGGGACGCCGCGACGAGCTCCGCCTTGGTCGGCCAGCGCCTGTAGATCGTCGTCTTCGCGACCCCCGAGCGCGCGGCGACGTCCTCGACGCGCAGCGCGCCGTAGCCCACGCGCCCGAGCTCCTCGTGCGTCGCCGACAGCACGGCCGACACAACGCGCTCCGCGCGCCCACCGACGCGGGTGCCCTCGGTGCGGCGGCTTCGACGGGCGGACGGGGCAGCGCTCTCGCGATCCATGGGCAGACCTCTTACCAGCGATCCCCTGCAGATCTTGCCTGTCGTACGCGCAAAGGCAACTTCCTGTTGCCTCAACAGATCCGGGTGGGTATTATGGCGAAAGTTTGTAGCCTTTAGGACCCTGCATGAGTACTGCAACCTCTCCCTCCGACGTCGCCCTCGTCGCCGAAGCTCCCGCCGCGCAGGCAAGCGCCTCCGCGAAGCGGAAGAGCAAGGCGCCCGCGCTCGTGCTCGCCCTGCTGCTCGTGGCCATCGCGGGCGGCGGGTACTGGTGGACGCACCGCACCGTGGAGAGCACGGACAACGCGCAGGTGGACGGCGAGGTGATCGCGGTCCCGGCGCGGGCGGGCGGGACCATCGCCCAGGTGCTCTTCACGGAGAACCAGCAGGTGAAGGCCGGCGACACGCTGGCCGTGCTCGACGACGCGAGCGCCAGGGCGAAGCTCGCGCAGGCCGAGGCCAACGTGGAGGCCGCCGAGGCGGCGGCCGAGGCGGCCGAGGCGGACGCGCGCGTGGCCGAGATCAACGCCCTCGGCAACAAGTCCATCGCCGAGGCGTCGCTGCAGACGGCGCAGGGCGGCGTGACGTCGGCGGCCGATCAGCTCAAGGAGGCGGAGGCCTCGGTCCGATCCGCGGAGACGGCGCTCAAGCAGGCCGAGACCGAGCGCGACAGGAGCCGCGCGCTGCTCGCGCAGGGCGCGCTCCCGCAGGCCGCGTTCGACCAGTCGGAGTCGAGCTTCAACGTGGCGCAGGCCGGCCTGGAGGCGGCGCGCGCGCGGCTCTCCACGCTGCGGGCGAACATCGCGGTGGCGCGCAGCCGCACGATCGAGGCCTCGGCCAAGGTGAAGCAGACGAGCAGCGTGGACGTCGTGGTGGCGCAGGCGCAGGCCCGCGCCAGGTCGGCGCGCGCGCAGGTGGCCATCGCGATGGCGGCGCGCGATCTCGCGAAGCTCGAGCTGTCGTACACGCGCGTCGTGGCCCCCGCCGACGGCGTGGCCTCCAAGAAGACAATCGCCGTCGGGCAGCAGGTCGCGGCGGGGCAGGCCATCGCGCAGCTCGTGACGCCGCTCGTGTGGGTGACGGCGAACTTCAAGGAGACCCAGGTCGCGCACATGCACCCGGGCCAGCCCGCGGACCTCGAGGTCGACGCCCTGCCCGGCGTCACCCTGCACGGCGAGATCGAGAGCCTGTCCGGCGCCACCGGCTCGCGCTTCACGCTGCTGCCGCCGGACAACGCCAGCGGCAACTTCACCAAGGTGGTGCAGCGCGTCCCCGTGCGCGTGAAGGTCCGCGACGTGCCCCAGGGCGTCGTGCTGAAGCCGGGCATGAGCGTCGAGCTGTCCGTCGATACGCGCGGATAGGAGAGGGCTCATGGCGCACGTCGCTGCTTCGCCGGCCGCGCTCGAGCTCGACGCCGCGCCGGCCAACAAATGGGCCGTGGCCGTCGCGGTGGCCATCGGCGCGCTGCTCGAGGTCGTCGACGCGAGCATCGTCAACGTCGCGCTCAAGGAGATGCAGACGTCGCTGGGCGCGTCGATGAGCCAGGCGAGCTGGATCGTCTCGAGCTACGCCGTCGCCAACGTCATCGTCCTGCCGCTCGCCGCGTGGCTCGGGCACCGGTTCGGCAAGAAGAGCTATTTCATCTTCTCGCTGGTGGGCTTCACGGCGGCCTCGGTCCTGTGCGGGCTCTCGACGACCCTGCCGCTGCTCGTGATCGCGCGCGTCCTGCAGGGGCTCACGGGCGGCGGCCTGCTGGCCAAGGCGCAGTCGATCCTCTTCGAGACGTTCCCCAAGGAGGAGCAGCCCACGGCGCAGGCGTTCTTCGGGGCCATCGTCATCGCGGGCCCCACCATCGGCCCCACGCTGGGCGGCTACATCGTCACCAACGTCGGCTGGCGGTGGATCTTCTTCATCAACCTGCCGCTCGGCGTGCTCGCCGTGGTGCTCTGCCTCGCGGCGCTCCCTGCCGACGGGCCGCTCGCCGCGGCCCGGAAGGGCATCGACTGGCTCGCCATCGGCCTCCTGGCCGTGGGCCTTGGCTGCATGCAGACGTTCCTCGAGGAGGGGAACTCGCACGACTGGTTCGACGATTCGCTGATCGTCGCCCTGTTCGCCGCGTCGCTCGTGTCCCTCGTGCTCTTCGTGCGCCGCGAGCTCCGCGCGGAGGAGCCTGTCGTCGACCTGCGCGTGCTCGGCCACCGCTCTCTGTGGGCTGGCAGCGTCCTCTCGGTTGTCATGGGCATGGCCCTGTATGGCGGGCTCTTCGCCGTGCCGATCTTCGCGCAGACCGTCCTGCGTTACACGTCACAGCAGACGGGCCTCTTGATGCTGCCGGGCGCCCTGGCCACGGCCTTGTTGATGCCCGTCGCGGGGAGGCTGTCGCGCCGGATGGACCCGCGGCTCACGCTGGTGATGGGGGCGCTCCTGCTGGCGGCCTCGCTGACGATGCTGGCCTCGATGAACCCGCAGACGGGCGGCGACGACCTGTTCTGGCCGCTCATCGTCCGCTCCGTGGGCACGACCTTCATGTTCTTGCCGCTCTCCCTGGCCGCGCTCGGCCCCATTCCGCGCAAGGACATCGCCGCCGCGACGGGCTTCTACAACCTGACGCGGCAGCTCGGGGGCAGCATCGGCGTCGCGCTGCTCTCGACGCTGCTCGTCCGGCGGCAGGCCTTTCACGAGGCCGTCCTCGCGGAGAAGCTCGTGTCGAACGACCCCATGACGATCGAGCGGGTCGACCTGCTGACGCGCGCGATGATGGCCAGCGGCGCGTCCGTGGCGGAGGCGAAGCAGCGCGCGCTGTCGCTGCTCTCCGGGTCGGTGGCGCAGCAGGGCTCGGTCATGTCGTTCGCGGACACGTTCTGGCTGGCCGGCGTGATCATCGTGCTGTTCCTGCCCCTGGTGATGCTGCTGGGAAAGCCGCAGCGAGGGGTCAAGGTGGAGGCGGGGCACTAGAGGAGCCATCTCGCGCGAGGGGACGCGCGACGGGAAGAGAGCGCCGCGGCGAGCTCCGTCTTCCCGGCCGGTTCATCCAGCGAGGCCGTCCAGCTCCCCGGAGCGTCTCCCCGCCCCGCCGTCAGCTCGCGCGCCGCCTGGCGGGGACATCGCCGGACGAGGCCGCCGCCGTGCTGTCCGCGCCCACGTCGCCGCGGAGCTGGTCCGGCGCGGGCCTCTCCACGGAGGCCCGCGGGGGAGGCTCTGCCAGCGACGTGTCCGCCGGCCGCTCCGCGTGGGAGCTGCCCTCGACGCGGTGGCGTCCCCAGAGGTCCTTCAGATCGGCCGGGAGCTGGCTCTCGATGTCCGTGACCTCCTTCGTGGGGATCTCGCGCTCCACGGCCGCGAAGATCGCGTGGGACACCGCCCTCGCCTGGTCGGTGTCGATGTGCAGGTGCTCCGCGAGCGTCTCCAGGAACTCGCGACGACTGAAGACCTCGGGAGCCTCGTCGCGGTGCGTGGCGCACGGCTGGACGATCGCCTGGATCGTCGAGGGCAGGGCCGCGGCGAGGTCCCGCGCCTCTCCGCCGCTCAGCCGGCGCGACAGCGTGCACAGCGCCGCGCCGACGGCCTCGGGCGCTCCGAGGTGCGGCGGCAGCGCGCCGCTCTGCTCGACCTGCCGGAAGATGTGCTCGGATACATCATCGATCGACCGGGCGACAGCGGTCGTCGTGTTCGCCTTGCTGCCCATTCGATTGCTCCTCTCGTGTCGTTCGGGAATCGTGCGAGACCGCGTGCACAGCCAACACAGAAGGCAAGCGCGGTGCCGCCCCGCGCACAGCAAGAATCCAACGTTACCTCGTCTTCTATAAATCACCTCCCCCTCCAGTTCTCTCTGGACTCCTCTCTTCGCATCATGAATAGAGGACGCTTGCCCGTCTGGCATTCCAGCGCAATCCCGCGCTCCTGCCACGGACGAGGGTGATCTCATGAGCAAATACACCGCTTCGGAAGTGATCCAGCTCCCCCGCTTCACCGCGGTCGGGGCGATGGCGCTCGGCGAGCAGCTCCTCAGCGCGGCGAAGCCCGCGAAGAAGCAGCTCGCGAAGGGCATCGCGCGCGTGCTCGCGGCGCTGGCTTCGCGCCACGGAGAGCTCGCGTCGGCGCTGCGCGATCAGGTGTCGCTGTCCGAGGGAGGGGAGGCGAGCGAGGATGCGGTCCAGTGCGACCGCGTCCTCGACGGGTGCTGGAGCGGCCTCAACGACTTCCTGACCGCGTTCACCAAGCTGCCGCCCGGCGCGCCCGAGGTCGCGGAGGCGGCCTCGCTGAAGGCGGCCATCTTCACGGGAGGGCTCAAGTTCCTCCAGCTCACGTACGTCCTGCAATGGTCCGAGAGCGAGCTCCGGATCCAGCGCATTCGCAAGAACGGGCTCGACGCGCGCATCGAGGCGCTCGGCGGCAAGCGCTTCCTCGCCGCCCTCGAGGCCGCGCACGCCGCGTACGGCAAGGCGCTCGGCGTCACGGCGCCGGCAGCGACGGCCGCGGGGGCGCCGCCGAGCGTGCGCGAGGCGCTCGACGCGTTCACCGAGGCGCTGCGCGCGTACGTGATCAAGGTGATGGGCGCGGTCGAGCCCGACGAGCCGGAGACGCAGGAGCTCGCCGACAAGCTGCTCGCGCCCCTCGCGAGCTGGAGCGTCGGGCCGAGCGGCCGCGGCGCGGCCCGGAAGAACGGCAAGCCCGAGGGCGAGCCCGCAGCGCCCCCCGCGCCCGGCGTGGCGCTCCCGCCCGACGTGCAGGGCACCGAGCCGGCGCCGGCCGACCTCTGAGCCCCCTCGCGTGATGCACGCCCGCTGCTGACGCGGCGATCCCCTCCGCGCATTCCCCTCGTCAACCCCGCCTCAGGAGCACGCTTCCGTCGCCCGCCGAGCTGTCCACGGCGCCGTCGGCGCCGGGCGTCCCGTCCGGCCCCGTTCTGCCTGCCGCCTGCCGTGCAGCGAGCGGCGCCCGCGCCTGTGCCAGGTCACCTTGTTCTGTGCCAGACGAGGGGGGTCGAACACTGGCTCAAACGCAATGCATTGCGACACACCGGGGTCCGGACCCCTCGAGATCGCTCCGCCGTGCGTCTTCGAGAGCAAAAATGTGCCAGAACTCGCGCCTCGACGCGAAATTCTGTGCCAAGGACCCCGCGAATACCCTCGATCTTGTGCCAGATGGGGGGTCCGGACCCCTTCGGACCGCAAAGCAGAGCGCTCGCGAGGGGTCCGGGCCCCCTCCGGACCGCAGAGCAGAGCGCCTGCCGAGGCTCGGGAACGCCGCTCGGCGGATCGCGGAGCACACTCGAGCGCTCGCTGCGTCCGCGTACCCGCCGGATTGCCCATGACGAGCGCGCCATGACGAGCGCGGCGCTCACGGGAACCACGCCGCGACCTGCACCACCTCGCGCGCCGCGCCGGCCAGGCCCTCGTCGCCCGCGAGCGCCGCGATGAGCGGCACGAGCCGCTCGAGGCTCACGCCGTCGCCCGCGAGCGCGGCAGAGCGGAAGTCTCCGGCCAGCGCGTCGAGCAGGAGGCCGAATACCGCGGCGGCCCCCTCGGGCGGGAAATAGCGGGCCAGCGGGACCAGGTCGAGCAGGCGATCCGGCTCGTCGGCGCCGAGGCGCAGGGCCAGCGGAAGGGCCCGGCGCGCCAGCTCGGGTGCGTGCGCGGGATCGTGGCGCGCCAGGAAGCCGAGGGCACTCAGGTGGTGGGCGTCGCTGAGCGGTGCGATCCAGGCGAGCAACGCCTCGCTCTCGACCGCAGCGCCGAGCCACGGGCCCACGTCGAAGAGCAGCCCGTAGCGATCGAGCGGCTCGGCCCGGCGCAGCGCCTCGTCGATCCGCGCCCAGAGCGACCCCGGCTCGGTGGCGAAGGGGAGGCTCCGGGCCAGCGCCCGCACGCGCGACGCTTCCGGCAGCGCCTCGAGCAGGTCCTCGGCGGGATCGCCCAGCGCCCTGAGGCGCGGGATCAGGCCCTCGAAGAGCTCGGCGGCGCGCTCGCCGAACCGGGGAGCCAGCGTCGCGGCGCGACGGGCCTCCGGGACGGCGAGGAGCGGCGCGAGGCACGCGAGCGTCCGGTGCGCGAGCGGGTCGTAGGGATCGGCGTGCTGCTCCACCGCGGCGAAGGCGGCGCGCACGCGGTCGGGATCGCCGAGGACCTCCGCGAGCGCGGCGAGCGCTCGCGCCCGCGCGGGCCCAGGCAGCGCCTCCGCGTCGGCCCAGAGCGCCTCGGCGACAGCGCGCGGGAAGCGGTCGGCAAACAGGTCGAGATCGCCAGGGTCTCCGCCGCCGTCGCGGAGGCTGGCGAGCGCCTCGCGCGCGACCGCGACCCCTTCGTCCGGGGGCAGCACGCCCACCGAGAGCAGCTGCGGCAGGACCGGATCCGCCGCGTCGCGGTACGCCGCGAGCGCCTCGCGCGCGAGGGCATGGCCTCGGTCGTCACCTGCGGCCTCGGCGAGGGCCACGAGCGCATCCCCGCGGAGCTCGGCCTCCGGGATGCGCCGCGCGGCGTCCTCGGCCCACGCGAGCACCTCGGCGCGCGCCGGCCCGGCCGCCATCGCCGCGCCGAGCGCGATGAGCGCCTTCGCCTGCTTTCGCTCGTCCGCGATCGGCTCCTCCCGATCGAGGGGCTCGACGCCGACGGGAGCCTCGTGATCCTCGCGGCGGGCGCACCAGTTCACGCTCGCCTCGGCCAGGGCTGCGCGCACCGCGAGCGCCGCGGCCTCGCGGCCCGACGCGAGCGCCTCGACGGCGCGACGGCGCACGCGCTCGAGGTCGGCGACGAAGCCGAGATAGCCCTCGGGCCGAGCCATCCAGCGGGCGAGGTGCTCCTCGGTGACAAGCGCGGCGAATGCCTGGAGCGGCGCGGCGGCCTGCTCGAGGTGCGCCCGCGTGTAGGCGCAGGGATAGCCGTCCGGCGCGAGCGACAGCAGGCGGCGGATCGAGGTTTCCCGCGCGCTGCTGTCGAGGCGCTCCTCCACCTCGCGGCGGGCCGCGTTCCAGCGGAGCGCATAGGTGCCATCGACGGCCGTGACGAGCGGCTCGATCCCGGCGAGGGCGCCCTCGATCGGGGCTCCGAGGGCGGTCGTGATCTCGTCCTCGCGAAGCCGGCCGTAGGCGACCGAGAGCAGGCCGAGGAGCCGGGCCGGCACCGCGCCGGCGGCCGCGAGGAGCTCGGCGGGATCGCCCGGCGCGGGCCAGGGCCGCGACGGCAGCGGAAGGATCCGCGTGCGCGCCGGATCGAAGCCGAGGCGCGGGATCCACGCGCGGGCCGCGGCTTCGTCGCCCTCGACGGTGGCGAGCACCTTGACGCGAGCGCCAACGGCGGAGAACAGCGCTGGCCAGGAGACGAGCGGCTCCGCCTCCTCGACGTCGGTGATTGCGAGCAGCAGCGATGGTTCGCCCTCGGTCGGGCCCACGCGCAGGTGCTCCTCCGCGATACGCATGCGCAGCCACCGAGGAGCCCCGCCACAGTAACCGGCGAGCAGCCGCGAGGTGAGCAACGCGATGAGGTCGCGCTCGAGCCTGAGATCAGGCGCGATCGGCACGAGTCTCGCGGTGTACGCGGTGCCTTCCTGCTGTGCACGGACCAGGTGGGCGGCTACGACTGCGCGCCGGCTCGGGCGCGGGCCGTGCAGGATCGCGTACGGCCGGTCTGGCTCCTCGAGCCACAGGCCGAGCGCGGCGAGCGCGGCTTCCTCTGCTGGTTCGAGCGTGGTGCGCGACGCCTCGTACCAGGCGTAGCGGCAGGCGCGCTCGATGGGCGCAGGGGCGGGGATCCGGGGCGGGGGTGTCGTCATTGCGGGGGTCATGTGCCAGCGAACGGCGGAATGGCGCGGGTTATGTGCCAGCGAACGGCGGCGTCGAGGAGGGCACCGTTGTGATGTTCTTCTGCCGAGAGTGCGTGGGCTCGCTGCTCTGCGTGAAGGTCCCGTTCCACCGTCCCATCTTGTTCACCTTGTTTCCTTCTTGTGGTCGGGGTCGACCACGCCGCCCTTCGCGTCCTCTCCGATGTTCGCCGGGTGAAGAGAGCCGCTGGAGGGGTCGAGCGTCGTGTGTTGCCGGGAAGAGCTTCGGCTCGATGCCGGGGTCGCGGTAGCGCGCCCGCACGCCCCCGCTTCCCTCTCTCTTCCCTACGTGCGACCATCACGCCGTCATGGGCAAGGTCACCGCGCTCCACATGGACACCATTACCGAGAAATCCGGCCATCAGATGACCGGAATGGCGGTGAGCGTGTGCCTCACCCCCGCCGCCCCGAGCCCGTTGCCGATCCCCTATCCCACGATGGGCACCGTGGCCGAGGGGGTCATCGATCCGTGCATGCGCACCAAGATCGAGGGCGCGAAGATCCTCACCGTGGGCGGCTGCATGAAGGCGTGCCACGGCAACGAGCCCGGCACGCTCAAGGAGGTCGTCAGCCTCAACACCGGCGGCCCCTGCTTCCCGTGGCTCGGCGCGCCCAACGTGCTCATCGAGCTCGGCATGGCCGGCATCACCGGCAGCATGGGCCAGATGAACAAGTCGATCACCCTCGGCGCCGGCGCGACGGCGAGCAGCGCCGGAGGCAACGCC
>NZ_JEMA01001203.1 GCF_001589285.1 Sorangium cellulosum | reverse complement strand
GCCCCCCGCGCCGCCCGCAGAGGAGATCCGGGCGGCCGCGCTCCCGGCGGCGTCCACGACGACGCCACCCCCGCAGCCCGTGGCCTCCACGTCCCCCGCCCTGCCGGCGGCTCCCAGGGCGACGCGAGCCGCCTCGAGCGCGCGCCCGCAGCCGAGGCCCACGCCCGCCGCAGGGACGAACGCGCGCGCCCGTAAGGACCGGATCGGCTTCCGACCTTGTCGTCGTCGAGCGCGCGTCGACGGCATCGCCCTGGCGCGATCTCGAGCAGGCGAGACGTCGACGTACGCCGCCGCGAGAGCGAGCCCCGCCCGGACGGGTGAGCCCGCCCAGCCCACCAGCGCGCCCTTCTCTGCCCCGCCTGGACCGACACCGTCCGCCGCGCGCCGAGCTCCTGTGGTCCGCCGTGGGCCCCTGTGCTCGATGGTCGCAGGCCGCCGGCCAACGGGCGCCCCTGTGCTCCGCCTTCGCAGACAGCCGGTCGCGGATCCCCATCACGGGCGGATTCCGCGGTCGATCGACGCGCGGCGCGCCCCACGCGACGCCGCCGCGAACGAGGCGCTTCGCGCGGCGATCCCCGGCGCCGCCGGTCGCCGGATCCGGCGCGGCGCGGGGCGGCGGATCGCCCGTCGACTCCTCTCGTGAGACCGGGCGCGGGACATGCACCTTCGCTCGGGCTCACACGGATGTACGAAACCTGGAGGAGCGTCGATGGAGAAGCATGTTTCACAAGGCAAATTTGGACGCAGGCGATTCGCCGGCAGAGCGGCGGCCGCCGTCGGTGTCTCGCTGCTCGCCCCGGCGGGCCTCGCGCTGGCTGTCGAGAAGGGCGCCGGGAGCTGCGAGTCGGTCGGGCCCCTGTCTCTCCCGGAAGGGATCCCCCAGACGCCCGGTATCCTCATCGATCAGCGCGCGACGAAGCCGATCTACCTGCCCGGAATGCACGCCGGGCTCGCGGCGCAGGCCCTCTCCGAGGTCCTCTTCTGGACGGACATCATGATGGAACATGCGATGTTCATGGCGCTGCTCATGCCGGGCGACGCCCTCCGCGCGCCCCGGGCCGAGGCGCGGCAGTTCCAGGTCCTCTTCGCCCAGCACTTCATCTCGGCCCGCGACCGCGCCTACCGCGACGACGAGCTCTATCCGCTGCTCGCCGACACGCGCTCGAGCGTCCTTCAGTTCATCGAGTACAAGCGCCGCATGCAGCGCCAGCAGGAGGCCGGCACGCTGAAGAGCCTCGTCTGGCCGCTCTTCTTCGACCACATCGCGCGCGAGGCCGAGCGGTTCGCCGGCCGGCTCGATCTGTTCGCGAGCGGCGGCGCCGGGTTCCAGCGCGACGAGGTCGGGGCGTTCTGGACGCGGATCATGGCCGAGCACCTGGAGTTCATCGCGCACCTGCTCGACCCGCAGGAGCGCGCGCTCGTCGGGCAGGCGAACGCGCGCGCCGACGCGATGTACCAGGCGAACATCCAGCTCGTCGGCAGCGGGCAGCTCGCGATGATGGCCGACGATGTCATCGACTTCAAGACGGCCGCGGAGCAGGGCATCGAGACGGGGCAGATCAAGAGCATCATCGATCCCTCGCTCGCCGATCACGTGCTCCGCGAGGCGGTGAGGTTCTCCGACGAGGTCCGGCGCGCGCGGTGAGCAGGAGCGAGGCCGCGCGCGGGGAGGCCGCGCGCGGGGGCTCAGGGGACGCTCATCTCGAACGCGACGCTGTAGTTCGGCTGGGCCTCGCCCGAGACCGACNCGGCTGGGCCTCGCCCGAGACCGACCCGACGAACGGATCGGAGTCGCGGAGCTGCCCCCACCGCGTCGTGCCGCCGGGCATCGTCGTCCCGTCGGTCGTCGCCGCGTAGCCGACCATCACGCCCGACGCGGGGAGATCCGACGCTGTCGTGATCTTCACCGCGCCGCCGGAGATCTCGACGCTGCTGATCTCGATCCGGGTGTTGCCGCTCCAGACCTGGAAGCCGCGGCCCTTCGACCACTCCGTGAAGGCCGTCTGGTGGGGAGACGGCAGCGCGCTGTCCCAGACGAGGGGCGGCACCGGGACGTGGAACTGCACGGTGATCACCTTGCCGGCGCGCTCGACGTCCGTCGGCTGGAGCGGCTGCCAGTCCTTTCCGAGGACGACCTTCTCGAAGTAGACCTGGCCGTACTTCTCGCCGAGGAGCTGGTAGCCGCGCGCGGTGAGGTGGATGTGGTCCTCGTCGTACGGATACTGGTACTTCGGGCCCGAGCAGACGATGTCGCCCGGGTGGCCCACGCCCACGTGCCACTGCGCCTGGGTCGACGTCGAGCGCGAGCCCACCTCGGTGTGCACCGAGTGCTGCTGGGACACGAGCAGGGGGATGCTCTGCGTCTGCCCGGTGAGGGGCCGGAGGTCCTCGTTGTAGTCGGACCACAGCTTGAAGAGGTCGTCCTCGTAGGTAGCGCTGCCGGCGTCGGACTCGCCGTGGGTGATGATGATGGCGCCGATACCGTAGGTCTTGCCCGCCTCCCTGGCGAGGCGCGCGATCGCCGCCGCCTCGAACAGCGTCGCCGCGTACGCGCGGGCCTGGGTCTTGTCGCCGTCGATGATCTCGCTCGCGCCCTTGCGGAGGATGCTCATTGGCTGGCCGCTCTCGCCGACGACGGTGTGCACCGTGACGAGGTCGCCGCCCGCGCCCGCCTGCGCCAGGGTCGAGATCTGGTCGGCCATGGCCGTGTGCGGGGTCTCGCCGTAGATGTTCTTCGGGTAGGCGCTGGGGTAGGTCGTCGCGAACCCGCGGATGGGCTCGACGAGCGGCACCAGGGAGAGGGCGTCGCTCGCCGGATCCCACGGGGGCACGCTCGCGGCCCCGAGCGACAGCTTGAGGTTGTGAAAGCGCTGCTCCGTCCCGCGGGGCGGCGTGCCCTCGGCGCCGACCGAGAGGCTCTGTCCGGTGCCGACGATCCCGCTCCAGTCCCAGGCCGGCCCCGGCGGTGCCCCGCCGCCCGCGCCGCCCGTGCC
>NZ_JEMA01001202.1 GCF_001589285.1 Sorangium cellulosum | reverse complement strand
CCACCCCGCCCTTCATCACCTCCGCCAGCCACGCCTTCGCGCCCGCGCACGTCCCCACCGCGCTCACCTCCCCTCCCCCCCGCCGCTCGTACGGCCCCGCGACGATCGCCANCCCCCGCGCCGCTCGTACGGCCCCGCGACGATCGCCACGTCGCTCCCGCGCGCCGTCCACGCGATCGGCCCGAGCCCCGCGCGCCTCTGGCACGCTTTCCCGAAGCGGCGCTCGATCAGCTTCCCCGCCTCCGCCGCGTCGCCTGCGCTGTCGAACCGCAGCCGCCACGCCAGCGCGAACTCCCGCCGCGTCGGGTCCTGCGCGTCGTCCCGCCGCGCCACCGCGAACCGGTCCCCGCCCCACCCCGCCGCCGCGCCGATGGCGGCGTCGCGGTGCGCGTACGCCGCGAACGCGATGCGCAGCGCCTGCTCGCCCATCACGTCGTCGAACACGACGCGGAACCCTGGACCGAGCGCGGCGGCCGTCGGGACCGCCACCTCCACGGCGGGCTCGCGCGCCGCGAGCTTGTCCGGGTGCAGCAGCTGCTCGGTGGTCTCCGGCAGCGCGCGCCACACCGCGTCCACGGAGGCCCAGCCGCCGTCTCGGCGCAGCGCCTGGACGAACTCGAAGCCGTCCGTGTACGGCGCGCCCAGCGACTCCTGCAGCACAAGCGGCGTGTCGCCCACGGACGACAGCGCCGTCGACATCGCCACGAGCTTCCGGAGCATCGACTCGTCCACCTGGAACGCCGAGCCGACCAGCACGTCGAACATCGCGCTCATCGCCTCGCCCTCGACGAGCGCGTGCGTGGCCGCCAGCCGATCGCTGTCGCCGGCCTTGTAATCGAGCAGCTTCCCCAGCGAGAAGCTCTGGTCCTGCAGCGCGTGGACGAGCTCGTGCGCCAGCGTCTCCTCGGCCTCGCTCTCGCTGAGATCGTCGACCAGGTACATCGTCTGGTCGTCCGGCTCGTAGAAGCCCGCGATGCGGCCCTCGAGCAGGCGGTACATCCCGGCGGTGAAGTCGTAGTCGGCCGGGATGAGCTCGAGCGCCGCGAGCACCTCGCGCTGATGGTCGAGCACGCCCTCGGGGATCTCTCGCTCCACGTGCGCGCGGACCCGCTCGAGGATCTCGCCGCGGGCGAGCACGCGGCTCCGCACGTCGCGGAGCACGGGCAGGCCGCGCGCCTTCGCGACGAGCGCGAGCACCCGCGCGACCTCTTCCTTGGTCAGGCGAGCCTCTTGCTCGTCGATCTCGCCCTCCACCGGACCTGCGCCCTCCGCCGGAGGACGCGCCGCCGGCGCCGCAGGGCGCGCCGCGGCAGGCGCCTGCGCC
>NZ_JEMA01001201.1 GCF_001589285.1 Sorangium cellulosum | reverse complement strand
GCCGGCGGAGCGCCCGGCGGCGAGCCGGTGCGCCACGGCGAGCGCGCCGGCGCCGGCCAGGACCGCGAGCTCGTGGACCCCGAGCAGGACGGCGCCGGCGCAGAGCGCCGCGAGGACGAGCGAAGGCGTCGAGCGCAAGCCGGCGCGGCCGAGACCCCAGAGCGCCTGGACCACCACGGCGATGATCACCGGCTTCACCCCGTAGAGGAGCGCTGACATCTCCGGCACCGCGCCGAACCGGACATAGCCCCACGCGAAGCCGAGCGTGATCAGCGCCGCGGGGAAGATGAAGCAGCTCCCGGCCACGAGCAGCCCCGGCCACCCGGCCCGGCGGTGTCCGATGTGGATCGCGAGCTCGGTCGAGCTGGGCCCCGGGATCAGGTTCGTCGCACCATAGAGATCGAGGAAGTCCTCGCGCGTCATCCAGCCGCGCCGGCGGACCACCTCGTCCTCCATCATCGCGACATGGGCGGCAGGGCCCCCGAAGGCCGTCGTCCCCAGCCGGAGGAAGAGGCGCGCGAGCTCCCGGAGCGCCGCGCCGCGCGCCTGCCCGGACGCCGGGGCTCCGTCGCTTGGCAGGCCTTCACCCATGCGCCGTCTTTACCTGAAAACGGGCGCCGCCGCGCTGCCAGGGAGCCGCCGAGGGCGAGCCCTCCCGGCGGCCCCCGGGCGCGGCCAGCGGCCGCCGGTGGCGCGTCAGTGGACGTCAGTTGACGTCCACTGACGTCAGTTGACGGGCGGCGGCGGGATCTCCGGCGGGACGAGGAAGAACACCTTGCGGGTGCTGAGCGTGGTCACGCCGTCGCCGGTGACGACGATGTTCGCGGTGAACATCTGCGGCTCCTCCGTGGGAGGCACCGAGACGTTGATCCTCGGGAGCACGTCGAAGCAGACAGTCGGCCCCGGGAAGACGTTGGTGTAGGTGTCCGCGACGCTGTCGAGGTTCTTGTCGATGACCCTGAGCCCGGAGGTGCAGGGCTCAGGGGCCATGTTGTTGGCGATGATCCTGTCGACGAAGGCGCTCACGGCGTCGATCGTGTCGCTCTCGTCGTCCTCGGCCGCGGCCGAGATGTCGAGCGTGACGTAGGTCGTGAGCACCTTGATCGCCTGCACGACAGCCAGGTTCAGGCCGGTGCCGCTGCTGGAGACAACGAACACGAGCGGGCACTTGCCGTTCGTCGCCGTCACGCCCGTGCCGTCCTCGCCGGTGCAGCACTGGCCGACAGCGCACTGCGGCGGGCGCATGCCCGCCGGCCCCCACGCCGTCGGGGGAACCACCGAGCCGGTCGCGAGCGCGCCGGCCGTGAGGTCGGCCTTGGCCTGGCCCCCGTCCGAGGTGGTCGTCACCATGCCGATGACGCGGCCGCCCAGGCTGGTGATCGAGCTGAGCGCCTGCGTGTAGTTCGGCGACGAGAGGCGGGAGTAGTTGTTGCCCGGCATCGTGCCGTTGTGGCTCGGAACGTCGGTGATCATCACCACGATGGGCAGCGAGCCGGTGCGGAAGCCGACGCCGCCGAGGGTCCCCACCGTCTCGCCCGCCGGGACCACGCCGGGCCGCGCTGTCATCGGGTTGAACGCAGGCACCTCGGCGTTCCCCTCGGTCGTGCCCGTCCCGTGCGCGATCTGATAAAGGGCCTCCCAGCCGCTCTCCGGCACATCATTGCCGCCGCTCGCCCTGAGGGAGTCCACCGCGTGCTGCACCGATGCCCGCCCTGCGGGCGTGAGCACGCTCATGACCCGATGCGCCAGGAAGAACGGCTGATCGGCGGAATCCCCATACGGGGAGATCGGGAAGTCCTTGTAATGGGTCACGCCGATGCCGATGCTCGGGATCTCCTCGGCGAGCTGATCGATCATCTCCTGGAGCGCGTCCTGCAGGTTCGAGATCGAGCCGCTCATCGAGCCGGTGGTGTCCATCGCGAACACCACGTCCGCCTGCGAGATGTTGGTCGAGAAGTCGAGCGTGTCCTGCGCCGGGGTCGGGTCGTCCCGATACGGCATGACGAACACGAAATCGCCGTTGGCGTGGGGGTTGTCCAGATCGTCGTTCGGGTTCGTGCCGGCCGCGAGCTCGATGAGGTCGCCCACCCCGTCCTCATCCGTGTCCTCGCTCGCGGTGCTCGACTCCCCCGGATCGAGCACGCCGTCGCAATTGATGTCCTCGAGCTGGTCGAGCAGGCCGTCGTTGTCGCTGTCGAGATCGACGAAATCGGCCCCGCCGTCCTGGTCGCTGTCGACGGGCGGCAACTCGGGGTCACCGTCGCCCCGCTCGACCTCGTCGGGCCGGCAATCGTCGTCCGAGTCGAGATCGCGGAACGCCGGGATCCCATCGTTGTCGGCGTCGAGCTCCCGCTCGAAGCGATCCAGGATGCCGTCGTTGTCCGAGTCGGTGTCGCGGAAGTCGGGCCGCCTGTCGTCGTCGGAGTTGATCGGATCGAACGGGTCCGGGCCGATCTCCAGCTTGTCAGAGAGNGGTCCGGGCCGATCTCCAGCTTGTCAGAGAGGCCGTCGCCGTCGTCGTCGAGGTCCGCGTAATCGGGCAGACCGTCGTCGTCGAGATCGTCGTCGCCCTCCTCCCCGTCGGGGATCTCGTTGCCGTCGGAGTCCTCGTCCCGGAAGTCGGGCACCCCGTCGTCGTCGCTGTCCGGCAGCTCCTGTTGCCCTGGCCGGACAGCACCCTCGATCTTGTCGGGGATTCCGTCATTGTCAGAGTCGGCATCCTCGAAGTCCAGCTCACCATCACCATCCGTGTCGATCGCGTCGATGCGCCCTTCGTCCTCGTCGGAGATGCCGTCCTCATCCGTGTCCTCGACCTTCGGCGACGGCTCGCCGGTCGTCGTGGCCGGCGGCGGCGGCTTGCTGCCCGACGCGGCGGTGCAGCCGAGCGGCACCGCGAGCAAGAGGCTGTAGAGAAGAGGGCGAAGACTGCGACGCATAGGAACTCCTGCGCGAATGTGGGTGCAAAATCCTAGACCCTTCGCTCAATCCGGATCAACCCACATTCCATGGCGAGCGTGCTCTCTCTGCCTTTGACAGCCCGGCGGATCGCCGCGGAGAAATCACAGCGGATCGGCGGAGCGCGCGCCTCTCCAGCAGAGGCCGAGATGTCGCCTCATGCGCTGGCAACGGAACGCAGGGCGCCTCCGCCGCGAGCGCCCGACCGCGACCTTACCGCCGCCTTCGCTTCAGAGAAGTTTCACGCGAGGCACCATGACGGTCACCGGTTCCCCCGCCGGCGCCGGCGCCTCTTCCCGGTAAGGGCAATGGCGGCACTTCGAGTTGCAGCAGTATCCGCGCTTCAGGTGATACGCCGCCTTGAAGACCACCCGGCTCCCCTCGAGGTAGTAGTCCTCGCCCTCGATCGCCTTGGGAGGTTTCGGCCCGCGCATCTACCCTCGATCAAGCTACTCTGAAACGCGCATGCGCGCCATCGCGCGCGCATGCGCCATCGGGTCCTCCCTCCGTCCCCGTCCTCATCGTCAGCCGCGTCTCGGCCACGTCTTGGCGCGCGCTCACGCCGGCGCCGCGACGTCCCCGCGCCTCCCGTGCTACGCCTGCGCCGCCCGCCGTACCTCGACTGCAACGGCTGGTCCGCCTGCGATGCCCGATCGATCCTGCTCGAAGCTCCTCCGCGCCCTGCTCCCGCTCCTCGCCGCGACCGGCTGCGACGGCTGCCCGAGCTCGAAGCCCTACACGCCCTACACGCTC
>NZ_JEMA01001200.1 GCF_001589285.1 Sorangium cellulosum | reverse complement strand
TCCCACCGCGCCCGCCCGCCCGGCCGCCGCCGCCGCGACGCGCGCGCTACTCCGCCACCCGCACCTTGCGCCGGAAGACGCTCGATCCGCCCCGCGTGTCGTGGACCACCGCCCACAGCGACACGACCCCCGCCTCCGAGGGCGGCGTCCACGTCGTGCCGTGGTCCGCGATGAAGCCCCGCGTCGTGTCGCTCACGAGCCGCCTGGCGCCGTCGAACCCGCCCCCGTCGGTGTAGTAGTCGACCCAGATCGCCTCGCGCACGGGCGGCCCGCCGAGCCCGGCAACCTCGACGTCCTCCTCGGCGACGTCCCCCACGACAGCGTCGATGTCGTACGTCGTGCACTCGTCGGCGCCGCCCGCGGCCGGCGGGCTGCAGCCCTGGGCCTGCTGGGGCTCGTCCGGCCGAGCGCACCGCTGCACGACGGGCAAACCCTCCTCGTCCTTCTCGAGCTCGCTGTCCCCGCGCTTCACCGTGAGGTCCGTGATCGGCGGGTTCGCGTTGGGGCGCCGGTCCGCGAACGCATAGACCTGCGTGTAGCCCACGACGAAGCTGTCCGCGCCGAGCACCGCCCCGTCCTCGCCGACGCACTCCAGCGGAAACCCGGCCTCGAGCGGCGACGACGCCACGCGCGTCGTGCCGGCGCACACGGTGAAGAACACATAGGCGCTCGCCTCGAAGCTACCGGTCTCGGTGGGCCGCGCGCCCTCGAAGATGTCGTCGGGCAAGCGCATCTTGAACCTGGCCCTGCCAGGCTCGCCGCTCTCCTCCGCCTTCATGTCGTCCCGATCGAAGAGCCTCGGCGCGCCTTCCGTCTCCTCGTTCTCGCCGTCCTCCGCCGCGCCGCCGGCGGCGAACGCCGCCGCCGCGCCGAGGAGCTGCGGCAGACACCCGATGTGCTCGTCGATGCCGACGGGCGGGTTCACGCAGCCGCCGAGCCACGTGACCTCGACCGGCCGCGGGCCCGCGCCCTCGCCGGGCGCGTCGACGTAGGTCATCTCGAACGTCACGCCGTCGCCGAGCGGCGCCGCCGCGTAGGGCCTGTCCGCCGTCACCGCGAGGACGCGGAGCCCCTCCACCTCGGACGAGGGCGCGAAGCCGGCCCCCGCGCAGCAGGGGACGCCCAGGGCCAGGGTCGCGAGCGCGGCGAGCAGCGCGCGGCGCGCGGGCAGTGCGGTCCGTTTCATCAGAAGTCTCCTCGCAGCCCGAGCGTGGGCAGGAAGGGGAGCCCCGTCACGTACTCCCGCTTCGAGTAATTGAAGTTGTAGCTGATCCCCTCCGCGGCAGCGTGGTTGTAGACGTTCTGCACGTCGAGGTAGAGCCCGAGCTGCCACGTCTTGAATCGCCACGTCTTGTCGGCGCGGATGTCGAGCTGATGAAAGAGCGGCATCCTCTCGCTGTACTCGCCCCCGAGCGGGAACGGCGAGTAGCGCGCCGAGGACGCGTGGTAGACCGCGTTCACCCGGTTCGGATTGCACCCCTTCTCCTCCGGATCGCAGACATAGGGCGTCTGCAGGTTGCCCGACACGAGGCGGAAGCGCGCGCCGAGCTCCCAGCCGCGGCCGAGCCGCAGGCTCCCGAGCACGGTCAGGACGTGGGGCTGATCGAACGGCATGGGGTGCTCCTCCTCGCCGGGGCCGTCGGTGCGCATCGACCGGGAGAGCGTGTAGGCCGCCCAGCCGAAGAAGCGCTCGTCGGGCTTGTACTTCAAGAGCACCTCGCCGCCGACGGCGTAGCCGGTGCCGTCGTTGGCGTAGCCTTCCTTCTCCGGCGAGAAGACCACCAGCCGATCGAGCGCCTTGTAGAACCCCTCGACCGTCACGTTGATCTGCTTCGTGATCTCCTGCTCCACGCCGAGGCCGTAATGGACCGCGCGGTTCGACTTGAGGCCCGCGGTGCCGAACGGCTCGATGGCCTCCTGGAACTGGGGCGCCTGGTGGTACAGGCCCACGCCGCCCTTGACCGTCGTGCGCGGGAACTCGCTCCGGACGTCGTAGCGCCCGTTGATCCTCGGGCTCACGTCGAACGTGCGCGTGTCGAGCGCGTAGTCGAGCCGCACCCCGGGGACGAGCCGCGCGCGCGGCGAGGGGACGACCTCGAACTCGGCGTAGGCGGCCGGCCGGGAGTACGCGCCCTTGAACGACTGGTCCTGGAACGGGGCGAGCGAGAACGGCTGGTTCGACGGGTGGCCGGCGGGCGACCGCGTCGGCGCGCGCACGTTGACCGTGGCGATGCCGCCGGAGAGGTCGGCGCCGGCGTTCATCGTGAGGTACCGCGCGAACCTGTGCGACAGCTCGAACCGGAGGTCGAGCGAGGTCGAGGTGACGTTGAAGGTGAGGGGAGCGGCCTCGAAGTCGACGACGTCCCGGCCGAGCGCGAGCGACCAGAGGAGCCGATCGCGGCTCCCCAGGCGGTTCTCGTAGCTGAGCTGCAAGCGCTGGAACGCCGTGTGAAACCCGAAGTCGCCCGTCAGCGCCGGCTCGTCCTCGGGCGGGTTGTCCAGCGTGATCTCGAAGCCGTCGTCCGATCCGTAGAAGCTCGCGCGCACGCGCTCGGCCGGCGAGGGGCGGCCCTCGAGGACGAACTGGTAGTCGTAGTAGACGGGCGCCTGCGTGACGCTGGAGCCCGCCTCCTTGAGCACGGGCCCGAGCCACGCGTCGACCCAGCTCCGCCGGCCTGCGGCGATGAACGTCCAGTCCTTCAGGAGCGGGACGGGCCCCTCGAGGAGCAGGCGCCCGTCGATGAGATCGAGCTGGACGACGCCGTGATACTTGCCGTCCTGCTTCGGCGAGCGGAGCCCGACGTCGACGATGCCGCCCATGGCACGGCCGTACACGGCGCTGAAATTGCCCGGGTAGAAGTCGATCTTCTCGAGCATCTCGGTCGGGACGACCGACGAGAGCCCGCCGAAGTGGTAGATGATCGGCACCGGGGTGCGGTCGATGAACGTGAGCGTGTCCTGGGGCGCGGACCCGCGCACGATGAGCAGCCCGAAGCCGCTGCGCGCGACGCCGGGCAGGCTTTGCAGCGATCGCAGCGCGTCGCCGCCGGTGCCGGGGATGCGGTCGATCTCGCGGCGCTCGAGCGTCCTCCGGGTCACCTCGCGCGGCGGGCGCTCCCCCTCGACGGTCACCTGGAGGCCCGCCGGCGCGCTGCCGTCCGTCGGCGCCGCGAGCGAGATGCGGTAGCGCACCTCGATCGCCTCGCCGGCCGCGATCTCCTCGTCGGCCGCGAACGGCGCGAACCCCACGGCGGCGACCTCGACGCGGTACTTGCCGGGAGGGAGGTTCTTGAAGCGGAACTTGCCCTGCTGGTCGGTCTTCGCCTCCTCGCGGCCGCCGTCGGGGCGGAGGAGGCTGACAGCGACGTCCGGGAGCGGCTCGCCGGTGCCCGCGGCCATGACCGTCCCGACCACCGTCTCGACGTCGGCCGGGGGCGCTGGCGCGGCCGCCTCGGCGGGCTTCGGCGTGAGCGTGAACGCGTAGCGGTAGAGGATCCGGGACGGCGCCGGCGTGCCGTCCGGGCGCCGCGCCGGCTCGAACACAAGGCCGGGCGCGGCGGCGAGCGCGGTCTCGTCGAACCCGTGTCCGCCCGGCGTCGCGACCTCGGCCTTTGTCACGCGCCCGGTCCTGTCGATGTCGAGCTTGAGGATGACGCTCCCCTCGACGCCCGCGCGCTGGGCCTCCGCGGGATACGCGGGCGGAGAGTACGTGATGAGCTTCGGCTCGGAGGCGGCGGCGGGCGGCGGCTGGGCCGTGCCCGGCTCGGGGACGACGACCG
>NZ_JEMA01001199.1 GCF_001589285.1 Sorangium cellulosum | reverse complement strand
CGGCGCGGCGGGCAACGCGGCCGCGGGCGCCGGCAAGGGGGCGAGCGCCGCGGCGGGCGAGGGCGGCGAGGCAGCGCCGTCGAAGGACGAGCAGGCGCGCCGGATCTACAGGTGGGTGCTCGCCAACGTGGAGGAGGGGCGCGAGAGCGACGGCCGCCGCGTCGTCATCGGCAAGAGCGGCGAACGGACCGAGGCGTTCCTCTACCTGTGCCGCCTGCTCGGGATCGACGCCGGCTACGGCGTGGTGAGCGACCGGCTCACCGCGCCGCCGCGCGGGCCGATGAGCGAGGCGGAGATGTTCAACGCGATCGCCGTGCGCCTCGACACGGGCGACAAGCCCGGCGCGGGCGCGGTCCGCTGGATGTTCGTGCGCGACAAGTTCGCGCCGTACGGCTACCTGCCGAGCTCGCTGCGCGGGCAGCCGGCGATCGTGCTGCGGCCCGGGGCGCCGCGCGAGGTGACGCCCTCGTCCGGCGCGCACGACGGCGTGGTCACCGAGGGCGTCGCCGAGGTCGCCAGGGACGGCTCGGCCTCGCTCGTCATCGAGCAGCGCTACGAGGGCAAGCTCGCCATCGCCCTGCGCTCGGCGCTGGAGTCGCTCCCCGACGCGCAGCTCAGGGACGCCGTCGAGTCGCGCCTGCTGCCGCAGATGGTGCCGGGGGCGCGGCTCCAGGAGATCCAGGTCAAGGAGATGACCGAGATCGACAGGCCGCTCACCCTGAAGATGAAGATCGCTGTCGCGAGCTTCGCGCGCGCGCAGGGCCCGGAGCTCGTCCTGTCGCCGCCCTTCGGCGTCCGCGTGGCGAGCCTCGCCAGCCTGCCGGTCCGGGAGACGCCGCTCTACCTGTCGGAGCAGATAGCGACCCGCTCGGAGGTGCGCCTCCGGATCAAGCTCCCCCAGGGCGCGCGCGTGACAACGAGGCTCGATCCATTCAAGGCGGAGAATGATGGTCGCACCGTCCGGGTGAGCGATCGCGTCGACGGGGGCGCGCTGCTCCTCGATCGCTCCCTCGACCTGCCCGCGGGCCGCGTGCAGCCCGACGCCTACCCGCGCTTCCAGCAGTTCGCGCGGGCGGCGGACGGCGCGCTCGACCGGGACATCGTCGTCGCGCTCGATCGCGGCGGGCGCTGAGCACGGCGCCAGGCCGCCCCTCGACGCAGGGGCGGCGAGGGTGTTCGTGTGTGCCAACCTACGCAAGATGGATTACGCTTCCGCTCCCTAACCGTGAGCGACCTGGACTCGCAGTACGCGCCGGATGCCGGGCGCCCGGCGGCTGATCCCGCAAAGGCGCGGGTGGCGCGCGCGTTCCGGCTCTCCTCGCTGTTCGCGCAGGCGGACCGCCCGGTCCGCGAGGCGGTCACGGAGGCGGCCGTGCTCGAGGTGGTGGCGTCCGACGCGGCGATCTTCGAGCAGGGGGCGCCCGCGGACTCGCTCGTCGTGCTCGGCCGGGGGCGGGCGCGCGTCGAGCGCGTCAACGCGGCGGGGGCCTCGTTCCCGCTCAGCTACCGCGGCACGGGCGACGTGCTCGGCGAGTCGTGCCTCGGCGGGCTGGAGACGCGGACCGAGCGCGCTGTGGCGATGGACGAGGCCGAGGTGGTCCGGGTGCCGCTCGCGCTCGTCCGCGAGCTCTGCGCCCAGCACCCGGGGTTCGGGGCCGCTGTGTTCGCGCTGCTCGTCGCGCGGCAGCGGGAGACCGAGGACCGGATCGAGTCGATGCTGTTCAAGAACGTGGGAGGACGGCTGGCCGAGTTCCTCCTGCACGCGGCGGAGCGGTGGGGCGTGCCGACGCCGCGCGGGACGCTGATCTCGGCGCCGATCACGCACGCGGAGATCGCGCAGGTGATCGGCTCGACCCGGGAGACGGTGACGCTGACGCTCGGCGCGTTCCGGAAAGAGGGCCTGCTCGACGCGGCGGGCCGGCGGCTCATCGTGAAGGACCGGGAGGCGCTCGCCCGCAAGCGGTAGGAGCGCGCGCGCCGTTCCCTGTTGACGCGCCGCACGGAGCGCCGATACGCCTTTCGCGGGTCGACCCGCAGGAAAGGACCGCTCATGCCGAAGCTCAGCTCCGGAACAGCCATCGCCCTCGCGTTTCTCTTCGGTTGCTCCGCGTCGTACGTCGCGCCGCGCTTCCTGGTGCCGCCGGTGCACGCGGGGACCGATCCGCCCCGCTGGGAGGTGCGGTGCGTGGACGCCGAGACGGCGCGCGTGGGCGACAGCCAGGCGCTCGAGGTGACCAACGCCACCGGGTGGAACCCGGTCCTCAAGCGCTTCGGACAGGAGGGGTGGGAGCCCGTGCAGTTCCTGCGCAGCGAGATGACCGCGAAGATCGACGCCGTGTGCTTCAAGCGGCCCCTCCTCTGAGGCGGCGCGCGCGCGGCCGGCGCGCGCCGCCGCGAGCGGGCGAGCCGACAAGGCCACCTCCTTGCGGCGGATGCCGGCCGGTAGGCGTGCTAGGGGGGCGGCGATGGAGTCTGTGATCCAGAGTTACCGGATCCGCCTCGACGGCATCCGCTTTCGCGCCAAGCACGGCGTTTCCCGCGCCGAGCGCGACCTGCCCCAGGACTTCGTTGTGTGCCTGGAGGTGGAGCTCCCGATCGCCCTGCTGCCCCGCGCCGACACGCGGGCGCGGGTGTTCGACTATGACCGGCTCGCGAGCCTCGTGGTCGAGGCGGGCACGAGCGCCTCGTACAAGCTGCTCGAGACGCTCGCCGAGCGGATCATCGAGCGCGTCCTCGAGGACACGCCGGCCCTCCGCGTCACGGTCCAGGTGAAGAAGTTCGGCCCGCCGACCTCGGTGTCGGTGGACGCGGCGTCGGTCGAGCTCTCGGGCAAGAAGCGCGGCTGAGCCCGGGCTTGCAGGCGCGGGGGACCGTCTCCATGGTCACGCCATGGCCGACGACGGGAGCGTGAAGCGGACCGAGGCCTACGCGCGCGAGCACCTGGCCAACGAGCGGACGCACCTCGCCTACGTGCGCACGGCGATCGCGCTGCTCAGCTTCGGCATCACGCTCAACCGGTTCAGCCTGTATTTCCTCGAGGCGGAGCCCGGGGTCGCGCCGGTCGGGTCGCGGTCGCTGCTGCGCGAGGTCGTCGGCCTGGGCGCGGGGATGGTCCTGCTCGGGATGGCGATGATCGCGTGGGCCGCGGTGCGGTACCTGCGCGCGTACAGCGATATCGAGCGGGGGGCGTACCGGCCCGACCGGACGGCGATCCTGGTGTTCACGGCGGCGCTGTTCGTGTTCGGCGCGGCGAGCATCGCCTGGCTGTTCACGTCGTGAGCCGGGAGGACGGAGCCACCCGGCGCGATCTGGGACAAGGGCGCCCGCGCGGCGGGATGGCGCGCGGGAGACCGGCCGCGGGGAGACCGGCGTCGACAGCGGCGGCCCGTGCCGGCCTTGCCAGGCGGGCGATCGCTGCCGCGCGGCCACGGGCCGAGAGGCGAGCCGTCCCGTCCGTCTCGCGCGCTGCGCTACGGTGCCTCACCCGGGTCATCCACGGGTGAACAGCGCACGACGGATGCACCAAGCTCGTCGCACGCCTCTTCGCATAGCTCATCCCCTTCCCAGCAGCAGCCGAAGTCCGAGCATCCGCGGGCTTTTCCAGCAACACCGTTGCTGCATGCGAGGTACGTCAAAGGGCACTCTTCTGGAGCGTTGCACGGTAGGTCGCAGTCGGCGCATCCGCCTGCACCGACAGCGACGACGGTGCGCGTTGCCATTGCGACAAAAACGGCCGACAGCGATAGTCGCGTGAATTTCATCGTCTTGTGGGGACTCCTGAAGCGCGCTCTGGCGTCCGTCGTGGAACGGCGACGACCTCGTCCGACGGATAGCAGAAGAACACGTGCTCCTTCGAGACTACGCCACCGAGGGCGGCGCCGCCGCTCGAGGATCACCACCGCGTTCCTGGAGGCGATGGTCGCGTCGCTCGACCTCGATCCGGCGACCGCCGACGAGGCCGCCCTGGCGGAGCTGATGCAGCGGTACACGCCGATCGTCGCCGAGGGCCGCCGGCGCGCCGATCCGAGGAGCCCCTCACCGCAGCCGGTGCTCGCGGAGGACCTCGGCCGGCACCGCCTCCCGCGCGAGCTCGCAGAGGCGCGCGTGGTGCGTGAAGAACAGGACCTGCGTCGTCGCCGTCAGCTCGCCGAGCACCGCGAGGGCAGCCCGGGCGCGGTCGTCGTCGAAGTGGATGAGGAGGTCGTCCAGGATGAGCGGCATCGGCTCGCCCGTCCGGGCGTGGTGCTCGAGGCTCGCGAGCCGCAGCGCGAGGTAGAGCTGGTCGCGCGTGCCGTCGCTCAGGCCGCTCACGTCCACCTCGCGCTGCACGGGGGCCTTCGCTGGCTCCGCCGCGGCGCCGTCGGGCGCGGACGACGGCGCCGCGGCGGAGCCAGCGCCCGCGGCCGGGGGGGCCGCGCGGACGCAGCGGAGGACGGCCTGCTCGCTCTCGTCGTAGCCCACCCGCAGGCCCGCGAAGGCGCCCAGCGTCAGGCGGTGGAAGAGCGCGCTCGCGCGCGCCAGGATCGGGCCCTGGTTGCGCTCGCGGTACCGCTCGATCTCCCGCTCGAGCAGCACCGCGGCGAGGCGCGCCCTGACGTAGCGGCGCACCTCGCCGCGCAGGTGCGACAGGCAGATCTGCGCCTCGACGGCGGCCTCGGCGGCGCCCACCGTCGCCCGGAGGTGCTCGCGCTCCTGCTCGAGGCTCCCGAGCGCCCTGTCGATCCGGCGCCGCTCGTCCTCGAGCGACGCGAGGCGCTCCTCCGCGCTGTCGAGCTCCAGCGCGAGCGCGTCCCGCTCCGCCCCCGCGGTCTCCTGCTCCAGCGCGGCGATGCCGGCGCCCTCGCCCGCCTCGAGGAGCTTGCCCTCGTTCTCGACGAGCTCGCGATCGAGGCGGCGCGCCTCGCGCGAGCGCTCCTCCGCCACGGCGAGCGCGGCGAGGTCGGCCGCGGCGTCGCCGGTGCGCGCGACGCCCGCCGCCTCGAGGAGCTTCGCGAGGCGCGCCTCGGCGGCCGCGCGGCGCGCCTCCTGCTGGTCGAGCTCGCGGCGCTTGTCGGCGAGGCTGCGCGCGATCTCGCCGCGCTCGCGGAGGTCGGCGCGCGCCTTGTGGTGGCGCTTGACGAGCTGATCGGCGGCCTGATCCGCCGGCAGGGCGGCGAGGTCCGGCGCGTGCCGGGACGCGAGCTCCGCGACGTCCTCCGCGAACGCGAGGGCGTCGCGCTCCATGCCGCGCACGCGCCGGCGCTCGTGGGCCGCGCTGTCGGCCTTGCGGAACAGCGCGCCGAGCTCGTCGAGGATCGCCGTGGCCTCGTCCGTGGACGCGTCGCCGGGCAGGCCGAGCAGCCGCACGCTGTCCTCCCACTCGGCCCGCCACGCCTCGAGCGCGCGCGCGTGCTCGGCCCGCTCGCGCTCGAGGTCCTCGAGCTCGCGCTCGAGCTCCTTGCGCTCCCGGAGGAGCTCGCGGCGCTCGCGGGCGGCGAGCTCGATGGCCGCGAGCCCCTGCTCCGCGGCCTCGACGAGCGCCGGGAGGCGCGCGGCCGCGTCGTCGGGCGCGCCG
>NZ_JEMA01001198.1 GCF_001589285.1 Sorangium cellulosum | reverse complement strand
GTGCGGGAGGCGGTGCGCGGCGCCGTGACCGGCGAAGGGCGCACCGCGCCCCCGCCGCGCCGCGCCCATCCAGCGCCTCAGGGCTTGAAATGGCCCTGGGTCGCGCCCTCCCACGCCGTCGCCAGGTAGGGAAAGGCCGGGAGGAACCGCGCGTCGTTCGCGGCGACCCCGTCGCCCGCCGTCGTGCCGACCGCGCCGGTCAGGATCAGCGTCAGCACGGCATCCGTGACGTCGGTCTGCTCGTGATCCGCGCCGGCGACGAGCGCCCGCCCGTTCGGAAAGCCCGACGGCATGCCCAGATCGATCCGGAGCACGTCGCCGACGGTCTCCAGGTTGTGCCCCCCGAGGCTCGATGGCTTCAGGTTGAACGTGTCGATGAGGTCGGTCCGGTTCTGCTTCAGCGCCTCCGGATCGAAGGCGGCGAGCGGCTGGCCGGCCCGGTAGAGGCCCGCGAACTCGGCGTCGCGCACCAGGATCGGGTTCAGGAAGTAGGCCCCGAAGTTGGCGAGATCGTCGCGCGGGTGCGCGCGGTTGTACTTGTCCTTGTCCTGCAGGCCGATGATCCATGTGTTGATGAGCGGCAGGCCGACCCGCGACACCTGGACCCAGGGACCGAGGCCGTCCTCCTCGCCGTTCGCGCGCAGGATCCGCACCTTGCGGCGGCTCGCCGAGGCCCAGATGCCGAGCGTCTGCTGGTCGTTCGGCCCCGGCGTCGGCTCCGACCCGCCGTTGGCCACGGCGAGCGGGATCTCGAGCGCGAGCGTGTGGACGTTGTAGCCGGCGAGGTTGTCGCGCGCGACGCACGACGGGTTCGGCGCGGCCAGCAGCGGGCACAGCCCCGCGAGATCGAACCCGTGGCCGAGGTCCGCATAGAAGCCGTCGTCGCGCGGCCCGGCCCAGGCGCGCCCCTCGCCGCCGGCCATCTGCTTGAGGAACTTGGAGGACGTCGCGAAGGCCGGGTAGCCGCCGCCGGAGATCTGGTACGCGAGCTGGTTCGTCCTCCTCCCGATGTTCGGCGGCGCGACAGGCGCGTCGGTCAGGATGACGGTCGACGCGCCGCCCTCGACCTTCGTGATCGTGTACGTCTGCTCCGCGCCCGCGAGCTGCGAGAAGAACTCGTTGCCGCCGCTCGGCGCCGGCGTGAGCCCCGCCGGATCCGCCGCCCGGTACGGCGTCGTCGAGAACCGGAACTGGTACGTCAGCGCGTCCTCGAGGCTCGACGGCCCGCGCGCGATGTGCACCTCGTAGAGCACGTCGTCCGAGAAGCCGTGGAAGTTCGGCCCGCCGGCGGGCTCCTCGAGCGGGTTGTAGCTCGCGAGGATGACGAGGTTGCCGCCTTGCACCCACGCGTACAGGTCGGTGTTGTCGGCGGTCGGGTCCCTCGCGATGGCCGGCGCCTCGCGGTGGCTCGACGCAGCAGCAAGGCCGGATGCGCTGAGCGCGACGCACGCCGCGAANGCGCGACGCACGCCGCGAAGGCGGCGGCGGCGCGCGACGGTCGGTGGATCATGCGTGCGGGTCCTCCCATCGCTCCTCTGCGGCTCACTGGCTGAGCAGGAACACCGAGCCCTGCTCCTCGGCTCCGTGATCGACGAACGCATCGACGAACGCGAAGACGTCGGCGGCCTTCGCCCTGTGCAGCCCGCCGGGCTCGCCGTCGCCCGCCGCGCCGGTCGCCACCGTCGAGCGCGCCCCGGTCGCCACCTCGATCCGCACGACCTCCGCCGCGCCGCGGGCCGGGTCGCGCGTGAGCACGAGCAGCGCCGCGTCGTCGCGCGTGAGCGCCAGGCCGCACGGATAGCCGGCGCGGAGCCCGGTCGCGAACGGGCTCACGAAGCCGTCCTCGATCCTGAAGATGGTCGCCGCGCCGTCGGGGCTCGCGAGCGGGTCGCACACGAAGACGTCGCCCCCGCCGGCGACAGCGACGCCGCTCGGGTCAACGAGCGGGCTCCCCTTCGCGATCGCGGAGGCCTCGCCGCCGCGCGCCGGCAGGGCGAACACCCCGGGCTGGCCATCCTCGCGATCGCGCCCGGAGAACACGAGCTGCTCCTCACCGTCCGCGCCGCGGACCACCTCGAGGCCCCGCGCGCGCAGCCCCTCGCCGCCGCGGACGGGCGCGAGGGCGCCGCCGGGCACGTCGATCGCGAAGAGGGCGCCGGCGTCGTCGAGCGCCGAGCTGCCCGCGCCCGGATCGGCCACGAAGACGCGGCCGCCGTCAGCGCTCGCCGCGATCCCGAGCGGCGCGACAAGCGGCGGGCCGACAGCGATCTCGGCCGCGCTCGCCCCGCCGCGCGCGCTGACCCGGAAGACCCCGGCCCTGCCGCCCGCGTCGACGCCGGTGAAGTACACGTATGCCGCGCCGGCGTCCGGCGTCGCGTCGAGCGCGATCGCCGGGGCGAGGGCCGTGATCGCATAGGAAGCGTCGCCCCCCGCGCCGCCCCCGCCGCCCGTCCCGCTCGCCGCGGTGGCGCCGCCCGTCCCGCTGGCAGAGGTCGCTGTCACTGTCTGTCCAGGCGCTTCCTTCGCGCGGCTGCAACCCGGGTTGCCCGCGACGGCCGCGAGCGACGCGACAGCGCACAGCACACCGGCGCTTCGCCGGAAGTCCCCCCTGGCATCCGTCATGCCTGCTCCTCCCCGGCGGCGCTCGGCTCAGCC
>NZ_JEMA01001197.1 GCF_001589285.1 Sorangium cellulosum | reverse complement strand
AAGGGTGGACCGAGCGCGTCCTCTCCTCGCCCACGCTCGACGATTGCCTGACCGAGCGCTGAGCGACCCCTCAGGCGGGCTGCCAGTCGTCTGCGTCGAACTGAGGGAACGAGATCTTGCAGGTCCCCGGATCGATCCCCGAGATCAGGGCTTGACCGTTCTGATCGAGCAATCCCTCGCGAATCGATTGGTCGGGCAGCTCGATACGGTATTTCTTGAACGGGACAGGCTGCGGCGGGTTCCCGTCGTCCATGAGCTGAATCCCGACCCAGGTCTTGTCCTCCCTGGCCGGAGGCTCAGGCTGGCCAGGCTCGATCACCTCCGGCGGCCCGATGGGCGCGCCGGAAGAGGTGTACGGCATCCGGTAGGCGTAGAGACTCCCGTCGAGGAGCGCTCCCCGCAGCCGCGCCGCGAGCCCCCTCGGATCGAGCGCGGGTCCCGTCGACACCGGGAAACCTAGCGCCTCGCCAATCTCGGTGAGGATCGCCCGGCCGTGGACGGCGTCGGCGAGCCACCCCTCCAGCCGCCACGCCGCTTCCAGCGCTGGAAGCTCCCTGGCTCCGTCCGGCAACGGCGCATCGTACCGACGCGCGAACCACACTTTTTCAGGGAAGCAGCCGAAGCCCCAGCGGTGGCCCATTGCGTCCTCAGTTCGCCCCGAGCCTCCACGTCATCACGCCGCATGGGGCGCGTCAAGGCGCGACACCGGCGCGGGTACAGGCACGATGACCGCCCACGTCCGGTCGCCCTCCGCTCTCCACGCCGCTCGCCGCTCGCGCCGACCTGCTCACGGCGCTTGAGGGCGCCGCTGCGTCGCGGTACGATGCTGAACCATCATTGGATTGCGGGTGTTCGCTCCTGGAGGAACGATGCCTCACCAGCACATCGTCAAACAGGGAGAATGCCTCTCGAGCATCGCTCCCAGATACGGGTTCTCCGACTGGCGAGTCATCTACAACCACCCTGACAACGCCGAGTTCAAGCAGCGGCGCCCCAACCCGAACCTCATCTATCCGGGCGACGTGCTCGTCATCCCCGACATGGCGCCGAAGGCGGTCGAGGTCCCGACGGGCGGGAAGCACGTCTTCACGGTCAAGGTCCCGAAGACGGTGCTCCGCCTCCTCCTCGAGATCGAGGAGCCGTTCGCGTACGAGCTGAAATACCGCGACGTGGTCGTCAGCGGCACGACGGACGGCAAGAGCCCGATCGAGCACCCCATCCCCGCCGATCTGGAGGGCGCGGAGCTCGCGGCCTGGCCGGACACGCCGGGCAACGAGGAGGCGCGCGCCGGCGGGGTCATCTGGGCGCTGCAGCTCGGTCACCTCGATCCGATCGAGGCCGCGAGCGGCGTGCAGGGTCGCCTCAAGAACCTCGGCTATTTCTCGCGCGAGGTGGACGGCAAGGACGGGCCCGAGCTGGCGAACGCGCTGGCGTGGTACCAGTCGGCGTCGGGCCTTAAGCCGACCGGGATCCTCGACGACGCGACGCGCGCGGAGCTTCAGAAACGCCACGACGGCGCGTGACGAGAAGGAACGATGGCACAGACGGCCGCTGTCACGATCACCCTCCAGAAGGTCCTCGGCGTCGACGGGCTGCTCGCCGGCGCGAAGCGGCCGTATGCGCTCGGCTTCATCGCCGGGCGCCGCTTCGGGCGCAGCAAGCCGATCCCGGCCGGCGCCAAGGAGCTCGACCTGACGGCGGAGGCGATCCCCTGGAAGCTCGAGGTCGCCGCGAGCGGGGCGATCCCGATCGCCGTCGAGATCTGGGACGATCAGGGCGACGCCGGCTCGAAGCGCCTCGGCTCGGTGACGGGCAGCCTGAGCAGCCCGTACCCGACCCGGGTCCACGAGCTCGGCGGCGGTCCGCTCCTGCGCTGCGACGTGTTCACGCGCGAGGTGCCCCCCGCGCCCGGCGCGGTGCCCGTGCCCCGCGTCGCCGAGGGGGAGACGACGCGCGCGACGCTGCGCGTGCCGAACACAGTGATCGTCTCCATCACGGAGATCCTGGGGCTCCACGCGCCCGTCTCGCCGGGCGCGGCGGGGGTGAAGCGCGCCGAGGCGAGGCCGGGGTACACGAGCCAGGACCACCTCGGCCGGGTGTACGTCAACAGCGACCTCGCCGGCGCCTGGGCCAAGGACAAGCAGCTCATCCAGCTCACCGCCAAGGTGAAGGTCCAGCGGGGGAAGCTCCCGGCGGACGCGAAGATCCGGTGGACGGTTGTCGAGCCGGACGATCCGACCAACGATGATCCGGGCTTCCACGCCGCGTGGGGGGCATACGTCGACAAGAAGGACTATGACGGCGCCGGGAAGCACCAGGGCTCGCGCGCGGGCGACAACGAGGGCAAGCCCGCGAAGAGTCCTCCGTGGGAGGCGGTCTCCGGCTTCGCGCTCGCATCCGCGGCGGCGACCGAGGCGAAGACGACCATCGTCGGCGACGAGAGCAAGGTCGTCTTCCACTGCCCCGACACGGCGGGGGACAACTTCATCGTCCGGGCGGACATCGACGCTGCGACGCAGGTGGAAGGGTTCGGCGCCGAGACCGGAATCATGACGATGTGGCACCGGATCCGGGTGGAGTCCATCCGCATGAAGAGCGCGTTCGCCCTGCCGATGGACGAGGTGCCCGTGCCGTTCGAGCCGTGCTGCGTCCAGCTCGATTGCGAGCCGGAGAAGGAGGTGCCGGACCAGCCGCAGATGGCGCCCAAGGGGGACGACCTCGAGACCGAGTGCGTGGCCTACGTGGACAAGGTGTTCTCGAACAAGTCGAACCCCGGCTGGTTCTGCGTCATCTCCGCGATGGAGCCGCACCCCCTGCCGACCAAGAAGGGCGACAAGGTGTTCGAGGGGGACGCCGAGCTGAAGAGCGGCGGCGCGGGCGCCAACCTCTCCGAGTACTTCGAGATCCCGGGGACGTTCCCCGACGTGGACTTCGCCGAGCTGACCTCCGGCTCCGAGACGGTCGGCTTCAACCTGTTCAGCGTCCAGACCGAGACGACCGGGGCCGGTCCGATCACGCGCTGCTGGATCGTGGAGCACGACGCCCAGCCGGACTTCACGGCGGGCGACGGGTCGCTCGCGCACGCGTACAAGGTGCGGTTCAACTACTCGCCGCGGTACCGGAAGAAGGGCGGCGCCGTGACCCCCGGCGGCTACGGGATGGCCGCGAAGGTCAAGGTCAAGGTGTTCAACCCGGGCGCCTTCTACACCGCCGGCATCAGCCCCACGGTGACGGCCAAAGGCAAGGAGTACTTCGCAGGTCGGACCATCATGTTCACGCACCACAGCGCCTACCGCGAGGCGACGACCGGCCTGCCGAAGCCGACGTACAGCGCCCGCATCGTCGGGACCATCGTGCACGAGCTCGTCCATGCGTTCGGCATGCCGCACAAGTGCGGCTACTTCGATTTCCGCGCGCCGCGCGACAAGACCTGCTGCATGAACTACAGGCCCAACTGGATGCTGGACGACAAGCGCAACCTCATCCCGGGGACGTCGGGGAAGACTGGCAGCGACGTCTGCGGCAGGCACCTCAAGGAGGTGCGGCGGGTCCACCTCGAGGACAACAAGGGGCTCGCGTGGAAGTGAGCGCGGCCGGCATCACACCTCCGGGCCCGGCCCTCGTGGGCATCGACGTGGAACCGGAGTACGTGCTCGGCTTTCCGGTGTACGTGGGCATGACGATCGGCAGCGCGCCCCCTTCCGCGTCGCTGATGCGGCTGCCCTTGCCGTCGCCGGCGGCGCTGCGGGGCGCGGTCGGCCTCAGGCTGTGGCGGCCGGGCGAGGCGGAGCCGTTCTTCGAGGAGGCGCCCACGGCCGTCGTCGATCCCGAGCTCTCGGCGCCGAGCTTCCGCCTGCGGGCTGGCGAGATACGCCGGCTCCTCGTGGAGATCTCCGAGCTCTTGCCGGACGATCTGTCGGCCGGCGCGGTCGATGGCCAGCTACTCTACGGAGCCCCGCCGCACATCGCCGAGAGCGCTCGTGGGCGGCTGCTCTTCCGGGAGCCCATGGACGCGGAGCGCGCGTCGCTCGACGAGCTCCGCACCGAGGTCGAGGCGGCCGGCTCGTTCGGGCGCTGGCTCCGCCGGCCGCCTTCCGATCCGAGCCGGCTCGCGCCGCCCACGGATCGGGGCGATCCGCTCCGGTATCCGCGGCTCATCAAGTACCTGATCCACGGCCCGGAGGGGCTCGATACGGTGGACCCGGCGCTGCTCAACGTGCTCGGCGGGGTGTTCGCGCCCGAGGCGTACGGGCTCGCCGCGGAGCTCCTGGCGGCGCGGGATCCGGGAGCGTTCGCTGGGTACGCGCAGCAGGTGAAGGCGGCGTACCCGGCGCTCGCGGCATGGATGGACGCGATCGCGGCCGGGCAGAGCGAGATCGCGTGGGCACGGAGCCATCGGTGATGAGCGCGATCGACACGACGAGCCCGCGGGCGTGTGTGTTTGCTGTTCTCCTGGGGGTCGCGGCGGGGTCGAGCGCCGGTTGCGGTCGGTCCGAGGCGCTGTTGCCGGGACGGGCGGCGCCGGAGGCGTCCAGCGCCGCGACGGCGCCCGGGACCGCG
>NZ_JEMA01001196.1 GCF_001589285.1 Sorangium cellulosum | reverse complement strand
GTCGAGCTCGGGATCGAGCTGCGAGGGATATCCATCTTTCAGTCGCNCGAGCTGCGAGGGATATCCATCTTTCAGTCGCTGGCCGCCGCGATACACCAGCTCACGCGGCGTGCGGGCTGACAGGCGAGCGAGGCAACATGGCGATTCGTACCCGCGGCGACAATGCGTTCACGGCCCAGTCCCTCACCGGCGCCTCGTCCGAGCCGATGTACGCGGGCGCCCTCTCGTTCCTGCGCCGGAGGTACTCGCGCGATCTGACGGGCGTCGACGTCGCGGTCACCGGGCTGCCGCTCGACACGGCGACGTGCCACCGCCCCGGCGCGCGCTTCGGTCCCCGCGCCGTGCGGGAGGCGTCTGCCCAGCTCGCCTGGGATCGCCCGCACGGCTGCGAGTTCGACCCGCTCGAGCGGCTGGCTGTCGTCGATTACGGCGACTGCGCGTGGGATTACGCTCGGCCCATGGACGTCCCCGCCGCGATCGAGGCGCACATCGCCGGGATCCTCCGCGGCGGGGCCGCGCCGCTGTCGATCGGCGGCGACCATTTCATCACATTGCCCGTGCTGAGGGCGCTGCACAGGCAGCACGGCACGCTCTCGCTGATCCACTTCGACGCCCACTCGGACACGTGGGGCCGCGACGACGACGCGGGCAGGATCGATCACGGCACGATGTTCTTCCACGCCGCCCAGGAGGGCCTCGTCGATCCGGCCCTTTCGGTGCAGATCGGGATTCGCACGTACAACCCGGACACGCGCGGCTTCCAGATCCTCGACGCCCCCTGGATTCACCGGAACGGCGCCGCGGCCGTGATCCAGCGCGTCCGGGAGGTCGTCGGAGGGCGCAAGGTGTACGTGACGTTCGACGTGGACTGCCTGGACCCCAGCTTCGCGCCCGGCACGGGCACCCCCGTCTGCGGCGGGATCAGCACCGCGACAGCGATCGAGATCCTGCGCGGGCTCGGGGGCATCGACGTTGTCGGCATGGACGTCGTCGAGGTCGCGCCGGCCTACGACCACGCGGGCATCACGGCGCTGGCCGGCGCGACCATCGCCTACGAGCACCTCATCCTGTACGCGCGCCGGCCGGGGGCATCGCCCAGCCTCCAGGGCGGCTGAGCTACCATGGTTGCAAGCGCCGATCTCACGAATGAAAGGCGTCGGGCGTTTGCCTCAGGGAAAACCCCGGGAAAGCCTCAAGTATGCCCCTGGCCCGCATCCTGCTAACTCGGTAGACCAGAGCGCCCGTGACGGCTTCCCCCCCCCGCCGTCGAATGGGCGCTCTTTTTTTTGTCCTGTCACGGCCGCGGGCTCCTCGTGGCGCGCCGGGCTCCGGCCGGACTGGCCCGGCCTGCCAGCGCGCCCGCGCGTCCGAGCGATCGCCGCGCCAGGGAGGGCCTTGCGGAGCGTGGCCGCCGCTCGTCTGCTGAGCGGCGGCCTCTCGTTACCTGGTCAGGATGCTGGCCGCGGCGAGCCCGACGGCCTGGGTCAGGCGACGCATGTAGTCCCAGTTCAGGCGATCTACGGTGTCGCAGCGCGCGTGGTAGCAGGGGTTGCCGTCGCCGCCGAAGAAGTCCTGCGACACGGCGACGGCCGGCGCTCCGTAGCGCCAGAACGCCGCGTGATCGCTGCGGTTCGTGCAGGCCTCCACCCGGACGAGGCCGAGCCCCGCGCGCGTCGCCGCGGCCTCGACCGAGGCGCCGAGATCGGCCGAGGTGTTCTCGTCGCAGTGGATGATGTGATAGCGCCCGTCGTTGTTGGAGTCGTAGGCTGTCATCTCGAGGTCGAGGACGCCGACGACCTGCGCGAGCTCTCCGTTTCCGTCGAGCATGCGGGCATAGGCGTTCGATCCGAGGAGCCCGTCCTCTTCCTGGTCGAAGGCGACGATGCGGAGCCCGATGTTCAGGGGCGTGTCCTTCAGCGCGCGGGCGATGGCGAGCGACGACACGATGCCGGAGGCGTCGTCGTCGGCCCCGGCGTTGTTCACGGAGTCGTAGTGGGCCGAGAGGATGAGGACGCGTGACGGGTCGGCGCCGGCCCTGTCGGCTGTCACGTTGACGCCCTGGCTCCAGCCGCTGCGATAGGTGTGTTCCTGGACGTTGAACCCCAGCGCCTGGTACTGCTGTCGCAGCCATGTGCGGGCCAGCGAGCGCCCGTTCTCGGAGCCGCGCTCGCGGATGACGACCGACCTGCCCCCGAGCTTGACGGGCGTGGCGCCCGAGAGCTCCTTGAGCCGCGCCTCGAGGAACGCGGCGTCGATGGTGATGTCCGGTGTCTCTGCCTCGAACGCCGTGCGCTGCCCTTCCCGACCTGCCGCGCGCTGCCCTCGCGGCGCGCTCGACACGACCGTCTCGTGCTCAGCGATCGGCTCCGCGTACACGTGGTGCGACCCGAGCCAGTCGTGCGGCTCTCGCCCTGTCGGCACGGCGACGACGGCGAACCCGCCGAGGCGCGCTCTCTCTCCCGGGAGCGCGGCGTCGGGCAGCGGTCCCTCGACGAGGTGCAGCGAGGCGTCGTGCTCTTCCTTCAGCGCGATGCTCTGCCGGGCGCCGTCGACGGCGGCGCGGGTCGCGACGACCTGCCCTTGCGGCGTGGCGAGGCGGTTCAGGAACGTTGTGACGGTGTCCTTGCCCACCAGCGAGACATGAATCTCCTGAGTTGCCGGCGCGGTCGGATCTCCGTCGGCGCACGAGATCGAGAGCAGCGCAAACATCGCACATCCCGCGGCCGTGGCCCAGGAGCGATTACGGCGTATCGCCATGTCGTCTTCCCCTTCTGGCGCCACCCTACGGATCTCACCTCGAGGATCCAAGAACTATCTCACGATGAGGCCGGCGCCGGATCACGCCATCGAATGGATGGAAGAACACAGAGTTGATTGTTGTCGCTGCCATTCATGGCCCCGCTCGTCGGGCCGGAGGCGTCCCGGGAAGAGGCCGCTCGTCCTGTTCGCGTGAATGGCGCGATCACCTGGCTGGAGAGCGAGTGGTTCGAGAGAACAGAGATATTGAACCACAGAGGCACAGAGGGCACAGAGGGAGAAAGATTTGAATCTCTCTCTCCCCCTCTGTGCCCTCTGTGCCCTCTGTGGTTAATCTCTCTTCTCTTCAGCCGAACGATGGTCTAGTGAGCGCCCGATGTGGGTGCTGCGGTCGCACTCGGCGCCGCCGGCGCCGCCGATCCCGCCGGCGCCGCCGACCCTGCGGCCGCCGCAGGCGCCGCGATCGCGGCTCCGGGCGGCGCCCCGTCGCGGAGCGCGAGCTGCCCGCTGCGGCAGGTGTCGATCGCGGACGCGAGGATGCGCATCGCCTCCTGCGGGGCGTGGAAGCCGGACGAGTTCTCGGCCTCGGCGAAATCCAGGAAGAACTGGCACTTCCGCTGCGCCGCCCGCGCGCCCGCCAGCGCCTCGTCCGACATGCCCGCCTCCTTCGCCCGCTTGATGTCCCCGATCAGCGCCGTCACCGCGTCGAGCGCCCGGTTGCGCGTCTCGAAATGGCGCTCCTGGATCGTCTCCACCCGCTGCCGGAGCTCGTCCTCGGGCCACCTGTGGCACGTCTGGCACGCGCGGTTGATGTTGAGCAGCGGGCTCTGGATGTGGTGATCGCTTACCTTCGCCGCGCCCACCCGCTGGTACGGCATGTGGCAGTCCGCGCAAGCGACCCCGGAGCGGGCGTGGACGCCCTGATTCCACATCTCGAACTCCGGGTGCTGCGCCTTCAGCGCCTTCGCCCCCGACTCCGCGTGCGTCCAGTCCGCGTGGCCGTTCTCCTCGTAGTAGGCGTAGATCTCGTCGACCTTGATCCCCTTCGCCCACGGGTACACGAGCCGCTTCTCCGGCCCCTTGAAGTAATACTCCACGTGGCACTGGCCGCAGACGTACGAGCGCATCTCCTGGCGCGTGGCCATCGTGTTGACGTCGTAGTTCTCCTGGCCCTGCGACGCCTTGAGCGCGCGGATCCCCTCGAGGAACCCGGGCCGCGTCACCCGGAGCTGCATCGACTGCGGATCGTGGCAGTCGATGCACGAGACCGGGTGCGTCACGAGCTTGCGCGCCTCCGGGAACGGCATCTGGTTCATCGCCTCCCACCCGCGGATGAGGTCGCCGCCGCCGAGCTTCTTGTACGGCACGTACACGGAAGCGTGGCAGTGGATGCACGTCCCCGGCTGCTTCGTCGCGATCTGCCGCTCGGTGTACACCTGATCGTCGAGCATGTACGCGTGCCCGCGCTCCTCGCGGAAGTCGTGCGCGAACGCGTAGCCGGCCCACATCGTCTTCAGCCGACCGTCCTCCTCGAGCTTCGACTGCGCCACCACGCTGCGCGGATCGGCCTCGGTCGGCGTGCGCGGCACGGCCTCGCTCCCGCCGAAGCGCGTGCGCTTCTGGTCCACCGTGCGCCTGTAGCTGTCGTACTGGATGGGGAAGTTCTTCCCCCAGACAGCCGGGTCATCTATCGTGTCGTCAAGCTCGACGACGCGATAGAAAGGGTTCTTCGCCTCCTGCTTGTGCTCGAAGATGTTGACGAGCAGCGCGGCGAGCCCGCCGGTGGCCACCGCCGCGCCGATCGCGATCAGCGGCAGGTAGCGCCGGAGCGCCGGCCGCCGCGGGCTCTTGGTCGTGGATCCTTCGTCCATGGGCTCCGTCATCGTGGTCATCCCTAGAGCGGCGGGCGCGCCTCAGTGCAGGTGCCCCACCGATTGATGGCAGCGCACGCACGAGAGCGCGCCGCGGTGATCGCTGTCGCTCGCGTGCTCGCTGTCGATCGCGTGAACGATGTCGTCGTGGCACCCGCGACAGGCCCCCTCGGTGACGCGGAGGTTGCCCGGCTTTATCCGGATCGGGTCCGGGAAGCGCCCCGTCGTGAAGGCGAACGAGTGCCAGAATCCGTTCGTCGCCTTTGTGACATATTTCCCCACGGTCGTGTGGGGTGCATGGCAGTCGTTGCATCCTGCCACAGCGCGGTGGCTGGAGCGCTGCCACCCGTCGAACTGCTCGTTCATGATATGGCAGTTGGCGCACGCCGACGGGTCGTTCTGCAGGTACGACGCGCCCTTCGCGTACACGAAGGTGTACCCGCCCAGCCCTGCGGCGGCGCCGATCGCGACGCAGAGCACGAGGGGCAGGGCCCATGTCCAGCGCCACCCGGCGCGCGCGCGCTCGGGGGCGGCGGGCTCGCTCGGCGTGCTTCGCTGTACTTCCCCTTCTGCCTCGCGGTCCGCCTGACGGGTCATCGGTCGCCGCGCCGTGTGCAATTCAGGTGCCACGACGCGCCGGGCAGGAGCGGTGGGCGAGGGCGCGGCGATGTGACCGCGTCGCATCGACTCGGCGCGAGGCGCGCGCAGCGCGTGCGTCTCGAGGCGCGCGCAGCGCGTGCGCGGAGGCGCAGGTTCCGCGCCGCCGCGCGCGTCCGGCGGGGCGGCTGTTCCCGCCGCGACCCGGCTGCGCTAGTGAGCCTCGAGGAGACGCCCTCGTGAACGCCCCGCGCGATCTGCACGCCGGCTCGACCTCGACGCCGCCCGTTATCGCGTCGGCGAGCGCCCGCTCGGGCGGAGGGAACAGGAGACATGACGACAGCGGCCCCGGCCCCGAAGACGCCGTTCACGCCGTACCAGCGGCGGCTGTTCTGGTTCCTCAGCGTGGCCTCGTTCTTCGAGGGCTACGATTTCCTGGCGCTCACGCAGATCCTGCCGAACTTCGGCGAGGAGATGGGCCTCGCCGCCCGCCACGAGGGGCTCCTCGTCGGGTTCATCAACGCGGGGACGATGATCGCCTATCTGCTCGTGCGCAAGGCGGACGCGTGGGGCCGCCGGCGGGTGCTCACGGTCACCATCGCGGGGTACACGGTCCTCTCGGTGCTCACGGGGTTCGCGCCGAACGTCTATGTCTTCGCGGTCTTGCAGCTCCTCGCGCGCATCTTCCTCCTCGGGGAGTGGGCGGTCAGCATGGTGATCGCGGCCGAGGAGTACCCGAGCGACAGGCGCGGGATGGTGATCGGCGTCATCCAGGCGTTCTCGAGCCTTGGATCGATCGTGTGCGCCGGGGTCGTGCCGCTGCTCCTGACGACCTCGTACGGCTGGCGCAGCGTGTATTTCGTCGGCGGGATCCCGCTCTTGATCATGGCGGTGGCCCGCCGCGGCCTGCGCGAGACGGCGCGGTTCGAGCAGGCGGCGGCCGAGCGGCAGGGGGAGGGCGCGCAGCCGTTCACGCGCATCTGGCGTTCCCCGTACCGCGCGCGGATGCTGCAGCTCGCGCTGATCTGGGGTCTGACGTACGTTTGCACGCAGAACGCGGTGACGTTCTGGAAGACGTTCGCGCTGCGGGAGCGCGGCTTCACCGACGCCGAGGTGGGCGCCAGCATCACGTTCGCCGCGGTGGTCTCGATGCCGCTCATCTTCGTCTCGGGCAAGCTGCTCGACGTGGTGGGCCGCCGCAGGGGCGCGGTGATCCTCTATGTGCTGGCGGCGGCCGGGGTGCTCGGCGCCTATTCGCTGGGCACGCGCGCCGGGCTCACTGTCGCGCTGGTCTTCGCCATCTTCGGCGCGAGCGGCGTGTTGCCCGTGCTGAACGCGTACATGACCGAGCTCTTCCCGACGAACCTCCGGGGCGACGCGCTCGCCTGGTCCAACAACCTGCTCGGCCGGATCGGCTACATCCTCTCTCCGGTCGCCGTCGGCCTCGCCGCGGAGGAGATCGGCTGGGGACCTGCGGTGTCCCTGACATCGATCTTCCCGCTGCTCGCGCTGGCGCTCATCCTGTGGCTCCTGCCGGAGACGCGCGGCAAGGAGCTCGAGGAGACGGCGCGGGTGTAGGGGCGGTGGCCAGACGTCTGGCTGCGGATGGCCAGACGTCTGGCCGTGGATGGCCAGACGTCTGGCCGTGGATTGTCGGACGGCTCCGCGCGGCGCTCCAGGCGTGGTAGAAGGCGGCCCCCATGAGCAGGCTCTCCGAGCGCGCGTTTTCCGAGTTGGTCGAGGCGGGGTGTCCCTCGTGCGGGGGGCGAGAGCTGCACCTGCGCTCGTATGTCGACGCGCTCGTGCCGCTCATGGAGGGCGAGCCCGTCGGACCGGTCAAGTGGGTCTACAAGGGCGAGATGTTCGTCGACGGGCTGTACGAGATCGCGTGCGGCGCGTGCAAGCACCTCCTGTTCAAGGACGATCGCTGCCCGCGCTGCCACGACGAGGGCGGCCTCGCGCGCGGGCTCACGACGACCAACGCGTATCCTGTACCGGAGCGGTGCCCGCGGTGCGAGCACATCGAGGTGCGCTTCATCGCCTTCGTGCCAGCGCGCGTGAAGTACGAGGGAAAGCGCGCGGACAGGGCGCAGACGAGCGTCGAGCTGCACGACCCCGGGTTCCACGGCTACCGCGTCGACTGCAAGGACTGCGGCAAGGTCGCCGAGCGCGCGGACGCGTGCCCGATCTGCGAGAGCCCGGCGCCGATCCGGGCGCGCTTCAGCCAGTCCACCTGAGCAGACGCAACGCTACTCGCCGAACGCGAAATACGTCGCCGAGGTCCTCCACACGCCGCCCTCTGCCACCGTCGAGATCCTCCACGCCAGCGTGTGCTCCCCCGGCGCCCGCAGCGCCTCCGCGTCCCAGGTGAACGCCCCGTCCACCAGGATCGTGTGGTATCTGCGACAGAACTCCTCTGCCGGTCCGACGCACCCGGACCCGGAATCGCCGCCCCGTGGCCTGTCACGCGGTACTCGACGCGCGAGCTCTCCGTCCCCTCGGGCACCTGCACGGCGAGCGGCCCCGGCCCGTCCGCGGTCGTCTGCGACCCGTTGAACAGCGGGATCACCGCCAGCACCTTCCGCTGCGGAGGCCCGGGCACCGCCTCGATCACGGCGCTCACGTTCCAGCCGCCGTTCGAGCCGCTCACTTGACCGCTCGCGTCGGACCACGTCGGGATCACCGCCCTCAGCCGGTGCTCGCCGGCGGCCAGCCCGTTCGCCACGTCCGTGATGTCCACCTCCAGGCGGAGCGGCCCCCCGAACGGCGTGATCGCGCGCACGAGCTCGATCCCTGGCGGCCCGATCCGCCGGCCCCTCCGGCCCCCGACTGCGTTCCTCCGGGCGGCCGTGCAGCGTCCTTCCCGCAGCCCCCCGCGATCGCCGCGGAGAGGAGCGCCCCGGCGAGGGCGCGTCGCGCGTCGTGTGAACCCGACATGAGATCCTCCGGGTCATGCCTCGTGGAGAGTCTTCCACCGTGGCCCGCGTGGGGCCTGCCGCGGTAGCATACGCCCCGCCATGACATTCCACGTCGATCATGTCGTCCTCTGGGTCGAGGATCCCCTCCGGGCGCTTGAATTTTACACCCAGGTGATCGGGCTCTCCAGCGTCCGCGCCGAGGAGTTCCGTGCGGGGAAGGCCCCGTTTCCGAGCGTCCGCCTGTCCGAGGTCTCGATCCTCGACCTCATGCCGATCGCCTCCGCCGAGTCCATCCGCAAGTACACAGGCGAGGTGAAGCCTTCCGCCGCCGGGCGGCCCATCAACCACGTCTGCTTCGCGATGACCCGCGACGATTTCCAGGCCCTGACCGCCAGGCTCACCGCCGCCAGCGTGGCGATGCACACGACGAGCAGCCCTTCGTTCGGCGCGCGGGGCTCCACCCTGCACTGGTTCTACTTCCAGGATCCGGACGGAAACACGCTCGAAGCGCGGTATTACGAAGAACTGTAGAGATCGAGCCGAGGGCGCGCCGCGGGCGCTGGCGAGGTCAGCCGGCGCCGCCGGCTCGACGTTCCATGTTGCCGTCGTGTCTCCTCCGTTGCCCGTCGCGCCGCCGCGTCACTCCGCCCGAATGAACGCCTCGATCGCCTCGAGCACGCGCGGCACGACAGGCAGGCTCGGATCGCTGTACGCTGCGTTCTGCGATGCAGCCGAGAGCGTCGCGGCCTTGAGCGTGTGGCTCATCCCCTCGACAAGGACGAGCTCCGCGTCCGCCCGCGCCCTGGCGAGCAGCTCGGCGTCCTCGACCTTGACCTGGATGTCTGTCGTCCCTTGCATGATGAGGACCGGCGCGTCCACGGCCTGGATCTCCGCCGCGGGGTCGTACTTCATCCATGAGATGACATACGGCTGCACGCTGGGTCGAAAGGCGCTCAGGAGCGACGCCGGCACGTCGTCCACGGGCTGTCCGAGCTCGAGCTTGTCGATGATCCCGTTCGCCGCCTCGAGCAGCGCCTCGTCCTGCTGGAGGGCGCTCGCGAGCTGCTCGCGCAGGACATCGCCGATGGGGCGCCCCGCGCCGGCGATCGAGACATGGCCGTCGATGTCGGTCCGCGCGGCCACCAGCATCCCGAGCAGCGATCCCTCGCTGTGCCCCACCACCGTGACGGTCGCGAACCGCCCGTCGCCGCGGAGCTTCTCCACCCACAGGGCGGCGTCGTCGGCGCCCATCTCGAAGCGCAGCTCCTGCTCCGCGCGGGGCGCCGCGGAGACGCTCGCGCCGATGCCGGCCTTGTCGTAGCGAATCGACGCGATGCCCCTGTCCCGGAGGCCCTCCGCAAGGAGCCTGTACGAGTCCGTGAGCAGCCCCGCGGCGGTCTGGTTGCCGTCCCTGTCCGTCGGCCCCGACCCGGGGATGATCACGACGGCGGGGAACGGCCCGCACCCGGCCGGCACCTCGAGCGTGCCCGCCAGCGCGCCGCGCGCGTTCTCCACCGTGACATCGACGCTGGCCGCCTCCGGACACGCGGGCGCGCCCGGAGACCCACCATCGCCCTCGCCGGCCCCGCAGCCCGCGCCGAGGAGCGGCCACGCGAGCGCGGCCGCGCAGGGAAGAGCAAAGCCGGCGCGGCGCGCCGAGCCCACGAGACGGGATCGCAACGACATGATGAGTCCTCCGAACGAGCAGTGGAGTTGTCCAGCGCGGCGCGAGCGCACCTCTGCGCCCTCGCCGCCGGGCGAGCACGGATGAGCGCGCGCCGCGTGAGCCGCGCGGCGCGCCGGGGAGCCGGATCAGCCGAGGTGCGCGAGCGCGACCTTCGAGACGATCTCCGAGGCGATCACGAGGCCGATGAACCCCGCGATCAGCGCGGCGCCGCGCAGGCCAGAGGCGTTCTTGAAGGCCTGATAGAGCAGCGCCAGGAACCACGCGAGGCACAGCGTCGCCGCCACGGCGAAGACGGCCAGCTCGGGCGTCAGCCTCGGCACCGCGCCGGCCGGCGCCTCGGGGGCGAGCAGGCCGAGCGCGAGCCCCGCGAGCGCGAGCGGCGCGCGCGCGAGCCCGGTCACGCCGACGAAGTCGATGAGCCGCACGCGGCGCCGCAGGAGGCGCGCGTACGACCAGAAGAGCAGGGCGGGCGCGAGCCACGCGACGACCTGCTCGAGGAGCGCGGTCCTCATCGGGACGACGTCCGGCGCCGCGTGCAGATCGAGGAAGCCGTCGAATCGGACGCCGAGCCGCGTGATGGCGAGGCTCAGCCCGGCGACGGCGAGCCCCGCCGCCGCGGCGACCCCGCCGCCGAAGCGCTCGAACGGGTTCAGCGCGAGCCGCCATCCGCTCCGGGAGGGCCGCGGCGACAGGGTGGCCAGCAGCCGCTCGCCTTCCGCAGGCTGGATGACGTTGTCGCGCACGAGCGCGCGCACTCTCTCGTCGGGCGTTGTCATCCTCATAGTCCCACCTTTCGCAGCGCCTCCTCCGCCTCCTTCGCGGAGAGCCGCCCATTCTCGAGCGCGTCAAGGATCTCGTGCCGGCGCCTCTGGACCCCTTGCTCCAGCGATTCGAGCCGGCCAATGACCTCATCGAGCCGGTTGCGCACCGTCGGGTAACTGACCTGAAGGCGCTGCGCCATCGCCTTCAAGCTCCCCGACGAGCGCACGAACGCGGTCACGAACGCGAGATCGTCCGGCGAGAGCTGGAGCAGCGCCGGGATCTCGAACTGACCATCCAGGTTGGTTCCGCAGGTCTGGCAGCCGAGCCGCGTGGCGCGCAGCTCGCCGTCGCAGCTCGGGCATCGAACGACAAATCTTGCCACGGGATACGTCTAGTATCTATCCGGGCTCAATTTTGTCAACGCGATGCTAACAAAAATTGATTCGTGAATTGATTTTGTTGAGCAGGGGACCGGACCCCGCCCGGCTGGAAGGGGCGGCGTGAGGCGAGCGGGCGCCCGGCCCCACGCCGCGCATCGGTGGCGCGGCCGACGCGGC
>NZ_JEMA01001195.1 GCF_001589285.1 Sorangium cellulosum | reverse complement strand
GGGACGGCGGCGCGGGCGGCGCCTTCGGGGCGGGCGAGGGGGGCGCCTTCGNCGGGCGGCGCCTTCGGGGCGGGCGAGGGGGGCGCCTTCGGCGAGGGCGCCGGCTCCGCGGCCGGCTGGGCGCCCGCGAGCGACGAGAGCGACGAGAGCGAGAGGGCAGGGACGAGCAGGGCGAGGGATACGGCGAGCCGACGCGAGTTCATGCTTCCTCCAGCGCGTGGGAGAGATCCTGTCCGCGGTCCGCGGCGCGGTGCCCGGCAGCGAGGCGAGAGGTAAGACGGCAAGCGCGGGCGAACGCAACCTCCCGGCGCGCGGAACCCGCGCGGGTCACCGATCGGGCGGAAGCGACGCGTCCGCGTCGGGGCCGGGTTCGGGCGGAAGCGACGCGTCCGCCTCCGGCTCGGCCCACGCGGGCGCGGCCTCGTCCGCCGGAGCTCCCGCCGAGGGCCCGCCCGGCCACGCATCCTGGCCGTCGTCGCGCAGGTGAATCTGCTCCAGGTAGAGCCCGTCCGGCGGCGCCGTGATCCCGGCGTGGCGCCGGTCCCGCGACGCGAGCGCGCGCGCGATAGCGCCGGGCTCCAGGTGGCCGCGCGCCACGTCCATCAGGGTGCCGACAAGGATGCGCACCATGTTGTGCAGGAACGCGTTCCCGTCGACGTCGATCCGGACGAGGCGCGGATCCGCAGGATCGAGCGACAGCTCGACGCCGTACAGCGTACGGATCGTTGTCGTCCGCTCGTCCGCGCTGGTCCGGAACGCGGCGAAGTCGTGCGTGCCTGTCGCGGTGGCCGCCTCGGCGCGCGCGCGCGCGATCGCCTCGTCCGTGAGGCCCTCGACGCGCCAGGCGCGCCGGCTGAGGAACGGGTCGCGGACCAGATCGCGGAGGATCAGGTAGCGGTAGCGCTTGCGGAGGCTCTCGAAGCGCGGCGAGAACCCGACGCGCACGACGGCGGCGCGCCGGATCACGATCTCGTCCGGCAGGTGGCGCGCTGTCGCGAGGACCCAGCCGCGCGGCGGCAGCGGCGCCGCCGTGTCGAAGGCGACGCGCTGGTCGCGCGCGTGGACGCCCGCGTCGGTGCGGCTCGCGCCGCGGATCTCGCGGATGGCCGGGTCGATGGCGCGCAGCGCGCCGAGCAGCTCCCCCGCGACAGTGCGCTGGTCGCGCTGGCGGGCGTAGCCGGCGAACGGGCGCCCATCGTAGGCGACCGAGAGCAGGATCCCCCGGCTGGACGCGGCGACTAGCCTCGGCACGGCACGATGGGCGCGCGGCCTAGCCGCTGCTCCCCC
>NZ_JEMA01001194.1 GCF_001589285.1 Sorangium cellulosum | reverse complement strand
CGGGACGCGCGCGCCGGCCGGTCGCGACGGCGCTGGACGCCGCGCCGCTGGCCTGCTCAGAATGCGCGGCCGTGGCTGCCAGCCGACCCAAAGATCGACGGCGCGCGGGACGATGCCTTGCTGAGCCGGCCGATCCGCACAACAGAGCGGTCGCTGACGGAGCATGAGCAATGTGTGAAGGAGAAGAACTGGGATGAATGATGCCACATCCAGCTGCGACATCGGCATGATCGGGCTGGCCGTCATGGGCGAAAACGTCGCGCTCAACATGGCCGACCACGGGTTCAAGGTGGCCGTGTTCAACCGCACGGTGCAGGTCGCGAAGGACTTCGTCGCCCGCAACCCGAGCACCCCCGGCGGCCTTGTCTACTGCGAGACGCTGAAGGACTTCGTCCGCGCCCTGAAGAAGCCGCGCAAGGCGGTGATCCTGGTCAAGGCCGGTCCGCCGGTGGACATGGTGGTCAAGCAGCTCCTCGAGGCGGGGATCGAGCCGGACGACATCGTCGTCGATCTGGGCAACTCGCTCTGGACCGACACCATCCGGCGCGAGAAGGAGTACGCGTCGCAGTGCAAGTTCTTCGGCTCCGGCGTCTCCGGCGGCGAGGTCGGGGCGCGCTTCGGCCCCTCGCTGATGCCCGGCGGCGACCCCGAGTCCTGGAAGCACCTGGAGCCGATCTGGCGCGCGATCGCCGCCAAGGTCGACCCCCAGACCGGCAGGCCGCTCGAGGGCGCGACGCCCGGCAAGCCGGTGGAGGGCGGCGTACCCTGCACGGCGTACATCGGGCCGAACGGCGCGGGCCACTACGTGAAGATGGTCCACAACGGCATCGAGTACATCGACATGCAGCTCATCTGCGAGGCGTACACGCTCCTCGACGGGCTGCTCGGGATGTCGAAGGACGAGATGTCGCGCGTCTTCTCCGAGTGGAACAGCGGCGATCTCGACTCGTACCTCATCCAGATCACCGCCGACATCCTCCAGCAGAAGGACCCTGTCCAGAAGGACAAGCCGTTCGTCGATTTCGTCCTCGACACGGCGGGCCAGAAGGGCACGGGCAAGTGGACGAGCAGCAACGCCCTCGACATGGGCATTCCTGCGAACGCGATCGCCGAGGCGGTGTTCGCGCGCTGCCTGTCGGCGCTGAAGGACGAGCGCGTCGAGGCCTCGAAGCAGCTCGTGGGCCCGACCCCGACCCCGGTGAAGGACCGTCAGGGGACGATCACCGCGATCCGCGACGCGCTGTATTGCTCGAAGATCTGCGCTTACGCGCAGGGGTTCCAGCTCATGGCCGCGGCCCAGGCCGAGTACGACTGGAAGCTCGATTTCGGCACGATCGCGAGCATCTGGCGCGGCGGCTGCATCATCCGCGCCCGGTTCCTCCAGAAGATCACGGAGGCGTACACGCGCAATCCCGGGCTGACGAACCTCCTGCTCGATCCGTACTTCAACGAGCAGATCAAGAACGGTCAGTCCAACTGGCGCAAGGTGGTCTCGATCGCCGCGCAGAACGGCGTCTGGGCCCCGGCGTTCATGTCCGCCCTCTCGTACTACGACGGCTACCGGGCCGCGCACCTGCCGGCGAACCTCCTGCAGGCGCAGCGCGACTACTTCGGCGCGCACACCTACGAGCGCACGGATCAGCCGCGCGGCAAGTTCTTCCACCTCGACTGGCCGCACCCCTCCCGTCCCCAGCTCGACATCAAGGGCACCGGCGGCGGGCACTGATCCTCGCCAGACTCCCGTCCTGACATCGCAGGCCTGAGCAGGGCCATCCGAGCCGCCCGGCCCCCGGAACCCCGCTCAGGTCAGGCTGATCCGCGGCCGCAGGTTGCGCTCCCGCAGGAACGGCTCGAGGTCGTCCACGACGTCGAGCTGGACGCCCGCGAGGCTCATCGCCGCCGCGATCGTCTGGATGCCCATGCGCCCCAGCTTGTTCATCTCCGGGGGCGGCCGGACCACGATGTGCTCGATCCGCTCGCGCACGCTGAGCCCCCACTGGGTCAGGATCACGCGCGCCTCGGTCTCGTACCGCACCATGTGCGCCATGTCGTAGAGGAAGTAAGCCCGCTCCCCGGGGCGCATCACCCCCACGAGCTTCTGGTACGCGTCGACCGAGATGAAGCGCGCGATGTCGCCCGTCGCCGCCGTATCCCGCAGGAGCTGCACGAGCATCCCGGCCGGCTGGGTGATCCACACGCCGACGCTCCCGCTGTCATCGACAAGGTGCGGCTGCCTTCGGAACGCGAGCTTGCGGTTCGACGGGAGCATCTCTTTAATGACAATAGCCATTCTGGCTACCAGGGCCCGCCCGCGACAACCGGCGGCGCACGACGGGATCGGCCAGGCCGCAGCCCGCTGCTGTTTCGCACCTCACCGGCCAGGCCCTCCCATGTCGCCCACGCTGCGCCATGGTGGTCGCAAACGGCGGATACGGCCAGAAATGTGTGAACCCTCCGATCTCGATGCGCTCGGATCGTCCCCCGGATCGCGTCGAGCGGGCCAGCAGGGGGGCCGCGCCGCGCGGGGCGGCGGCGCGGGCGCTCAGGCGAACAGCGCGGCGCAGGCCGAGCCGATCAGGTTGACGTGCTCGAGCCGCCCGATCCGGGGCTCGACGCGCGAGCCGACGAGGGAGCGCAGCGTCTCCTGCACCCGCGGCGCGTAGCGCGGGTCGCCCCAGAAGAGGCTCCCCTCCGCGAGGATGCCGACCCCAGGCGGCGTCTCGAGCACGTCCACGACCGCCGCGAGCGCCGCCGCCACGAGGTCCGCGGAGCGCTGGAGCAGCTCGCCGGCGACCCGCCGCGCGTCGCCCGCGCCCTCGTCGCGGAGCCGCACGAGATCCGCAGAGCTCGCGAGGGGGACGTGGTCGGGGCACAGCCGCGCGAAGAGCCGCGGCAGGTAGGCCCCGGACACCGCCTTCTCGAAGCGCTGGGCCCCAGGGTTCTCGGAGCCCGCGTCGACCTCGGCGTCGAACGGCTGGAGGTGCGGCGGGTTGAAGTTGCCGTTCTCGAGGTTGACCGCCATCGGGGCGACGAAGTGCCCGGTCTTGAGCTTCGGGATCCGGCCGGCAGGGAGGAACGTGGCCATGTTCGTCCCCGTCCCCACGATGAGCCCGATGAACGCCGCGGGCTGCGACCCGCCGTGCGCGAAGGCGCCGCCGAGCAGGCTCGCCACCGTGTCGTTCAGCACCCGGACCGGGCCGGGCCGGAGCTTGCGCGCGGCGAGCGCCCGGCCGAGCCGCTCGCCCACGCTGGTGCCCTCGACCCCCGCGACCTGGACGCCCTTGGTCCAGCGGAGCAGCCGCGCGTCGAGCGACGGCAGCGTCTCCGACGGATACGAGAAGCAATAGCCCACCGGCAAGCCGTGCACGGCGCCGAGGCGCTCGACAAGCGCCGCCTGGACATCGAAGAAGGCGTCGCCCGTGATCTCCGGCCCGCCCGGGAACTTCGCCGGCTCGGGCCCCGCCACGATGCGCGACACGCCGCCCGGCGCGAGCTCCACGATCGCGGCGCGGAGGTTCGTGCCGCCGGCGTCGACAACGACGGCGCGGCCGGTCATCCCGTCCGGCGGGGGCGCGAGGTAGGCAGGGAGCGCGGCGATCTCGGTGCCCGGCGTGGAGAGGCCGAAGACGGTGCGCGCCGCGAGGGTGCGGCGGATGTCCTGGAGCTCGGAGAGCGAGAGCTTCATCAGGGAAATGCTTACCCTCTGGCTTCAGAGAAGGAAATAACTTTGCACGTCGCGCCGCGAGCGTGCTTGATGAAGGCCCCGCTCGGACGGCAGCGCACCAGCGCCTGGCCGCCGGCGGTTGCGCTCTGCGTCACCTGGAGGAGGTGGCCGAAGAGCGGTTGTCGTCCACACCGAAGACGACGGGATAGACAACGCTGGCGACGCCCTTGCTGTCCGCGGCGGAGGGGAATCGGAGGCCGCGGAAGACGTCGAGCACGCAGTCGACGACCTTGTCGTCGCGGAGCGGCGGGGCGGGCGAGGACGGCGCGGCCGCGCCGGGCGAGGGGAGCGCGATCAGCAGGGGCGCGTCCGCGGGCGGGCGGTCGGCGTCCCCCGCGTACGTCACCTTGCCTTGGCCGTCGACGACGAGGTGCACGGGTATGCGCCCTTCGAGCTTGGGATTCTTGCGAAGGCCCTTTTCGTAGCAGGCGCGCATGGGGCCGAAGTTCTCGTGGACGACGCGCCGCACGACGTGGGGCGGGATGTGGGCTTTGCCCTTGATCGGCTCATACGGGTTGCTCTTGCAGCGGCCGACGACGCTCCGCACCACCTTCGCGTCCTTGTCGAGCTCCCGCTCCAGCCCGGCGCGCGCGGAGCCCGCCTTCTTCAGGTTGGGCTTGTTGAGGATGAGCGACGCCCGCAGCTTGCGGACCGCGGTGCTCGTCCGGGAGAAGCTCTCCCGGATGTGCCTGGCCTCGCGGGCGAGGTCGGGATCGGCGGGGCGGACGGCGGCCGCGCGGGCCCAGAGGTCGAGCCGATCCGCGATCCGCAGCAGCACCTCGGGCGGCGTGCTCAGGTCGGACTCCCGGAGCACCTCGATCATCCGCGAGGCCTTCTGCACCTCGGGCCCGAGCGCCTTGCAATCGGCCTCCGTCGAGCTCCCGCCGCGCTTCTTCTCGGGCGAGGCGGCAGGGGCGCGCTCCTTCGAGGCGACGGGGGCCGGCGCGCGCGCCTTCGAGGGCTCGGGCGCGCCGTCGCGGGCGAGCCGGCTTCCGGGCGAGCGCAGCGCGGCCCGCTCCTTCTCCTCGGGCGAGGGCAGGGCGAGCTCGTCGGGCGCGGGCAGCGCGAACGCCTCGGGCGAGGGCAGGGCGAGCCCCAGCAAGGCATGAACTCCGACGAGGACGAGCAACGCGCTTCGCATCGGTTCCTCCGACGTGGGTCCGACGTACGGTCCGCCGATTTGATACAGTACACCGGTCCGGACAGCGGCTGCAGGCGAAACCGGTGGAATCCTTCAGGAAGGTGGGACACGCGGGGCAGGGGACGGCGACCCTGCGAGGCCGCCCCGGAATGCGCGGCTCAGTACGGTGAGGAGGGCGGCAGGTCCACCTGGTCCGCCTTGTCGGCGTCCGCCGCCGGGGACTTCGACGAGGCGGCGATGAGCTCCCGGATGCTCCGCTCGAGCTGCTCTATCCGGATCGGCTTGCTCAGGAACATCGCGTTCTCCACCTGACGGAGGCTCTCCCGGATGGCGGGATCGCGCGTCCCGGTGAGCAGGATGATCGGGAGGTCGGCGCGGATCTTCCGGACCAGGGAGACGAGCGTCAATCCATTGATGTCCGGCAAGTAATAGTCCGTGACGAGCACGTCGGCCTGCATGATGAGCGCGCGCTCCTCCAGGGCAGACCTGCCATTGAAGAAGCAGTTCACGTGATGCCCGTCGAGCGACAGGATGTCCTGCCACCCCTCGCACAGCTCCTCGCTGTCCTCGACGATGATGATGTTCAGCAGCATGCCGCCACCACCGCGTGAACCTGCGTGTTGACCTGCACGCCGAGCATTCTTGACGGACTAGCAGCTCGCGCGACGGGCGTCGAGGGCTCCACTCCTCGCGGCCCGCCGTGCTCAGGCGCCCAGGGGCGCCGAGGTGCCGCGCGGGAGGCGCCGCGCAGGGCAGAGCGCGGTCAGGGCCCGCGGTCCATGTGAACTGTGATGCAAATTGCCACATGGGGCGAGCAGCGCAGGCCGGGCACCGCTCCTCGACCCGCCGATCCCTCGATGGCTACCGGCCGGATGCGACGCCCGCGGCGGTCGGCGCCCGCGATCCAGCGGCCTCGCGGCGTTAGATTTGCTTCCGGGGCAGCTCCAGCTCGAAGCACGTGTTCTTGTGCTCCATCACGAGGCGCAGATCGCCGTCGTGGTGCTGCGCGATGTTCCGCGAGAGGCTGAGGCCGAGCCCGGTGCCGTGCTCCTCCTTCTTCGTCGTGAAGAACGGCGTCATGATCTTCTCCGCGAGCGCGGGGTCGATCCCCTTGCCGCTGTCGATCACGCGCACGTAGACCAGCTCGTCCGACGATCGCGCCTCGATCCGGATCCACCGCTCCCGGAGGGACGAGATGGCGTCCACCGCGTTGTTGAGCAGGTTGATGAGGATCTGCACGATCTGGACGGGATAGCAGTCGATGATGAGGTCTTCCCGCGGCAGGTCGAAGCTCAGGTGGACGCTCGCCTGCTGGAGACGGAAGCCGCTGACGCGGACGGCCTCGCGGACCAGCTCCTGGACGTTGTGAGGGCGGAGCTTCTCGGACTCCATCCTGGTGATGGACTTGAGGCCCGAGATCACGTTGGTGATGTTCTCGACCATCCCGTCGACCTCGACGGCGATCCGGGCCAGGCGCTCCTTCTCGAGCTGCCCGCGCTCCGCGAGCCGCTTCAGCAGATCGGTCTTCGTCGTGATCACGTTGAGGGGCGTGTTGATCTCGTGCGAGATCCCGGCCGCGATCTCGCCGAGCGAGGCGAGCTTGCTGAACCGCGAGAGCTCCTCCTGCTGAGAGAGGATGAGCCGCTGCGCCTGGACCCTCTGGGTGACGTCGAAGATGAGGAGGATGAGGTAGCTCGGCTCCTCGCCGCCGAAGCTGATGGTGGCTGTCCTGAGCTCGATCCAGAGCTCGCCGCCCGCCTTCTCCGCCAGGTTGATGGTGAACGACGCGAGCGGGCTCTGGCGGGCCGCCTCCGAGAGCTCGGCGATGCGCGGCGACTCCGCGCCGCTCAGGACGATCTCGAGCAGCTCGTCGAGCGGCAGGCCGTGGAGCTCGGGCGCGTTCCTGCCGATCTTGTCGGCGAACTCGTTCGAGGCGAAGGTCACCCGGTGCTGCCCCTGGTCCGACTCGAGGATCGCGAGCCCCGCGTTCGAGGCGGAGACGACCTTCTTGAAGACCTTGAGGTGCTGCTCCTGGAGCACCCGCTCGGTGATGTCGAGCGCGATCGTGCAGACGGACTGGGCGTTGCGCCGGTCGTCGAGCAGGGGGAACTTCGACGAGAGCCAGTACCGGGGCTTCCCGCCCACGTGCAGGCTCTCCTCGATCCACATGGGCGACCGGGCCTTCAGCACCTCGAAGTCGCGCTCTCGCATGGCGCTGCCGGCCTTCGGGCCGAACAGCTCCTCGTCCGTCCTCCCCAGCACCTCTTTCTCGGAGCGCCCGAGGACGCCGCAGAAGCGCTGGTTGACGTAGACGTAGGCGCCGATCGAGTCCTTCATGGTGACGAGCGCCGGGGTGTTGTCGAGGATGGCGGAGAGCCGCTCCCTGCTGACCCTGCTCTGGGTGAGCGCGTGCACGAGCTCGGTGTTGTCGACGAAGCTGAGCACGGCCCCGTCCACCTCGCCCTTCGACCCCTCGATGAGCTGGATGCTCGCCTCGAAGTGCCGGTCGAGGACCTCGATCTGGTGCCGCATCGGCCGCCGCTCCTGGAAGCTCGCGCCGACCATGTCGAGGACGGGCTCGACGCTGAGGTGCGCGAGGGCGGCGCGGATGTGCTGGCCGCGGTCGACCTCCGAGAGGCGGAAGAGGTGGCGGGAGGCGGGGTTGTAGTCGGTCAGGCGGAGGTTCTTGTCGACGACGAGGAGGGGATAGGCGATCGCGTTCTGGATCGCGACGAGCCGCTGGTTGAGCGTCAAGAGCTCGGAGGATTTGACGTTGATCTCCTGGTTCAGCGTCGTGAGCTCCTCGTTCGCCGACTGGAGCTCCTCGTTCGTGGTCTCCAGCTCCTCGTTCGTGGACTGGAGCTCCTCGTTGGACGACTGGAGCTCCTCGTTGAGGGCCTGGAGCTCCTCGCTCGCCGTGTCGTGCTCCTCGATGACGGTCTGGAGGTGCTCGCGCGTCGCCGCGAGCTCCTGCTCGAGCCGCCAGAGCTGCTCTTCCGGCGCGAGGCGGGAGCCGCCCGCGGGCGACTTGACGGGGCGGCGGGGCACGTCGTACGGCGCGTGGCTGAAGCAGACGATGAACTCGGTCCGGCCGTCGGAGGAGAGCGGGACGACAGTGAGCTGGATCTTCCGCTCCTCGCGCTCGATGACGAACGCGTGCCGCTGGTCCCCCCGCGCGGCGTGACCCGACCGCTGGGCCCGGTGCAGCAGCGCGCCGAGATCGTGCGCCACGTCGGCCGGGAGCAGCTTCTGGATCGTGACGGTGGGCTCGCCCTTCGGGAAGTGCAGGTACCGGTTGGCGCCCCCGAAGACGTGCCGCACCCGGTGATCGTCGCCGATCAGGATCGAGTCCGGGGCGAAGCCGTTCACCATGGAGGTGAAGAGATCCAGGGCCGTTGTGGACTGGCGATCCTTCGTGATGAGCGCGCTCTCGCGGTTGAACTCCTGTCTCGAGTACGAGCGCGGGAGATCGCCCTTCTTCGCGGACCGGACGAAGATCTTCGCGTTCTTGTCCGTGAGCTCGAACAGGTCGCTCACCGTCGTCGCCGACTCGGACTTGCCGAGGAACAGGACACCCTGGGTGTCCATCGCGAAGTGGAACGTCCTGAGCGTGTGCTCCTGAAGGTGGGAGTTGAAGTAGATGAGGACGTTGCGGCACGAGACGAGATCCAGCTTGAGGAACGGCGGATCCTGGGCGACGTCGTGGCGCGCGAAGACGATCGCGTCGCGGACGTAGTCCTTCACCCTGAACGACTGGTTCTGCTCGTCGAAGTACCTGGACCGGAGCCGCGGGGGGATGTCGGCGACCGAGGCCTGCTGGTAGAGCCCCTTGCGCGCGACGGACATGGCCTGCTCGTCGATGTCCGTCGCGAAGATCTGGACGTTGAGCTGTTTGTTCGCCTTCCCGAGCGCCTCGAAGACGAGGATGGCGATCGAGTAGGCCTCCTCGCCCGTGGCGCAGCCGACGACCCAGGCGCGGAAGCTGTCGCCTGTCCTCTTCTTGTCGATGCGCTCCGCGACGGCGGCCGCCAGGGCCTTGAACGACGGCTCGTCGCGGAAGAAGGACGTGACCGAGATCAGGATGTCCTGGAAGAGGAGCCTGCCCTCCTCGGGGCGCAGGCGGAGGTAGTCGGCGTAGGCCTCGATCGACTCGCAGCGCGTGGCGATGACGCGCCGCTCGATGCGCCGGCGGACGGTGGACTGCTTGTACTTGGCGAAGTTGACCCGGCTCGCCTTCTCCAGGAAGGCGAGGATGCTGTGGTACGGGTCCTGGTGGCTCAGGCCGAGCTGCCGGAGTGAGGCGTCCGGCTGGTCGTGGCGCTTGGCGAGCTCGTTGAACTTGCTGAGCTGATTGGCCATCTCCTCCAGGCCGAGCTCGAGATCGACGGCGCCTGTCTGCTTGGCGGCGCGCGGCATGCCGTCGTACTTGGCCGACTCGGGGGTCTGGCAGATGGTGACCCCGCCCGCGGCCTTGATGGCGCGGATGCCCTGCGCGCCGTCCGACCCGGTGCCGGAGAGGATGACGCCGATGGCGTTCTCGCCGTAGTGCTCGGCGATCGACTTGAAGAACAGGTCGACCGAGGGCTTCGGGCCGACCTTGGCCTGGGGCTGCCGCAGGAGGAGGGCGCGGCCGTCGGTGACGACATCGGCGTTGGGCGGGGTCACGTAGACGGTGTTCGCGCAGAGGTCCTCGCCCTCGGAGACCTCTTTGACGTTCAACGACGTGGAGTGGCTGATGATCTCGACCAGGCGGCTGCGGTGCTGCGGGGCGAGGTGCTGGACGATGACGATACTCATCCGGTCGGCGCTCTTCAGGCCGCCGATCAGGATCCGGAGCGCCTCGAGGCCGCCCGCGGACGAGCCGAGCCCGACCACATACGAGGGGGGCGCCGAGGCGACAGGCGCGCGGGGAGCAGGCGCGCCGGCGCCCTCGGCGGCGGGGACGGGCGAGCGGGCCTCCAGATTCGGCGCGACCTGCGCAGTCGCCGGTTTCTTCTTCCTGCTGGAGGGCCGCCTGGCGCGGCTGCTGTTCTTCGTTCTCATGGACAACAGGGCGCGGGCGGAGGGGTCGAGAGAATATCGGACGCGCGCGTACGGAGCCATCCGATACCACGCTGCGCGCGGCGGCGCAGGGGCTCCGTCCACGTGGGCGACGTGCGCGACGCGGGCTCGGCCGCTGCGCGCACGGCCGGGATCGCGGCGGCGGAGCGCGAGGGCTGCCGCGCGGGCCGGGGATCGTGCAGGATGCAGGGCGCCTCACGCGGAGGGACGCGAGAGGCGGTCGAGAGTGTGCACGGTGACCAAGCGCGAAAAGAACGGCCGCAGCGTGGGCGGGAAGGACGATCACGGCAAGGGCGGGGGCGAGCTCGCGGAGGCGGCGCGCGCGCTCGAGCGCGAGCTCCTCCGCTTCGAGGAGCTCGCGGAGTCGGCGCGGAGGATGTCGCTCGACACGCGCAAGGGGATCGAGCGCGCGGCGAGGTCGACGACGGAGGCCGCGGAGGCGCAGCAGCGCGTGAGCGTGGCGCTCGGGTCGCTGATCGCGGCGATCGCGGCGGCGCGGGATCGCCACGAGGCGACGGCGACGGCGCTGGCGGCGCGCGGCGAGGAGATCAAGCGCCGCGCAGAGCAGCTCGGGGAGCTGTTCCAGCGGTTCGCGGGGCTCGCCGAGGAGGGGCGGGGGATCAACCTGCTGGTGCAGGAGACCGCGACGCTCCAGCGCGACGCGGCGACGCCGGAGCAGATCGGCGAGGTGGTGACGGCCATGGACGAGGTGGAAGGGCGCATGGGGCGGCTCGCGGACGAGGCGCGCGAGCTGGCTCAGGCGGCCACGGCGGCGGGGATCGCGGATCTGGCAGAGCAGGCGGACGGGATGCGGCAGCAGGTGACCGCGATGCGGAACAAGGTGGGGCTCCTGCGAAAGGGGATGATCGCGCGGCTGTCCGGGGGGACGGGGGACAACTAGAGCGACAAACGGTTTGAAACCAACAGGTTGAAACCCCGAGAAAACGAACCACAGAGGCACAGAGGGCACAGAGGAAGAGAAAAGAAAGATGATTTATTTTCTCTTCTTCCTCTGTGCCCTCTGTGCCTCTGTGGTTCAAATCTCTTCATTCCTGGGTGTTTCAGACTGATCGGCGCTCCAGAGAGCTCACGGTCAGGGGGGCCGGCCCCGTCGCCGGGGGCCTACCGTGGTTTCGTGATGGGCCGAGGGCGGCTGAAGGGGGCTATCCGTCGGACGGGGCGCGACAGAGGGTGAAGTAGTGATCGAGGGACTTCTCTCCCTTGTACGCGGCGCCGATCGAGACGTGATTCGAGACGCGGCGCATGAAGTCGCGCGTTCCGTCGTAAACGAAGGATTGGAGGCCCTTGCTGTTCGGGACGACCGGAGGCCAGCCGTCAGGTACGGGGCCGTCCGGGACCTGGAAGTAGTCGATCACGATCGCGCCGCGCTCCTGCCACGCAGGGTTGCCGGCGGTCGGGAGCGCGACGAAGAATCCAGGGCCAACCCAGGAACGCGTGAGACCCTCGTTGTAACCAAAGAGACGCGCGCTGCCATCCTCGGGGAGAGCAAAACGCTTCTCGAAGAAACGGAAGGGCGAGGGCAGAGGAAGGCTGTTCCGGCCCTTGTGATGCACGGCCACGCGGCGCGGGGTGCCGTCCGGGACGAAGAAGTCGAGCGTGAGCGAGGGGGCCTGGCCCGCGGCGACGTAGAGCGCGCGCTGATCGGCGCGGCTGGTGGCCGACAGGGCATGGAGGCGCTCGTCGTGCGTCAACCCGTCAAGGATCTCGGCGAGACGAGCGATGGGGGCGCCCTGGTGAAGAAGGTGGATGAGCTCCGACATGGGAAGGCGAGCATAGCAGCGCCTGGTTCCGGCGCAGGTGGCCAGACGCGCCGCGAAGGGCCCGGTGAGGTGGGCTGTCGCGCGCGCTTCAGCGGCAGCCGGCGGGAGAGCGCAGCAGCGAGAGGGTGAGGTCGGTCAGGTCGGCGCCCTCGACGGCCGCGGCGAAGCGGTCGAACGCGCGCTCGTCACCGGCGGCCAACGCGAACGCGGCGCAGACGGCGGACGGATGGACGGAGCGGGCGGCGCGCGAGCGGAGCACCCGGGTCAGGCCCTCGATCGCCGCCTCGTTGCCAGCGGCCGCGGGCGCCGCAGAGGACAGCACGGCGCGGAGGTCGGCGCCGAGGACGTCGGCGACGTCGCTCTCGCCGAGCACGCGGACGAAGAGGGCGCGCCACGCGGGGAGGGCGGCGGGGTCGAGGCCCTCCAGGTAGGCCGTGAGGTGCCGGATCGCGAGCACGCGCGCGCGCACCGAGCCCGCGGCGAGCGCGACCTGCCCCCACGCGCGGAGCGCCCTGTCGGGCGGCAGCCGGAACTTGGACAGGAACAGGAGCCGCGCGTCCGAGACCTCGCCCGACACGAGCCCGGCCTCGAGCGCTGTCCAGTCGTCGGCGAACAGCGCCTCGGGCGAGACGACAGCGCCGCACGCGGCGTAGCTGTCGACGTAGTCGAGCCCGTAACTGGGAGGCGCCGCGGCGAGCACGCCGGTGAGCACGCTCGTCCACGCGTCGCGGACCTTGGCGTCCAGGCCCGGGGCGCAGGCGGCGTTGCACGCGGCCGCGATCGCCACGGCCCGGGCCGCGTCGGCGTCGAGGGCGTCCACGAAGGGCTCGAACTGCTCGGGGGCGAGCCCCTCGGGCAGGCCGCCCTGCAGCGCGGCGAGCTGGTGCGCGCCGCCGACGTCGAGGAAGCGCTCGACGCCCCCGGGATCCGACGGGACGCGGAGCGGGGCGACGGCCGCGGCGTAGGCCTCGAGATCGCGCTCGGCGCCCAGGAAGGCCCACTCGGGGTGGCGATCCTGCGGGTCGACGAGGAGGAGCTCGGACGGGTGCCGGGGCGCGACCTCGACGCGCTCGCCGGGCAGGAGCGGCTGCGCGCGGGTGAGGCCGTCCGGGGCCACCCAGGCGAGCTCCAGGGGCGCGACGAGCGCGCCGTCGGGGTCGCGCAGCGTCACGAACGCGCCGCCGGGGGGCGCGGCCTCGACCTCGAGCGACGGGAGCGCCCTGGCCGCGACAGCGCGGCGCGCGCGGGCCGTCGCCTCCGGGCCGAGCGCGGGCGCAAAGGCGTCGAGGAACTCGTCCGTGCCGATGCTGCCGAAGCGGCGCGCCTCGAGGACGCCGCGGAGCGCCGACCAGAAGGCGTCCTCGCCGGTGAGGCTGCGGATCTGGGTGAGCAGCCAGGCCGCGCGGCCATACGGGCCGCTCGTGTACTTCTCGCCCGGCGCGAGCGACGGGTCGCGCACCGCGTCGCCGTCCCGGAGGCCGATCTCGTCGCCGTTCAGCGTCCCCGCGCCGCTCTCGTCCGTGCGGGCGCGGACGGCCTCCTGCTCGAGCAGCGTCGCCATGCCCTCCTTGATCCAGAGGTCGTCCCACGTCGCCACCGTGACGAGATCGCCGAACCACTGGTGCGCGAGCTCGTGCGTCGTGAGCAGGAGGTCGGAGGCGAGCGCGGGCTGCGTGCTCCGCTCCTCGCGCTGGAAGCTGATCCCCGCGTGCTCGACGCCCCCCGCGGAGAAGTCCGGCAGGAGCACGAGCGCGTACTTCTCGAAGGGGTACGGCACGAGCAGCTCCTCGAAGCGGCCGATCGCGCGCGAGAGCTCGTCCAGCATCGCGCCGTGATCGCCGGGGAGCCCGCGGCGGCGCCAGACCGCGATGGGGAGGTCGCCCCGCGCGCCGCGCTCGACCTCGAAGTCGCCGACAGCGAACGCCATGAGGTACGTCGGCAGCGGGTAGGCTGTCTCGTAACGGACGAGGCGGCCGGCGGCGCCGAGATCCTCGTCGCCCACGAGATCGCCGTTCGCGATCAGCGACTCGCCGCCGTCGACGCGCAGGGCGACAGAGAACACGGCGCGATCCGAGGGCGCGTTGTGGCAGGGCATCCACCGCGACGCCCCGAGCGGCTCCGAGACCGTGTAGACGGCGCGCACGGCGACGGGATCGCCCAGGCGCGCCGGCACGGCGCGGAGCGCGTCGCCGGAGAGCGCCTCGTAGTCGATCTCGATCTCGATGGGCCCGCCGGCCGTCGCCTCGGGAACGCTCGAGAGGTCGACGGCGAGCGCGCCGCGCGCGACGTCGATCGCGTGCGGGAGCGCGCCGCCGCCCCTCTGCCGCACGTCCTTCACGTCGGTCACGGCGCTGTCGAGCACGACGCTCCGCGGGCCCTCGCCGGTGAACGACAGCGTGAGGCCGAGCGTCGCGACGAGGCGGCTCCGCTCCCAGTCGAACTCGCCCCGCAGGTCGTAGCGCTCGACGTCGAACGCGCTCCCCTCCAGCGGCGCCGGGTCTTCCCCCGAGCACGCCGCGACGAGCGATCCAAGCAGCAGGCAGGCCCACCGGAACGCTCCGGGGCGGTGTTTCTGGACAGTGCAGTGCATCCGGTCTCCTCGGTCGAGTCAGTCGAAGAAGACATCCTCTCGCGCGGCCAGGGGACGACGATCGGTGCGCCCGAGCGCCGCGCCGCGCCTCGCCGCGAGGCGTAAGTGACCGCGGGACAGTTACAGAAACCGGGCGCGCGGCCAAGCGCGGTGCGCGCGCCGGAGACAGCGGCGGGAGGCGCGGCTCAGGAGCGAGAGCGCGCCCGGTCGCTTGTGTTGCGCGCGAGGAGACGCGCGCTGCGACGGGTGCGTGTCCTTGCGACCCCTGCGCACTCCAGGCGCAAAACGCCTTTCATTTGCAAGGGTTGCGCGGACCTGTGCGAGGATGCTCCCCGCCATGGCACATCACAGAACTAGGTGCGTACGGGGGCGCTCATGCGTCGCGCCGCTGACTGTGGGGGCGGCGCTCGCTGTCGCGCTCGGGCCGACGAGCTCGGCCGCTCAGACGTGGACCGGTGGGCGGACGACGCCGGTGCTCGACGAGATCGTCGCGATCGACAAGACAGGGGAGCCGCAATGGCCCTACAGCGACGAGGACGTCGCGGGGGACGGCGCGGCGACCTTCGCGGCGCCGGAGCAGTCCATCGACTTCCGCACCGCCTACGCGGTCGCCGACGCCGGGCGGCTGTGGGCGCGCGCGTACGTGTCGGGGACGGCCGCGATCGGCGCTCAGGCCACGCTGTTCGTGTTCATCGACGCGGACAGGAACCGGGGGACCGGCGGCACGGCCGAGGCGACGGAGATCGACCCGCGGTTCACGGCCGACGAGTCGATGGGCGGCTACGAGTTCGTGCTCGGCGTGAAGGGCGACGGCACGCTCTCGGGCGTCTGGACGTTCGGCGCCGCCGGGAGCTACGAGCCCGTCACGGTCACCGAGATGCAGGTCGCGACCGAGGTAGGGACCGACGCCGACCCCCTGCTGATCAACGAGGTGACGCACGGCTACGCGCAGGGCTCGATCGACCTCAACGTCGTGGGCGTGAGCGCGGCGTGCGAGGCGAACCTCTACTTCCGCTCGGTGAACGACGCGGCGTCGGGGGGGCCGGGCGATCTCGACATCGGCCTCTCCGCGCCGTGCGTGGCCGACGACGGCGACGACGACCGCGTGCCCGACGTGATCAACCCGCCCAGGGGCTGCACGCGCGACGCGGACTGCGCGGGCGCGGGCGTGTGCGTCGCCGGGGACTGCGTGCTGCCCGTGTCGTGCGTCGACGCGCCCGACTGCGACCCGGACGAGGTCTGCTCGCCCGATCACCGGTGCATCCCCGTGCCGTCGGGCACCTGCACGTCGAACGCCGAGTGCGGCGACCTCGTGTGCGTGGACGGGCAGTGCGGCCCGTGCTCGCTGGGCGGCGCCCAGTGCGGCGCGAGCGCGCGCTGCGCGCCGACGGGGCGCTGCGTCGAG
>NZ_JEMA01001193.1 GCF_001589285.1 Sorangium cellulosum | reverse complement strand
CGGGGGCGAAGGGGGGGCGCCGCCCGGGGCCGGCGCGGGTCATGGTCTTCCCGCGCGGAGCGGATAAGCTCCCGCGCGGAGCGGCGGCGCGCGCTGTCCGGGATCACCATCGCAGCGGGCGGCGCGGGAGCTCGCCCGGGAGAATGCGATGAAGGCGATTGTTCAGCACGAATACGGCTCGGCCGACAACCTGCGCCTCGAGGAGATCCCCACGCCGGCGCCCGGGGACGGCGGCGTGCTCGTGCGGATCGAGGCGGCGGCGGTGAACGCGGCCGACTGGCACAAGATGCGGGCGGATCCGTTCTTCCTTCGGTTCGCCGGCTTCGGGCTCCTCGCGCCGAGGCACCGGGTGCCTGGCGCGGACATCGCCGGTCGGGTGGAGGCGGTGGGAAAGAGCGTGACCCGGTTCCGGGTGGGGGACGAGGTGTTCGGGGATCTGTCCTCTCACGGGTGGGGCGGCTTCGCGGAGTACGTCTGCACCTCGGAGGAGGCGCTGGCCCCGAAGCCGTCGAACGTGAGCTTCGAGGAGGCGGCGGCGGTCCCCATGGCGGCGGTGACGGCGCTCCAGGCGCTCCGCGACTGCGGGCGGGTCCGGGCCGGGCAGCGGGTGCTCGTCAACGGCGCCTCCGGCGGCGTGGGGACGTTCGCCGTTCAGATCGCGAAGGCGCTGGGCGCGGAGGTGACCGGGGTGTGCAGCACCGCGAACGTCGATCTGGTGCGGTCGCTGGGCGCCGATCACGTCGTCGACTACACGCGCGTGGACGTCACCCGGAGCGGGCACGACTACGATGTGATCCTGGACGCGGCGGCGTACCGGTCCGTCTCCGATTACCGGCGCGTGCTGCGGGATGGCGGCACGTACGTGCTCATCGGAGGGACCACGGGGGCCTTTCTGCGGGTCGCGCTCCTGGGGCGATGGTCCGGGTCGAGAGCGATGAAGCTCCACGCGGCGCGTCCGAATGCGGCCGATCTCGTCGCCCTGAAGGAGCTGATCGAAGGAGGCGGGGTCAGGCCCGTGATCGATCGGCGTTATCCCCTGAGCGGGGTGCCGGAGGCGGTCCGCTATGTGGAAACGCTGCGCGCGCGGGGGAAGGTGGTGATCACGCGCTCCACCGGGGTCGCCCGGCCGTCCTGATCGCCAGAGCGTCCTCGCGACGTTTCTGGCTATAGTCGGCGCGTGACGACGCGCAGCAAGCAGAGCAAGTCGCCGCCCGTGCCCCCAGCGGGGCCAGGCACAACCGGTGTTTCCCGGCTCGTCCTCGAGAACGTGCGCTGCTTCGCGCGCGGCGAGGTGCCGCTCGGGGCGCAGGTCACGGTCGTCATCGGGCAGAACGGCTCCGGCAAGACGAGCATCATCGAGGCGCTCGCCTCGCTCGCGCCGGGCGACGGCGAAGGGCTCGACCGCTTCCCGCTCCGCCGCGGGGCGTCCAGCGGCTCGATGGCGCTCCACGGGATCGGCGCCGAGCCGCTCGCGCGCTGGGCTGATGGCGAAGGGCGCCCCGAGCGCACGCGGCTCCCGCGCGGACATCATGTCTTTGCCTATGGCCAGTACCGCGCCCTGCGTCCGCCCGCGAGGCCGCGCCAGGCGACCGGCCCTGCGCTCCTCGGTCCGGAGTGGGAGCAGGCGCTGGCGAGGGCGCTCCCGGCGCACCTCGAGGACGCGCTGCGCCGCCCGGGGACGCGCACGCTTGTCGACTTCGACGAGTACCTCTTCCGGGATCTCTCCGCCTATGTCGCGCTCCTGGAGGAGCGGGGCGAGTACGACCCTGCCGCGCGGGCGGTCTGGGAGCGGCTCCGCGCGTGGCTCGTGGGGCTCGACCGGCGCATCGAGGCGGTGGAGCTCGTCGAGCAGGAAGGGCGCCGCGTGGCGGCGTTCCGGCGCTCGGGGGTGGTGCTCTCGATCACGGAGCTCTCCGACGGGTACCGCGCGATGCTCTCCGTCGTGCTGGATCTCGCGATCCGCTACGCGCAGCTCTTCTCCGCGCTCGACGATCCGCTCGCAGGCGAGGCCATGGTGGCCATCGACGAGGTGGACCTGAACCTCCACCCTCGCTGGCAGCGGCGGATCATCGACCAGCTCACGCGCCTGTTCCCGCGCACGCGCTTCGTGCTGACAACGCACTCCCCGGCGGTCGTGCAGGCCGCGATCGACGACAGGGAGCGCGAGATCCAGGTCCTCGTGCTGGACGAGAAGCCTGGCGAGGGCACGACGGTGCGGCCCTTGACGAAGGGCGATCTGGAGCGGCTCGACGGCGCGGAGGTCGACTCGGTCATGGTGGACGACGCCGTCTTCGACGTGCCCTCGCGCCTCTCGCCGACGTACGAGGCGCTGGAGGTGAAGGCCGCCGAGCTCCGGCGGAAGGTCGAGGGCGGCACGGCGACGGCGCGCGACCGGCAGGCGTTGCTGGCGATGCTGGACCAGCTTCAAGGCGTTCTGGCGCGGGAGGAGGAGCGGGAGGGCAAGGGGCCGCTGCTCTCCGAGATAGCGCGGACGCAGATCGCGCTGCTCAGGCGGCTGGATGCACAGCTTTCCGCGAAAGGAGGGGAACGGCGTGATCCGGCTCCGGCGAAGAGGCGTAAAGCCGCCCGCTGACTGGCAAGGCACGGTGGACGCGGCGCTCCCGGACGCGGCGGCGTTCTGGAGGAAGGCGAGGGCCTTCGAGAAGCTTGCCGAGCAAGGGGCGAAGCGGAAGAAGGGGTTCGCCAGCTACGCGCCGGAGGTGCTGCCGGCGGACGAGAAGGGGAAGCCGGATCTCCCGCCCGTCTGGCGCACCGATGCGCGGGTCCGACAGGCGATCGCCGGGATGTCGAACGGCTTCTGCGCGTACTGCCAGTCTCCTGTCAGCTCGAACCACCCCGGGACGAGCGGGGAGGACAGGCCGCCGGGGCAGGTCGAGCACTTCCGGCCCAAGGCGCGCTTTCCCGCGCAGGCTTACGAGTGGAAAAACTACTTCCTGGCGTGCATGGCGTGCAACGGCGCGAAGCACGACAGGTGGCCAGCCGGAGGATATGTTCGGCCCGACGAGGGCAGGCCGGGTCGCCGGTTCGTGTTCGCGGAGGACGGCGGGATCGAGGCTCGTGAGGGCGATGAGCAGGCGAGGTGTACGGTCGAGGACTTCGGCCTGAAGCGCTACTGGCTCACGCAGCACCGGGGGACGGCGATCCAGTGCCACCTCGACTTCGTGCGGAGGCTGATGGGCCATCCCGGCATTCAGCTTCAGGATGTCCTGATGACGCGGCCGGTGGCGTTCTCCGAGGCGATCAACCAGAACGTGCGGCGCGTCTGGGCGAGCGGGAGGCGGAAGCGGAAGAAGGCTTCGCGGGCGCGGCCTCGGCGCGCACGATGAGCGCTCTGAGCTTGTCGCTCCTCGCAATGTCCATGAAGGCTCGCAGATACCGGATGGCGCTCGGATCAGCCGAGGGAATGGCGTCGAAGAAGACGGAAAACGCTGTGTCTGAGACCTGGATGATGTTGATCATGAAAAAGGCGGCGCACTCGGCAAGAGTGCGAGACCTGTTGAACATCCTGACGAAGCTGGCGAACGGGCGCTCGGTCCGGCTGGGGTCTCTCAGAAACTTCAGGATTGCCCTGGTCGCTGGCTCATATTCAAGATGAGCCAGCAACATGATGATCGACGCCTTCCCTTCCGTGCTCGCCTTGTCGAGCGAGCGAAGGAGCACCGGCCCAGCCACTTCGCCGAGGTTGTAAAGCGTCTGAAACTCTCTCGGGCTCGCCGGCGGCACCAGCCGTGCCACGCGTTTCTCGATCTCCTTCCGCAGCGCCTGCCTGACCTCGATGGCGGTCTCGGCACATTGCGCCGCGAGCATCGTTCCTTCAGCGACGTCCTCGCCGTCTTTGCCGAGCAACCCGAGGACGATCCGGTCGGCGTGCGCCCCCGGGAACCCGGCGGAAAGGACGATCACCTCGTGCCACCACTTGTCCTTGTGGTTGCGCAGAAGCTCGTCGTAAGCGTGCGCGTTCACCAGCTCCATCGCGGCCAGGTACTCCTGGAACGTCAGGTGTGAGAACGCGAACGAACCTGGCGCCCGCTCCACGAGCACGCCGTTTCGATCGCGGATCTCGGCCACGATCGCGGCCGCCTCCTCCTCCGGTCGGCCGAGATCCGGCAGGTGCGCCGCGAGCCGCTCGATGACGTCCTCCGCGGGCAGCTCCGCCACGCGCGCCCTGTGCATCGAGAGCGCTAACCGGGCGAGCAGCGCGCGCTTCGCGTGGGCGTCGAGCTTGCCGATGGCGGCGCCCTCCGCGAACTTGGCGCGGTCCCACTCGTAGAGCAGGACGTTGGTGATCGCCTCGTACAGCGCGACCCGTCGCTCCGGGATCCGCTGCCCCATGAAGCGGTGGACGACGCAGATGACGGAGCAGAGGAGGGGGGTCTGCGCGAGCTTCTCGATCGCCCGGCTCGCCCGCACCCGCTCTTTCAGATCGTCCGCGGCGGCGCGCGCGTCGATCTCGGCCTGCCCGCGCGGCTTGTTGAGGCTCAGCTCCGCGGCCAGGCACCATCGGTCGATGAAGACGCCGACCTCGTCGCGCGTCATCGGCAAGAGGCGTGCGCGCGCAAAGCCCCTGGGCGCTGTCTCTTCCTGGTCAGGAGCGGCGGCGGGCCTGGTCGTGACCACCACCGAGGTCGCTGGATGGTCCTCGAGCATCGCCGTGAGGCCCGGGAGCACCTTCCCCGCCACCTGCGTCCGGGCCTCGTCCAGACCATCGACGAGGAGCAGCGCTCGACCGCGCCGGAGCGCCGCTTCCACGAACCAGGCCTCCGCGCCGGCGGCGCGAGCGATCTCCTCCGGGCTCGCGGTGGCTTGTTGAAGTGCTCGAACCGGAACGAGGAAGGGAATCGACGCCGGATCGCGGCCTGGGGCGGAGGTGGCCAGCTCGCCGCGGGCTGCGCGCGTGGCGAGGTACGCGAGGAGCGTCGATTTGCCGCTGCCCGGCTCGCCGACGATCAGGAGCCGAGGATGGCTGACCAGCGCCTCCGCCGCGAGCACCCGCGGCCGCTCCAGCACGTGCAGCATCGCGCTGGCCGCCTCGGCTTCTACTGTCGTCGCCTCGCCCTTTGGCCTCTTGCCAGCCGCTTTCCTGGGCTTCCCCGAGCGCAGCTCCCCGGACGGCGCCTCGACGTGCAGCGGCACATAGGCGATCTCGAGATCTTGCCGCACGCGCGCGCTGAGCTGGAGCCCGCGGATCTCGATCTGCCCGTACCTCGCCTCGACCTCGCGCCTGTAGGCCCGCTCCGCCGCCGCGAAGCGCGCCTCCTCATCACCCCGGGCTGCCGCGTCGAGCACGGCGCGCTCTTCCGCGCACCGGATCTCGAACGCATCCGCCTCCGGATACGCATCCTCGAAGCCCTTCTGCCCCCACCGCTCCACGAGCGCGCGCAGCTCGCCGCGCAGCCCCTCCGGCACCGGATAAGGCCCGCGCGCCGCGAGCGCATCGAGCAGCCGCCGCCTTGCCCGCTGGCGCCGGTTCTTTCGGACCACCTCGGGCAGGCCGTCGCTCGCCTGCGGGTTATCCGGCAGCTCGGCGAAGATCCTGTCGAGCAACGCCTCCGGCGACTCCGCTGCCGCAGCTTTCACCTTGGCCTGGCGCTTCGCCCCGGCGGCCTTCCCCCGGCTCGTCCCAGTCTTCGCCTGTCGCACGGCCGCGGTCACGAGCCGGCATCCTAGAGATCGCCCTCCCCACCGTCCAGCCGCCGAGCACCGGCCGTGCTTCTCGCTGGTCCATCGCGGAGCGCGCCGCCGCTCGCCCGGAACATCCTCCCGGCGCACCCCGCCCCCCCCGCCCCCGCCCATGGCATGCTGCCTCCTCCCCCCGGGCCGCCCCATGCACTTCGTCACCCGCACCCCGTCTCCCCCTCTCGCCCGCTTCGTCGGCCGGCTCTGGTACTACGCCGCGCCCGAGCTCCCCGATCTGCTCGAGCGCGTGCTCCCCACCGGCTCCATGAGCCTCCTCATCAACCTCGCCGAGGACGAGCTTCGCTGGTACGACCCCGCCTCCTCCTCCGCCCCGCCCCCCGCCTCCTCCTCCGCCCGCTGCCATCGCCTCTCCGGCATCGCCGTCTGCGGCGCCCACGCCGAGCACTTCGCGATCGACACGGCCGAGCAGCGGGCGATCGTGGGCGCCGAGTTCACCCCGGGCGGCGCGTTCCCGTTCTTCGGCCCGGACGCCGAGGCCCTCGGCGGCACCCACGTCTCGCTCGACGCGCTCTGGGGCCGCGAGGCCGCCCTGGTCCGCGAGCGCGTCCTCGAGGCGAGCACCCCCGAGGCCCGGCTCCGCGCCCTCGAGTCCGCCCTCGCGGCGCGGCTCCTCCGCCCTCCCGCGCGCCTCTCCGCGCGCTCACCCGCGCGCGACCCCGCTGTCGACTTCGCGCTCGCCGCCTTCGCCGACCCGTCCCGCGCTTGCACCGTGTCCGACGTGATCGGCCAGCTCGGGATGAGCTCGCGGCGGTTCATCCGCAGCTTCACCGAGCAGGTAGGCCTCACCCCGAAGCGCTACTGCCGCGTGCGGCGCTTCCAGCAGGCCCTCTCGGCGATCGAGCGCTGCGAGCGCGTCTCGTGGGCCCGTGTCGCGTCCGCGTGCGGCTACTACGACCAGGCGCACTTCATCCACGACTTCCGCGCCTTCGCGGGCCTGACCCCGACCGAGTACGTCGCGAAGCGCCGCGAGCGGAACCACGTCCCCCTCGGCGGCTGAGCCGCCCCTTCTGCCCGGGCCGGCGCCCGCGGCTGCTCCAGCCCTGGCGGCAGCGCCGCGCCGGCGGCCGATCCGGCCGCCACGTTTTTACAATACCCGCTCTGCCCCCGTGGACATGCTCCGCCCATGACCAAGCGACAGCACCCCATCGCCCCGCCCCCGTACCACACCCTCGTGGCGCACCTCGTCGTCGCCGGCGCGTCGGACGCCATCGCGTTCTACAAGAAGGCGTTCGGCGCGACCGAGAAGCTGCGCCTCGCCGACCCCGAGCTCGGCGGCGCCATCGTCTGCGCCGAGCTCGTGATCGGCGACTCCCTCTTCAGCGTCTCGGACGAGGCCCCCCAGTGGAACGCGCGCGGCCCGAGGGCGCTCGGCGGCACGCCGATCGCCCTCACGCTCAACGTCGAGGACCCTGACGCCGTCGCCGCGCGCGCCGTCGAGTCCGGTGCCACGATCATCTATCCCATCAACGACCAGTTCTACGGCCGTCGCGAGGGGAGGATCGAGGACCCGTTCGGCCACCACTGGGTCCTCTCGGCCGTCATCGAGGACGTCTCCGTCGAGGAGATGCAGGTGCGCATGGCCAGGTGATTGTAAGAGGCGGGCCCGAGCAAGACCCGATCCGCAGCCCGCCGACACCGATCCTTCCTCGGCGCTTCGACAGCCCACCTCAGCCGTATTCACAGCTCACCTCGCTCGGGCGCTCTCTCGCGCCCGCGCCACAAATCGCCGCAGAGCCCGCTCAGGGCGCGCCGCGACGTCCCTGGATTCCGTCTCGCCCGCCACCACGCCTGTCGAGCCCGCCAATCCGCGCTCCGGTCCTCGCGAGAGCCCGCAGGGCATGCTGGTTGCGTGTGGCGGCGGTCATGCTGACTCTCGATGCGCTGCTGGGGCAGGGCCACGACGACGAGCCCCTCGCCCACTACGTCAAGCTGATGGGGACTTACCTGGCCCTCTCGGCTGGCGCCTTCGCGCTCATGGAACGTGCCGGGCGACCGTTGCCTTCGCGCATTCCCCTCCGCGACGCGGCGCTCCTCGGGCTCGCCACGAACCGCCTGAGCCGGCTGATCACGCGCGACAAGGTGGCCCGCGCTGTGCGCGCGCCGTTCACCGACGTGGAGCAGGACCCCGCGGGCGGGACGCACGAGGAGCCGCGCGGCGAGGGCATGACGCGCGCCGTCGGAGAGCTCCTCACGTGTCCTCGGTGCGCCGCGATGTGGGCCTCGCTGGCGCTTACCGTCGGTTATTTCGTGTCGCCGCGCGTCACGCGGGGAGCCTCTTTCCTGCTCGGCGCCGCGGCGATCTCGGACTTCGTCAACACGTGTTACGCGCACGTCATGAGCGCCGGAGGAAAGTAGCGCCCAGGCGATTTGCGACAGACGTGGCCAAGTGCCCCATCGTGGCGCTTGGCCCCTCGCGAACAGGGTGGGCGTTCCCACGTGGAGCGCCCCTTGCACACACCCCGGAGACTGGAGGTCAAGGTGGCACTTGATTTGTTGAACGAGCGGGGCACACCGCTCGACAAGCAGCAGTTCGATTGGCGGGAGCTTGTCAGCATCCCGTCCAGCAAGCTGAACGATGACGCGTTCACCCGCGTCCGGATCATCTTGATGAACGGCATCGAGTCGGAGGCCGTGCGCTTCTCGCATGCCTGTGCTCGCATGAACGGCGCGCTCCAGCGGGAGCTCGCCCTCGTGCGCCGGATCGAGCACCACCAGCAGACGATGGTGAACTGGCTCCTGCCGGGCGATCTGTCCGTGCTCGAGACCACCATCGGCTTCGAGCAGGTGGCGATCGAGGTCACCGCGTCGGTCGCGATGCGCGAGCCCGACGAGTACATGGCGCAGGTCTATCGGTTCGGGATGCTCGAGGACTTCGACCACCTGTACCGCTACTCGGCGCTCATGGACCGGGTGCACGGCAAGGACTCGAACAACATCCTGCAGTGCTACACGGACGTCTGCCCCGGCAGGCCCACCAGCGTCGAGCACCGTCACCCCGACGACGACCTGCGGGCCCCCTACGATAGGAGGACGGCGGCGCCGCTCACCAAGCTGCACGCGATCACGATCATGGCCGCCGAGCACCAGACGCACGACTATTACATGAACGTCGGGCCGACGTTCGCCGACCCCATGGCGCGGCAGCTCTACGCGGAGATCGCCTCCATCGAGGAGCAGCACGTCACGCAGTACGAGTCGATCATCGATCCCAGCGAGACCTGGCTCGAGAAGTGGCTCCTGCACGAGGCGACCGAGGTCTACAACTACTATGGCTGTGCTCGGTCCGAGTCGAACCCCCGGATCAAGGCCATCTGGGAGCGGTTCGTCGATTACGAGCTCGGGCAGCTCCAGCACGTGCGCCGCCTCTTCGAGAAGATCGAGGGGCGCGACGCCGCGGAGATCCTGCCGGCGGAGCTGCCGGATCCCATCGAGTTCAGGAGCCACCGCGAGTTCGTCCGCCGCGTGCTGCAGGGCGAGGTGCACCTGCGCGCTGTCGGGAAGAGCATCGTGGATCCGCGCGAGGTGCCGGAGACGCCGCAGACGCTCGCCTACCGCGATCGGCTGAACATGGCCGGCTCGCCGTCGGAGACGGTGGCGGCGGGGTACGTGTACGTCCCCGGGACGGAGCTCGCGGTCCAGGCGGCGCAGGGCAAGCAGGCCAACGGCAATGGCGCGAAGGTTTACAAGATGAGGTCAGCATGAAGACCGAGACGACAGCGGGGATGAACCGCACCGGAATGGACATGTCGCCGATGGACTCGAAGGAGCTCGTCGTGGGCGCGCGGATCATGCCCCCGAGCAGCGCGGGCGACGATTCGGCCATCGCCAGCGTCATGGCCCATTACGCGCGCCGGGAGGAGCGGGTCGGCACGATGCCTCCTCCTGGCACGCTGAAGGGCGCCGTGAAGACGGCCCTCCAGGCGCTGAAGGGCGAGGCGCCGCTGGTCCTTCTCGACAAGCTGGGCGAGCGCCTCGCCTTCGAGCGGGCGGGCAGCCGGCTATGGAAGGGCGTGCTCGCGAAGTTCGACGCGCTCGGGTCGTTCGAGGGCGGTCCGACGCGCGAGGAGATCGAGCTGATCTACAGCGAAGAGTCGGAGCACTTCCTCCTGATCGCCTCGGTGATCCGGATGCTGGGCGCGGATCCCACGGCGGAGACGCCGCTGGCCGACGTCCACGGGGTCGCCTCGTGCGGCCTGATCAAGGTCGTCACCGATCCGAGGACGAACCTGGCCGACGCGCTGGAGGCGATGCTGATCGCCGAGCTCACGGACAACGACGCCTGGGATGTGCTCATCGAGATTTCCCAGGGCCTCAACGACCAGGCGCTCATGAATCAGTTCATCGCCGCGCGCGCCGCCGAGGCGCGCCACCTCACGATGGTGCGGACCTGGATCAAGGCGTCGGTGATCGCCCGTGCGAACGGCGACCACGCGAACATGGTGGCGAGCTGATCCCGAGCCGCGTCGCGCAGCTCGGCTCAGGCGCGCGTGCCGCGGGCGTCGGGCGGCGGGGTTTCCCCGGCGCGCCCGGCGCCCGCGCGCGCGTTTCGTGTGCGGGCGTCGGCGCGTTTCGTGTGCGGGCGTCGGCGCGTTTCGTGTGCGGGCGTCGTGGCTCGGCGCGCCGCGCGGCGTTTCAGCCTGAGCGGTGGTCGAGGACCTCCTCGAGGAAGCTCCGCATCGCGGCCCACGATCGCCTGGCGGCAGCGGCGTCGTACAGGATGCCCGCCTGCGGGATATTCGCGCCCGGGTAGGTGAAGGCGTGCATCGCGTGGCCGTAGGCGTGGACTTGCCAGTCGGCCTTGGCCTCGGTGAGCTCGCGCGCGAGGGCGAGCACGTCGGCGGGCGGCGCCATCGGGTCTTCCCAGCCGTGGAGCACGAGCACCTTGGCCTTGATGGGCGCCTGCGGTCCCAGGTCCGGCGGGTGGAGCAAGCCGTGGAAGCTCACAACGCCCTTCAGGCCTGGCGGGGAGCTCCGTGCCAGGTCGAGGACGCACAGCCCTCCGAAGCAGTATCCGATGGCCCCGATGCGGTCCGGGTCGGCGAGCGGGTGCCGTCGGGCCGCGGCGAGGCCCGCCTCGAGGCGCCTGCGGAGCAGGCCGCGGTCCTCCAGGAACGGCGCCATGAGCCGGGAGTTGTCCTCCATCTCGCCGCCGCGGACGCCCTTGCCGTACACGTCGATGGCGAAGCCGAGATAGCCCAGGCTGGCCAGCTCCGCGGCCTTCTCGTGCATGGCCTCGTTCTGCCCTGCCCATGCGTGGGCGATGAGGACGCAGGGCCGCTTCCCGGCGCTGGAGGCGTCGTAGGCGACGTACGCCTCGCAGATCGTCTCTCCCTCTGTGTAGTCGAGGCGTTCGGCGTGGATCGGAGGGGGTGGTTGGATCGGCATGTCCTGTCCTTTCGAGCGCGTCGGCGTTCTGGTGCCGCGGGTCAGCGATCCTGCCAGGGATCCGCCTCGCGAGCGGCGAGAGATTTCAAGGCAAAGACGCCAGGGCGCAAGGACGCAAGAACGCAGGAAAGTTGTTCCTTCTTGCGCCTCTGCGTCTCTGCGCCCTTGCGTTGAAATCTCTCTCAAGATCCCTGGCCGGACTGCTGGCCCGGCGGACCGCATGCCGCAGCCTGGCAGGCGTCCGCCGCGCGGCGCCTGCGGATCTGTGTGCAGAGAGGCGTCGCTCCGCGGGATCTCAGGCCGGCGCGCTCAGTGATCCGCCGCCCTCCGCGCCCGCCCCGATCGCCGGCGCGGCCGGGG
>NZ_JEMA01001192.1 GCF_001589285.1 Sorangium cellulosum | reverse complement strand
ACCCGGGCCGACGCTGCCAAGCCGAAGCGGCGCGCCACGTCGGCTCCGGGCAGCGCCGCGCCGGCGGTGGCGCCGCAGTGGAAGGGGGAGGCTGCGGCCCCACCGCCGAAGGCCATGGAGTCCAGGCCGATGAACCCGTCGCCGCCGCGCAACGTCAGCGCCCTCGCCGCGGTCGCGATGGAGGCGGGCACGACGCGCTACGACATCCCGTTCCCCGTCGACATCCCCGACCGGAGCGCGACGATGGTCCTGCTCCTGGCGAAGCAGGTGCCCGGCGAGTCGATCTTCCTGTTCGCGCCCGACGGCGGCGTGCCCGCGTCGAGCTCGCACCCGTTCCGGGTGGCGCGCTTCACGAACGACACGAAGGGGCTCCTTGAGCGCGGCCCGATCGCGGTCTTCGAGAACGGCGCGTTCCTCGGCCAGGGCATGGTCGAGCCGCTGCCGCCCGGCGCCACGACGACGGTGCCGTTCGCGCTGGAGCGGGGCCTCGCGGTCGACACGGCGCGCGAGGAGAGCGCGGAGGGCGCGCGCCTCGCGAAGATCGAGGGCGGCGCGCTCGAGATCGAGCGCGACTGGGTCACGCACACGAAGTACGCGGTCCGCAACGGCGGCGACGCCGCGGCGAGGACGCTGGTGAAGCACCCCCGCCTGCACGGGACGCGCCTGCACGCGCCGCCGAAGGGCACGGAGGACAACGTCGGCACCGGCAGCGCGCTCGTGCCGATCGACGTGCCGCGGCGGGGGACGGCGGTGCTCGACGTGGACGAGCGGCGGATCTTCCGGCAGCAGATCGACTGGCTCAGCCAGCTCGCCGACGACGCGGTGCAGGCCTACCTGAAGGACCCGCGCGCCGACGCTGTCGTGGCGAAGCAGCTCGGCCAGGCCTGGGAGATCCGGGGGAAGCTGCGCCCCGCGATCGACGAGCGCGACAGGCTGATCGCGGAGCAGCAGCGCCTCGAGCAGCAGAGCCATGAGCTCCGCCAGAACCTCCGGGCCATCGAGAAGAACCGGACCGCCGACGAGCTCCGCCGCGACCTCACGGATCGGCTCGCGAAGTCCTCGGCGCGCCTCGACGAGATCACGAAGCGCGTCATCGTGCTCGAGATGCAGATCAACGAGCAGCAGATCCGCTTCCGCGATCTCACGAACGAGATCAAGCTCCTCGCCCCGCTCTCGCCCGTGCGCGCCGCGCCCTGAGCGCTGCGCCCTCGGTCCCCGGTGGGGATGGCGTCATCCCCACCGGGCGCTCGGCGCTGCCTGCCGGGAGCGCGACGGCGCCCGCCGCGGCGACGCCGCTACCTCGCCGGTTTGCTCGCGCCGGGCGGCTGCCGCACGGTGCCCGCGTGCGTCCAGCTCCGCTCCATGCCCGTGGCGAGCCACGCCACCTCGACGCGCTCGCTCCCGAAGACGGCCGCGACGCGATCGCCCCACTGCGCGGGGGCGGGGAGATCCACGCTCTTCTGCTCCTTGATGCTGCCGAGCGCCTCCGCGCCAACGAGGAACGTGGCGATGCCCTCGCTCGCGAACGCCGACACAGCGGTGCTCGGGACGAACGGCGCGACCACCGCGCGCACCGAGGAGAGATCGGTCGCGCGCTCCGCGACCGCCCGCACCTCGTCGAGCGTCGACAGCACGAGCGCCACGCCGCCGGCCGCCTTGCCCTCGGCCGGCGCTGCCTGCTCCTTCTCTTCCGCGGCCGGCGGCGCCGCCTCGACCGGGGCAGGGGCCTTGCGACCGCGCGCCCCGACCGCCGCGCGCCCGTTCCCCTTCGGCACGCCGGCGAGCACGTCGAGCGTCAGCGGCCCCTTCCAGGGCACCGCCGGCGGCGCCGACGGCGGCTTCTTCGTGCTCACCTGCTCGCCCTTCTTGTCGCGGAGGATGAGCACGTCGTCGGTCGGCAGCGCGCGCGGCACGGTCACCCGCACCGGCCGCTTGAACGACCGCGGATCGCCGACCGCGCCCGTGGCCACCGCGTAGGCGAGCGTCTCGGCCGACGCCACGACGAACGACGGCGCCCCGGCGATGCGCGGCTCCGGATCGGCGGTGCGCAGCGACAGGCCGCCGGGCGGCGGCGGGTAGATCTCCGACGTCACGACGCGCCGGTCCGGCTCGACGATGCGCGCGCCGGTCGCGACGAGGTCGACCAGCGCGCCCGACTGCGCGAGCACCTCGAGCACCTGCCGCGACGGCGGCGCGACGAGCAGGTCGAGCCGCGAGGGGACGCGCTTCGACTTGAGCAGCAGCGCCGCCGCGAGCATGTCGCGCAACGTCACGCCCGAGTCGCCGCCGAGGACGACCTGCGCCACCGGCTTGCCGGCGAGGTCGCGGACCGGCCGCACGACGCCCTCCTCGTCCATGAGCAGCGGATCGACCGTGCCGAGATCGATCGAGACGACCTCCTCGCACGGCGCGCCCGGGTCCGGCACGAGCGCGCGGTGCGCCTTCGACCTGCGCTGATCGCGGAGGAAGACCTCGGTCTTCTCGTCGCTCACGAACAGCGCCGCCGCCGCGCCCACCTGCGGCGCGATGCCGCAGAGCACCGCGCGGTCGCCGACCGAGAGCAGCCGCGCGCTCGGCCCGGCGAACTCGAGGATCACCGGCGCGTGGTGCTCGCCCTCGATGCGCCGCACCACCTCGTCGAGGTTCCTGCGGAGCAGCTCGAGCGCGACGTCGCGCGCGCAAACGAACGGCCGCACCCGCCCCGAGAGGTGGATCTGCACGCTCCGGGGCGGCCTGAGCCAGGCCGAGCCCGTGGCGAGCGCCTGACCGAGCTGGCTCGGCGAGACGACGAGCGACAGCATGCCGATGCCGCCGACCGTCGCGAGCCGCGGATCGTCGGTGAGGGCGAGGCGCGCGGGCGCGGCGAAGCGCTCGAGGTGCACCGGCGCGGGGAAGCCGATGCCCGGCCGCGCGATCGGGATGTTGTAGGTCGGGAACTCGGGCGACACCGAGTGCGGGCTCCCCTCGTCGACGTCGGCGAGCGAGCTCGCGTCGGCCACGCAGGTGCCGTCGTAGGCGACGGCGACCTCGACGGGCGTCTTCTTCATGCCCGTGGCGATGGCCTCGGCCAGCGCGCGGGAGGGCGTTCTGGAGAGGATTACCTGGTCGACCTTGACCTGGACGAGATCACCGCGGAGCTGAGGATCCGTCGCCCGCCCGGCGAGGATCTTCTGGGGCATCGTGCGGGGGGGATCCCCGGCTCGCGCACGCATAGATGTTGGGCCGTCCTTATTTCTTGCTGAGCTGGAGGGTACGGCGCACGCCGTTCCCGACCACGTTTGACGTCGTCCCCGTCGGCGAGACGCGCCGGCGGGATTCGCCCCGGGCGTCGCCGCGGGCGAAAGAACGGCCGCACGTTAGCCGCTCGCCGGGACAAGGGTCAAGGCGTGCTTTGGAGCGGGCCCCCTGGGGCGGGAATCGCCCGGCTGGGACCAGGATGCAAGAGGCAAAGCGCCCTCGCCGTTCGACCCCGTCCAGCGGGTCCAACTCTTCCAACGTTGCCCTTGTTCCCNTCCAGCGGGTCCAACTCTTCCAACGTTGCCCTTGTTCCCCCGTCGCCGCCGCTGGCGGCCGGCCGGCGCGGGCGGCCGGGGCGCGCGCCGACGCGTGGGCGGGCGCGGGACGCAGGGGGCAGGTTCGTTTGTTTTCCCGATCGTGCCGCGCTTGGGTAGTCTCGGCGCATGTTCCAGGCCGTGCTGAAGGAAGTCGTAGAGAACACCGAGGGCGGCATCGCGACCCTTCTCATGGATTTCGAGGGGATCGCGGTCGACAGCTACTCCAAGCCCGGGGCCGCGTTCGACATCACCACCATCGGCGCGGAGTTCAGCGTCGTGTTGAAGTCGATCCAGCGCGCCGCCGAGATGCTCGACGCGGGCAACGCCGCCGAGATCGCGATCCAGGCGGAGAAGGTCACGACGCTGATCCGCGTCGTGAACAGCTCGTACTTCGTGGCCTTCTCGATGGCGCCCGACGCGAACATCGGAAAGGCCCGGTACCTGCTGCGCACCAAGGTGCCCGTGCTGCTGAAGGAGCTCTCCTGAGCGGCTTCAGGATCTCGGTCATCTCCGGGCCGAACCTCGATCGACTGGGCAAGCGCGAGCCAGCGATCTACGGCACGGCCACGCTGGATGACATCCACCGCGCCGTCGAGGAGGCCGCGAAGGCCCACGGCGCCTCGGTGTCGTGCATGCAGTCGAACTGCGAGGGAGAGCTCGTGACCGCGATCAGCCACGCCGGCGATCGCGGCTTCCACGGCATCCTCCTCAACGCCGGCGCCTACACGCACACGTCGATCGCGCTGTACGATGCGATCCGCGCGGGCGCGCTCCCGACGGTCGAGGTGCACATCTCCAACCCCGACGCCCGAGAGCCGTTCCGCCGCCGCTCACGCATCGCGCCGGCCTGCATGGCGCGCGTGGCGGGTTTCGGTCCGAGCTCGTACGTGCTCGGGTTGCTCGGGCTGCTCGGGCACCTGGAGAAGGCGCGACCGGACGAAAGAGGTTGAACATGAGCCGTCACTCTGGTTGAAAGGCGGCAAACATCGATGGCCGAACGTCCTTCCATGAACATCAACCTCAAGCAGTTGCGGGCGCTGGTGCGCCTCCTAGAGAAGCGCAACGTGAGCGACTTCGAGTTCGAGGACGAACACGTTCGCATCCGGCTCTCGCGCGGGGGCTTCGCGCCGCAGGGCGGGGCGCAGCAGCT